>NZ_JBCNTJ010000001.1:0-529895 GCF_039581215.1 Pseudomonas halotolerans
GGTGGGTGATGACGGGATCGAACCGCCGACATTCTGCTTGTAAGGCAGACGCTCTCCCAGCTGAGCTAATCACCCTTCGCTTTCGGTGTGGCGCGCATTCTACGGAGCGTCCTCAAAGCTGGCAAGCACTTTTTACTTTAATTTTTTCAGGCCTTCCAAAGGCTTAGCGAAGGGTTGGCCTATGGCCCCGCGAAGAGAATAATGCCCCCCTTTGTATAAAGGAGAGACTCACCCCATGTGGTTCAAGAACCTGCTTATCTATCGCCTGACCCAAGATCTGCCTTTTGATGCCGAGGCGTTGGAAACTGCACTGGCCAGCAAACTGGCACGTCCATGTGCAAGCCAGGAGTTGACCACTTACGGTTTCGTCGCGCCGTTCGGTAAAGGTGAAGACGCGCCTTTGGTGCACATCAGCCAGGACTTCCTGCTGATCGCCGCACGCAAGGAAGAACGCATCCTGCCAGGCAGCGTCGTACGCGATGCCCTGAAGGAAAAAGTCGAAGAGATCGAAGCCGAGCAAATGCGCAAGGTCTATAAAAAGGAACGGGACCAGCTCAAGGATGAAATCATCCAGGCGTTCCTGCCTCGCGCGTTCATTCGTCGCTCGTCCACCTTCGCCGCTATCGCGCCGAAACAAGGTCTGATCCTGGTCAACTCCGCCAGCCCGAAACGCGCCGAAGACCTGCTCTCTACCCTGCGTGAAGTCCTCGGCTCGCTGCCGGTGCGGCCACTGACAGTGAAAACGGCCCCCACTGCCATCATGACCGACTGGGTCAAGACTCAGAAAGCTGCCGACGACTTCTTCGTGCTGGATGAATGCGAGCTGCGCGACACCCACGAAGATGGCGGCATTGTGCGCTGCAAGCGCCAGGACTTGACCAGCGACGAAATCCAGCTGCACTTGAACACTGGCAAGGTGGTGACCCAACTGTCCCTGGCCTGGCAAGACAAGTTGTCTTTCGTGCTCGACGACAAAATGGTGGTCAAGCGCCTGAAATTCGAAGACCTGCTGCAGGACCAGGCGGAACAGGACGGCGGCGACGAGGCCCTCGGCCAACTGGACGCCAGCTTCACGTTGATGATGTTGACGTTTGGTGAGTTCCTGCCGGCGCTGGTCGAGGCGCTGGGTGGTGAAGAGATGCCTCAGGGGATCTAACAAACCTTCCCACCTGTGGGAGCGGGCTTGCTCGCGAAGGCGGTGTATCAGATGGCCTATTTGTTAGCTGACACATCGCCTTCGCGAGCAAGCCCGCTCCCACAGGGGTTCTGTATGTTGCACTTAATAATAAGGATCAGGTCATGCGTGCACTGGCTGCATTGAGTCGTTTTGTCGGCAATACCTTCGCTTACTGGGTGCTGTTTTTTGCCGTGCTGGCATTCTTGCTGCCGCAGTGGTTCGTCGACCTGAAAGTCGCCATCGTCCCCTTGCTCGGGTTGGTGATGTTCGGCATGGGCCTGGCGCTCAAGCTGGAAGATTTTGCCGAAGTGGGCCGGCATCCAGGACGCGTGGTTCTGGGGGTGATTGCACAATTTGTAATCATGCCCGGTGTGGCGTGGTTACTTTGCCAAGTATTCAGCCTGCCACCGGAGATTGCCGTCGGGGTGATTCTGGTGGGTTGCTGCCCGAGCGGCACTTCCTCCAACGTCATGACCTGGTTGGCCCGTGGAGACCTGGCTTTGGCCGTGTCGCTTTCAGCCATCACCACCCTGCTCGCGCCTTTGCTGACGCCTGCGCTGATCTGGCTGCTGGCGTCGGCCTGGTTGCCGGTGTCGTTCTCGGCGCTTTTCTGGTCGATCCTGCAGATCGTACTGCTGCCTATCGTGCTGGGCATCGTTGCTCAGCGCCTGTTGGGTGATCGGGTTCGTCACGCGGTGGAAGTGCTGCCGCTGATCTCCGTCGTGAGCATCGTGATCATTGTTGCGGCGGTCGTGGCGGCCAGTCAGGCGAAAATCGCCGAGTCCGGCCTGCTGATCATGGCCATCGTGATGCTGCATAACAGCTTCGGTTACCTGCTGGGTTACTTCACCGGTCGCCTGTTCGGTTTGCCGCTGGCCCAGCGCAAGACTTTGTCGCTGGAGGTGGGCATGCAGAATTCCGGTCTGGGCGCGGCCTTGGCCAGTGCGCATTTCTCGCCGCTGGCGGCGGTGCCCAGCGCGCTGTTCAGCGTCTGGCACAATATTTCCGGGGCCCTGCTCTCGACATATTTCCGCCGTATGAGCGAAAAGCAGGACCGTGAACTGCTCGCCCGCCAAGCGGCGGACTGAAAGGCAGACTTGATCGAGTGGTCAATAATGGGCAATCTATAGGCCCATCGCGGGGACGACCCCGCCACTCGATCGACCTAAATCCGGGGACGACCCCATCCATCGATGGAGGTGTGTGATGTCCTGGATCATTCTGTTTTTTGCCGGCCTGTTCGAAGTCGGTTGGGCTGTCGGCCTGAAGTACACCGACGGCTTCAGCCGCCCGCTCCCTACCGCATTGACCGTTGCGGCCATGGCCATCAGCCTTGGCCTGCTGGGCCTTGCGATGAAGGAACTGCCCCTGGGCACGGCCTATGCCATCTGGACCGGTGTCGGGGCCGTGGGCACGGTGATTGCCGGGATCATTCTGTTTGGTGAATCCATGGCGCTGGTTCGGCTGGCCAGTGTGGCATTGATCGTTGCCGGGTTGATCGGACTTAAAGTCAGCACCTGAGTTCACCAGCAGGACTGGAATACCTGTGGGAGCTTTGCTCCCACAGGTGCTGCTCCCCACAAGGTTTTTGAGCCTACCTGACAGCCCCGCGCAACTCCCCCACCAACGCCTGCAACTTCGCCGGTTCCGCCACCTCAACGGCGACCGCCGGCCCCGCCACCAGCGTCACCCGCGACCACAACCGGCGAAAAAGTCCCTTGTTCGGGTCACGACTGAAGAAACTGCCCCACAATCCCTGCAACGCCAAGGGAATCACCGGCACCGGTGTTTCCTGAAGAATGCGCGTCAGTCCGCCCTTGAACTCATTGATCTCACCATCGGCCGTCAACTTTCCTTCGGGGAAGATGCACACCAACTCGCCGTTCTGCAGGTATTGAGCGATGCGTGTAAAGGCGCTTTCGTAGATATGGATATCTTCCTGGCGCCCGGCAATCGGAATCGTCCCGGCGGTGCGAAAGATGAAGTTGAGCACCGGCAGGTTGTAGATCTTGTAGTACATCACGAAGCGAATCGGCCGACGCACCGCGCCGCCGATCAGCAAGGCATCGACGAAGGACACGTGGTTGCAGACCAGCAACGCGGCGCCTTCATCGGGAATCGCATCCAGGTTGCGATGTTCCACGCGGTACATGGAATGGCTCAGCAGCCAGATCATGAAACGCATGCTGAATTCAGGGACGATTTTGAAGATGTAGGTGTTCACGCCAATGTTCAGCAGCGACACCACCAGGAACAGCTGGGGAATCGACAGCTCCAGCAGGCCCAGCAGGACAATGGAGACAATCGCCGAAACCACCATGAATAAGGCGTTGAGAATGTTGTTGGCAGCGATGACCCGCGCTCGCTCATTCTCGGCGGTGCGCGACTGAATCAGGGCATACAGCGGCACGATGTAGAAACCACCAAATACACCGAGCCCGAGGATGTCGATCAGCACCAGCCAGGCGTGGCCGAAACCGAGCACTTCAAGCCAGCCATAGCCGTCGACGCTGCCGGGAATTCCACCGGAATGCCACCACAACAGCAGCCCAAACACGGTCAGGCCGAACGAGCCGAACGGCACCAGGCCAATTTCGACTTTACGCCCGGATAACTTCTCGCACAGCATCGAACCCAGGGCGATCCCCACCGAGAACACCGTCAGGATCAAGGTCACCACGGTTTCATCACCGTGCATCCAGTCCTTGGCGTAGGCCGGGATCTGCGTCAGATAAATCGCTCCGACAAACCAGAACCACGAGTTGCCGACAATGGAGCGGGACACCGCCGGGGTTTGTCCCAGGCCCAGCTTGAGGGTGGCCCAGGACTGGCTGAAAATGTTCCAGTTCAGGCGCATCTGCGGCGAGGCCGCCGCCGCCCGCGGAATGCCGCGACTCGCCAGGTAACCAAGCACGGCGATAACGACAATCGAAGTCGCCACCACCGGCGCGTAATGCACCGAGGACATCATGATCCCGGCGCCGATGGTGCCGATGAGGATCGCCAGGAAGGTGCCCATCTCCACCAGGCCATTGCCGCCGACCAATTCGTCTTCGCGCAGGGCTTGCGGCAGGATCGAATATTTCACCGGCCCGAACAGCGCCGACTGAGTGCCCATGGCGAACAGCGCCGCCAGCATCAACCACAAGTGATCGAACAGAAACCCCACCGCGCCGATGGCCATGATGACGATTTCGCCAAGTTTGATCAGACGTATCAACGCATCCTTGGCGAATTTTTCCCCAAACTGCCCCGCCAGTGCCGAGAACAGGAAGAACGGCAAGATAAACAGCAGCGCACACAGATTGACCCAGATCGAACGGTCGCCCTCGATGGTCAGCCGATAGAGAATCGCCAGGATCAGCGATTGCTTGAACACGTTGTCGTTGAACGCGCCCAGGGACTGCGTGATGAAAAACGGCAGGAAACGCCGCGTGCGGAGCAAGGTGAACTGCGAGGGGTGACTCATCTTCCATGTTCCTGAGTGGCGTGGTCGCTTATTGGAATGAGGTTTTCCGATCCAGGCCACACATTACCTGTCTTTAACGATTATTTCGCCAGCCCGGCAATGCACGGCGACACGAACAGCTCACCGTGCCAGGCGCCGAGCACTGTGCGCCGGCCGACGATCAGCCACATCACTGCCAGCATCGCCACCAGCACACAACCGAACACGGTGAAAAAACCCAGGCTCAGCAAGCTCGCCAGCTTCAGGGTCGCCAGCGCATACACGCCCAAGGGGAAGGTAAAGCCCCACCACCCGAGGTTGAACGGGATGCCCGTGCGCAAATACCGTGCGGTGATCAACAGCGCCATCAGCATCCACCAGAACCCGAACCCCCACAGGGTGATACCGGCCACCACCCCCAAGGCGGCGGCGACTTCGCCCAGGCCCGGCAAGCCATTGGCGGCAAAAATCAGCGGCGCATCGCCTCCCAGCAACAACATGCCCAGGGCACCGGTCCCGATCGGGCCAAGGGCCAGCCAACTTGAGGCGGCCATGTTTTCGTGGGGCAGTTTGTGCAAGGCCATGCGCAGCAGCAGAATCGTCAGGATGCTGAACGCAACAGGTAGGGAAAATGCCCAGAGAATGTAGCTGGTGACCAGCATCACCAGTTGCGAATGGGCGTCTGCCAAGTGCGGTGCCAACAAGCCGCCACTGGCGGCAGCGACTTCGGCCGCCACCACCGGCAATAGCCACACGGCGGTCATCTGGTCGATCCGGTGTTCCTGACGGGTGAACATCAAAAACGGAATCAGCACGCCACAGGCCAGGGACATCGCCACGTCGATCCACCACAACGTTTCCGCCAACGGCACCACGCCCTCGCCCCAACGCGGCAGACCAAATACCAACAAGCCATTGATGAGGGTCGCCAGCCCCATGGGAATGGTGCCGAAAAACATCGATACCGTTGAATGACCGAAAATCCGCCGGGCCTCGTCGAAGAACAGCACCCAACGGGCGGTGTACAGCCCGGCAAACAACACGAACAACAGGATATTGAACAGCCACAACCCTTCAGCCAGGTTGCGCAGGCCCGGGACATCCCCCGGCCATTGCGCCAGGGCCAGGGCCAATACGCCGGTGCCCATGACGACAGCAAACCAGTTAGGCGTGAACTGGCGAATGACTTCCAATGGCCTGGGCAAATGACTGAGTGGACGCAAACGGTTTGGTGCAGCACAGCATGGCATGGCGAACTCCTGCTCTCGGATGAGATAGCGCCATGCTAGATTCAAATCGAATATCTATATAACGGGTAATATCTCTATACATTATCTATTCCACAAATATTTATCAGACGCTGCCCTCGGTCTCGATCACCAGAATTCTCGCCTCTCCCAATGGCTTGGCCACATGTTCGGTGCCCACCGAGGCATAGAAAATATCCCCCGCACTCAGCAACGTATCTTTTTCGACACCGTCTTGCCGATAGCACATCTGCACTTGCCCATCGAGCACCACGAACACTTCCTGCCCCTCGTTGATGTGCCATTTGTAGGGCTGATCGGTCCAGTGCAGGCGCGTGGTGATACCGTTCATGTTGGCGATATCCAGCGCCGCCCAGGCGCGGTCGCCGGTAAAGGATTTGCTGCGGATGATGTTCAACAGAGATCGCCCCAAAGAAAACGCAGAGGTGCCAAGACTAACTCAAACCAGGCGATGGCCGCGCCTGACGCGACAGACCCAGCAAGGCAACCGTCGCCAGCACAATCAACACCGCGCCAAAGCCATCGGTGGTCGGGATCAACCCGAACACCCGGGTCAGGCTCCCCGCCAGCAGCGACGGCAGGCTGAAAGCCAGGTAACTGAGGACATAAAACGCTGACATCAACCCAGCCCGCTCATGGGGCAAGGCCAACGGCATAATGCTGCGCAATGCCCCCAGAAAGCCTGCGCCAAACCCGCTGCCGGTGACCAGCGTACCGACGAAGAACAACGGCAAGCTGGCAGCGTGCACTGCGATCAATACCAGCGCCAGACCGACCAGCAACAGGCTGGCGGCCAGGCGCAGCATTTTGTCCGCCACCTGATTGCGCAGCGTGTAGATGCTCAACGCTCCGGTGAGCGTCAGCACCGCCACCAGCGCCCCGCCAATCAAGTTGGAGGTGGTTCCGGTTGCGGCCCGCACCAATGACGGCGCCAGTGACAAGTAGAAACCGCCCACTGCCCAGGCCACCAGGTTCAAGGGCAGTATCAGCCACAAGGCGCGCCGTGCCTGGATCGGCACATGCAAGGTAGGGCGCAAGGATTGCCAGGCACCTGGCTGCGGACTGACGCTCTCGGCCAAAAACCAGAGGTAAATGGCCTGGATCAGAAACAACCCCAGCAAAATCCAGTACGTCAGTTGCAGGGGCAACGGCGCGAACTCGGCCAACATGCCGCAGCCGAACGCTCCGCAAGCCATGCCCAGCAAGGGCGCGACGCTGGTGATCAGCGGGCCTTGCCGACGATCGAAGTCCAGCAAGGCCGCGCCAAGCACACTGGTGGCCATGCCGGTGGCGAAACCCTGAATCAACCGTGCACCGATCAACCAGGCAATACTGTTGGCGTTGATAAACAGCAGCATCGCCAGCATGTTGAGCAACAGCGCGACGAAAATCACTGGTTTGCGTCCCAGATAATCCGACAGCGAACCCACGGTCAGCAAAGCCGCTAACAGACTGAACGCGTACACGCCGAAAATCAGCGTCAGGACCCCAGAGGAGAACTGCAGTTGTTCCTGATAGAGGTGATACAGCGGGGTTGGCGCGCTGGACGCAGCGAGGAAACCGAGCAGGGTGATCGCCAGGAATATCAGACTGGCACGGGTCGAAGCTGAACGGGACATGGGCACACTCCACAGGGCGATCCACAAAAGCTAATTTTTTGCTTTTGCAGAGTGTGCTATCGACGCGCGCTTAAAGCAAATTCTTTGTGTTAAGGTCCGATCCATGGCTATTAAAGAAGGTTTACGCCCCGGCGGCAGAAGCGCCCGGGTACAAGAGTCGATTCATTCGGCGGTTCGCAGCCTGCTCCAGGAGCAAGACCGCGCCAGCCTGACCGTGCCGCAAATCGCGGCCCGCGCAGGCGTAACCCCGTCCACCATTTACCGGCGTTGGGGCGACCTGCCGGCATTGCTGGGCGACGTCGCGATTGCCCGTATGCGCCCGGACAGCGCACCGCTGGACACCGGCAGCCTGCGTGGGGATCTTCGCGCCTGGGCCGAACAGTACCTGGACGAAATGAGCTCCGAGCCCGGTCGCGACATGATGCGTGACATCCAGGCCTGCGCGACGCCGGGCTATTGCGTGGCAATCCTCAGTGGCCAGTTGCAGACCATCCTGGATCGCTATCCCGACGAGCCAAACCCAGGGGTCGAGCGACTGATCAATGTGGTGGTCGCGCCGACGGTGTTTCGCATCCTCTTTGCCACCGCGCCGTTGGCGGTTGAGGAGTTGTATCGGTTGGTGGATATCGCGTTGACCCAGTAATACCGCCATCGCGAGCAGGCTCGCTCCCACACTGGATTCTCGGTGAACACAAATGTTGGTTCACCACAGACCCAATGTGGGAGCGAGCCTGCTCGCGATGGCGGCCAGCCAGAACACTCCATGACCCAACGCTGGGCGCAAACCTCGACCCCTCGACACGCCTCGACCTTGGTCGACACTGACGAACCCGAGCGGGCATGCGAGACTGTTCTGCCGGGCCCTGCCCCCGGGGTCTTTCGTTCAGGAGCTTCCATGTCGTTGTCCAGCGGACTGATCGCCGTTGTTGCCCTGGCCTATATGGCCATCCTGTTCGCCATCGCCTTCTACGGCGACCGGCGCAGCACACCGTTGCCCCCTCGGGTGCGGGCGTGGGTCTACAGCCTGTCGCTGGCAGTGTACTGCACCAGCTGGACATTTTTTGGCGCGGTGGGCCAGGCTGCCGAACAACTCTGGTCATTCCTGCCGATTTACCTCGGGCCGATCCTGTTGCTGGTGCTGGCACCGTGGGTCCTGCAGAAGATGGTGATGATCAGCAAGCAGGAAAACATCACCTCCATCGCCGACTTCATCGCCGCACGCTATGGCAAATCCCAGTCCCTGGCGGTGGTGGTCGCCCTGATCTGCCTGGTGGGTGTGCTGCCGTACATTGCCTTGCAGCTCAAAGGCATCGTACTCGGGGTCAACCTGTTGATCGGCGCTGGTGCCGACGCCATGGGCACTCGCGCCCAGGACACTGCGTTGATCGTTTCGCTGATCCTGGCACTGTTCACCATCGTGTTTGGCACGCGCAACCTGGACGCCACCGAACACCACCGGGGCATGGTACTGGCCATTGCCTTTGAATCGCTGGTCAAGCTGTTCGCCTTCCTTGCCGTAGGCGCCTTTGTCACGTTCGGCCTTTACGACGGATTCGACGATCTGTTCAACCAGGCAATGCTCGCGCCGCGACTGGAACAATACTGGAAAGAAACCATCAACTGGCCGTCCATGGTGGTGCAGACTGGGGTAGCGATGATGGCGATCATCTGCTTGCCGCGGCAGTTCCACGTGACGGTGGTCGAGAACATCGAGCCCCAGGATCTGCGCCTGGCCAAATGGGTGTTCCCCGCCTACCTGGCCCTGGCTGCGTTGTTCGTGGTGCCTATCGCCCTGGCCGGGCAGATGCTGCTGCCCGACTCGGTGTTACCCGATTCGTTCGTCATCAGCCTGCCTTTGGCCCAGGCCCACCCGGCGCTAGCGGTGCTGGCGTTCATTGGCGGCGCTTCGGCGGCCACCGGCATGGTCATCGTGGCGAGTGTCGCGTTGTCCACCATGGTTTCCAACGACATGCTGCTGCCCTGGCTGTTGCGTCGCAACAACGCCGAGCGGCCCTTCGAAGTATTTCGTCAGTGGATGCTGTCGGTTCGCCGGGTGAGCATCGTGGTGATCCTGTTGCTGGCCTATGTCAGCTACCGCCTGCTGGGGTCGACGGCGAGCCTGGCAACCATCGGCCAGATCGCCTTCGCTGCCGTAACCCAACTGGCACCCGCCATGCTGGGCGCGCTGTACTGGAAACAGGCTAACCGCCGCGGGGTGTTCGCCGGCCTCGCCATGGGGATTTTCCTGTGGTTCTACACCTTGGTGTTGCCGATCGCGGCCCACAGCCTGGGCTGGTCGCTGAATAGTTTCCCGGGGCTTGCGTGGCTGCATGGCAACCCCTTGAACCTGCCGATTTCACCGCTGACCCAAGGGGTCGTGTTATCCCTGGCCGGTAACTTCACCCTGTTTGCCTGGATCTCCGTGCTGTCGCGCACCCGTGTGTCGGAACACTGGCAAGCCGGACGCTTCATCGGCCAGGAAATCAGCGCCCGCCCCAACCCGCGCTCGATGCTGGCGGTGCACATAGATGACCTGTTGCAACTGGCCGCGCGCTTCGTTGGCGAAGAGCGGGCGCGCCAGAGTTTCATTCGCTTCGCCTACCGCCAGGGCAAAGGCTTCAACCCAAACCAGAATGCCGACAGCGAATGGATCGCCCACACCGAACGGCTCCTGGCGGGTGTGCTGGGGGCTTCGTCGACGCGCGCGGTGGTAAAAGCCGCGATTGAAGGTCGGGAGATGCAGTTGGAGGATGTGGTCCGAATCGCGGATGAAGCCTCGGAAGTGCTGCAATTCAACCGCGCACTGCTGCAAGGTGCCATCGAAAACATCACCCAGGGCATCAGCGTGGTCGATCAGTCCCTCAGGCTGGTGGCCTGGAACCGCCGCTACCTAGAGCTGTTCAACTATCCGGACGGTTTGATCAGTGTTGGTCGACCGATCGCCGACATCATCCGCTACAACGCCGAGCGCGGCCTTTGTGGCCCAGGCGAAGCAGAGGTCCATGTCGCTCGACGCCTGCACTGGATGCGCCAGGGCCGTGCGCACACCTCTGAACGGCTGTTTCCCAATGGCCGGGTGATCGAGCTGATCGGCAACCCCATGCCCGGCGGCGGCTTTGTCATGAGTTTTACCGACATCACCGCGTTCCGCGAAGCCGAACAGGCCCTGACTGAAGCCAATGAAGGATTGGAACAACGGGTGGCAGAACGCACCCGGGAGCTGTCGCAACTGAACGTGGCCCTGACCGAAGCCAAGGGCACCGCCGAGTCGGCCTACCAATCCAAGACCCGATTCCTGGCGGCCGTCAGTCATGACCTGATGCAGCCGCTCAACGCCGCGCGCCTGTTCTCCGCCGCGCTGTCCCATCAGCACGACGGCTTGCCGGACGAAGCCCGGCAACTGGTACACCACTTGGACAGTTCGCTGCGCTCGGCCGAAGACCTGATCACCGACCTGCTGGACATTTCCCGCCTGGAAAACGGCAAGATCAACCCTGACCGCAATCCATTTGCCCTCAACGAACTGTTCGATACCCTGGGCGCCGAGTTCAAGGTACTGGCCCAGGAACAAGGCCTCAAATTCCGAGTGCGAGGCTCGCGACTGCGGGTCGACAGCGACATCAAGTTACTGCGACGCGTGCTGCAGAACTTCCTCACCAATGCCTTCCGTTACGCCAAGGGCCCCGTCCTGCTGGGCGTTCGCCGGCGCAATGGCGAATTGTGCCTGGAAGTGTGGGATCGCGGCCCAGGCATCGCCGAAGATAAACTGGAGATCATTTTCGAAGAGTTCAAACGTCTCGACAGCCATCAGACCCGTGCGGAAAAAGGCCTGGGCCTGGGCCTGGCGATCGCCGACGGACTGTGTCGCGTGCTGGGTCACACCTTGCGGGTGCGTTCCTGGCCGGGGCGCGGCAGTGTATTCAGCGTCAGCGTACCGCTGGCCCACGCGCAGACGGCCTTGCCCAAGCCCGCTGCCGAACCCAACGGTCATTTGCCAAAGGGCGCCCAGGTGCTCTGTATCGATAACGAAGACAGCATTCTGATCGGCATGAACAGCCTGCTCACTCGCTGGGGCTGCCAGGTGTGGACGGCGCGTAACCGCCAGGAGTGCGAACGTTTGCTCAACGAGGGTAGCCGACCGCAACTGGCCCTGGTGGATTTTCATCTGGATGATGGCGAGACTGGAACCGAGCTGATGGCCTGGTTACGCACCCGCATGGGTGAACCGATACCAGGCGTGGTGATCAGTGCCGATGGCCGCCCCGAGACGGTGGCGCAGGTGCATGCGGCGGGTCTGGATTATTTGGCCAAACCGGTGAAACCGGCCGCGTTGAGGGCATTGTTGAGTCGGCATTTACCGTTGTGATAAGCACGCGCCCTGCCATAGGCTTTGATCAAGCCAGGGCGGGCGTCACTCCTGGCTTTTTGCCGTCTCTTCTGGCAACTCTGGCAACCCATCGACATCCGTCATGGCCCGTTCGAGCAGTTCGGCTGGCAGACTTTTGCTGGCCCGGGCGCCAAGCAATTTGAGTTGTTCGCTGCGGCTGATCAGGTTGCCGCGCCCTTCTGTCAGTTTGTTGCGCGCAGCGCTGTAGGCTTTGTCCAGTTGCTGCAAACGGCTGCCAATTTCGTCCAGATCCTGGATGAACAGTACGAACTTGTCATACAGCCACCCTGCCCGCTCGGCGATTTCCCGGGCGTTCTGACTTTGACGTTCCTGTTTCCACAAACTGTCGATCACCCGCAACGTCGCCAATAGCGTCGTTGGGCTGACGATCACGATGTTGCGGTCGAAGGCTTCCTGGAACAGCGTCGGTTCGGCTTGCAGCGCGGCGGAAAATGCGGCCTCGATCGGTACGAACAACAACACGAAATCCAGGCTGTGCAAACCATCCAGGCGCTTGTAATCCTTGCCGGCCAGACCTTTGACGTGGGCCCGCAAGGACACCACGTGCTGCTTGAGAGCAAGTTGGCCGATGCTGTCGTCCTCGGCGGCCACGTATTGTTGATAGGCCGTGAGACTGACCTTGGAATCCACCACCACCTGCTTGTCGCCGGGCAGGTAAATCAGCACGTCTGGCTGGAACCGTTCGCCGTCGGGGCCCTTGAGGCTGACCTGGGTCTGATACTCGCGACCCTTCTCCAGGCCGGCGTGCTCGAGCACCCGCTCCAGAATCAGTTCGCCCCAGTTACCCTGGGTCTTCTGGCCTTTGAGGGCACGGGTCAGGTTGGTCGCTTCATCGCTCAGGCGCAGGTTCAGCTGTTGCAGCCGCTCCAACTCCTTGCCCAGGGAGAAGCGTTCCCGCGCCTCGGCTTGATAGCTTTCCTCGACACGTTTTTCAAAGGATTGGATGCGCTCCTTGAGCGGGTCGAGCAACTGTCCCAGCCGCTGCTGGCTGGTTTCCGCGAAGCGTTGCTCACGTTCATCGAAGATTTTTCCTGCAAGCTCGGCGAACTGTGCCCGCAACTCGTCTCGTGAGCCTTGCAGATCGTCCAGACGTTGCTGATGACTTTCCTGTTGCTCACGCAGTTCGGCATGCAACGAAGCCGCCTGGGCATCAAGACGCCGCAGTTCCGCTTCTTTTGCGGCGCGCTCCAGATTCCAGGCGTGGGCCGCGTCTCGAGCATTGTCGCGTTCGATCTGCAGCAATTCGACTTCGCGACAAGCGGCAGCAAGCTCGGCTTGCCGGGCGGCGTTGGCCTGACCCAGGTCGCTGATTTCATCGCGGCACGCATCGAGCTGGGCGTTCAAGCCGTCGTGGGCCATGTGGGCAGTGGCCAGACGCTCCTCCAGTAACGCGAGTTCGGTTTGCGCGGCGCTGGCCTGGCGTTGCAGATGCCAGGCCAGGGCGAGCAGCGGCACTGCAGCACCCGCCAGACCAAACAACAGGCTGGTCAAATCCATAGCCATGACAATTCCTGCCGATGAAATAAAGCCCGCAGGTTAACCAAGCGGCCAGGGGATGCCCAGCTCAGTCTTCGATTTCGCCCAGCGCCTGACGAGCACGATGATCCCCGGCCCTGGCAGCCTGGCGCAGCAAATCCTGGCCGATACGACGATCGCGCGCGTTTCCGCATTCACGGCACATCAGTTGACCGAGGCGACTTTGCGCAGCTACCACGCCTTCCCGGGCTGGCTGCTTGAGTAAACGGCCGGCCAAGTGTTTGACACTGGTGTTTTCCCCAAGGCGCGGGCTGTCGAGTAACCATTCGGCCACGCGCATGGAAATGCGTTTGGGTGGGGTAACACCGGAGGGCGTGGAGGTAACAGGATTTGATACTGAGCGAAACTTCATAAAGCACTGTGGGACAGATCAGGAAGGCGCGCCACTCTACTCCTTTTTTCGCACGGGTAAAGTCGAAAAAATCCGGCACGCCCGTGCTAGAGCAAGCGCTTGGGACAATCCACAGAAGCTGTGGATAACTCAGTGGACAACCCCCCCTGAAGTCGCCGTAAGCCCTGTGGAACGGGGCCTGCGCTTAAACTGACGATTTTTTCACCAGTAAAAAAAAGCGATGTTTTTCATTGACTTAAATTTTGGATACAGGCACCCACCCCAGATTGTTTCCACATGACAATACGGTGACAACCGCCGGATCGAGTGTGCACAAGTAACACGCCAACCGGTTATATCGCTGCGCCGTTTTGGCGCATTTTTGCGTTAAAACCTGAGGGCAACCTGACGACGTGCGGGCGGGTATTCGTCGGCTGAGCGCGCATCCGTTGATCGGTTCCTGTGCTATGGCCAACCACTTACCGGCAAATAAACAATCATGTCGCGACCCGGCAGGATCTTTTTTACCCAACGTCCTTCCCTTCGAAGACTCGATCCGTTACTATCTGCGGCGTTAGTACCAAGCTGAAAGTCAATTCCGGGTCGAACACCTCTCCACGGTCAGCCTTCTTCAAGAAGCCTCACCGACAAAAAGAGAGCGGCCCCCTCGATGGTTTCCAGGTAACTCTTGCGTCAGCACTGCCTTTGATCGATTGCAAAGGAAGTTGCCAGGCACGCTACTCTGACCGAACCACCCTGCAAAATTGATCAGGATCTTCACCCAGGGCCCAGAACCTTTGCCCTTGATGTGTTGCCTGCCCTCCTAAGTACCTACCTGCCAGCCCAAGCGCGCACTCTATATAGCGCTCAAACTGGCTGCTTTGTTCCAGTCGGGTTCTTCGTTCGACCAATGGTGGTCGACGTTACTGGAACGTTTTAACGTTGCACGGTTCTTAACCGTGTCATTTGTAGGAACACCCATAACATGTCTACTCAAATCCATACACAGGATGCCATCCGCACCCTAACCAACGCTTTTGCCCCAATGAACTGCCTGATCATGGCCGCTCGCAAAGGCTGCTTCAGCTTCACCCTGGTCAACGAACATGGCATCGCCCGTCACAGCGAACGCCTGTACCCCGATCAGTACTCCAGCGCCGAACCGCTGCAGGCCGTGATCGAGCGTACCCGTCAGGCACTGGTTGCCTGATACGCCGCAAAGGCTGAAACCCCAAGACCCCGCCCCAAAAGCGGGGTTTTTTATTGCCCAAAATTTCTCGATAAAGCACAACGGCTTAAGCACCGGGGGATATAACGGTTATAACCATTCGGCGAAGATGTTTTAAAAACAGTCCTTTACAGCGGGAATATGACACTACACTTCAAGTCAAGCGGCATGATCCGCTTCCGGCGGGGCCTGAACCGAACCACTGCTGCCAAGCCCACACCTATTCAGGCTCTGCCCACTTCACGTTTCGAGGGTTTTATGGGTATCGCTGCCAGCGAACTGTGTCGATATGTGATCCGCCCGACGCTGCTGTACCTGGAGTGCCACAGTGCAACGGCGGAATCCTTGTTGTTGGGGATTGCCGCCAGCCAGTCGGCCCTCGGGTCAGCCCTGCATGACCGGCGCGGGCACGGTCTGTACCGCATTCCCGAACCTCGCCACCGGGCGCTCTGGGACCATTACCTGGCGCTGGATCCGGAACGAGCCAGCCTGGTGCGAGGCCTGGCCAGCCAGCACGCCTTTCTCAGCGGCCCGCACCTGGAGTTGACCGTCAATCTGCGCTATGCCACCGCCATTGCCTGGCTTTTGGTGGAGGAACAGAACCTTGCGCTTCCCAAAGCCGATGACCTGTTAGGCATGGCCCGGATCTGGCGCCAGACATTTCACCCTCAAGGCCGCCTGCGAGATTTCACCTGCGCCTGGCAACGTTGTGTGTCGCCGCTGAATCAGGTCGCCTGCTAAGGTGATATCTGGAAAGTTCCTACAACAGTCGCGAATCTGGTCTGATTGTCCTACAAAACCGCTCTAAATCAAGCCTTACAGCCTATAGCGCTTACACGAAAATGTTGGTAATTTTCGCCCCGGTGATCACCTGGAGTTCTAACAATGAAAAAAATGATGCTCAAAACCACCCTTGGCCTTGCCGTTACCTTGGCATCCACGCAGATTTTCGCCAGTGGCTTTGCCTTGAACGAACAAAGCATCAGTGGCATGGGCACCGGTTTCGCTGGGCGTTCTTCCTCTGCCGATGATGCAAGCACTGTGTTCGGCAACCCCGCCGGCATGTCGCGCCTCAAGCGCCAGCAAGTGACTGGCGGTATGGCCGCTATCGACGCGTCAACCGACATCAACGACGCCAGCGGTAGCCAGTCCGGCACCAACAAGGGCGACATGGTGCCGTTCACTGCCGTTCCGATGGGCTACTACGTCAAGCCTATCGATGATCAGTGGGCTTTCGGCCTGGGTGTCTACGCACCGTTCGGCCTGATCACCGATTACGAAAGCAGCTTTCAGGGCCGTAACTTCGGCAGCAAGAGCGAAGTGAAAGTCGTCGCATTCCAGCCAACCGTCAGCTACGCCTTCAACGACAAGGTGTCGATCGGTTTCGGCCCGACCATCAACCATATTTCCGGCGCACTGGAATCGACTCTGACCACGCCGCTTTCACCGAACGATGGCGACGTGAAGATCAAGGGCGACGACATTGGCTATGGCTACAATATCGGCGTGCTGGTCCAGGCGACAGACACCACTCGTGTTGGCCTGACCTACCATTCCAAGGTCAAGTACAAGCTTGAAGGCCACACCAAGGTGAGCCCAGGGGCCGGTACTCCCGCCGGATTCCTGAATGGCGCGCGCTATGACGCTTCGCTGGACATCACGACACCAGAATCGGTGGACTTTTCGGTCACCCAGCAACTGAACGATGCCTGGACCCTTTATGCCGGCAGCACCTGGACTCGCTGGAGCCGCCTGAAAGAAATCACCGTGAACAACGAAGGCGTCACGCCTGCAACCGGTGGCGCGTTGGCCCCTGCGTTCCTTGGCACCATTACCGAGGAACAGAACTGGCACGACACCTGGGCCTACGCCATCGGTACGTCCTACCAGTTGAACAAGCAGTGGGTGCTGCGTACCGGCCTGACCTTCGACCAGTCGCCTACCAACAACATCGACCGCTCGCCACGCATTCCTACCGGCGACCGGACCATCTTCAGCCTGGGTGCCGGTTGGAGCCCGACCGAAGACCTGACCATCGACGTGGCGTATTCCTACCTCAAGGAAGAGAAAGTCAACGTCAATCACAGCAACGTTCTGGGCCAGTCCTACAACGCTGAATACGAAAATAGCGCAAACGGCTTCGGTGTTGGTGCAACCTACCGCTTCTGATGATTCACGGCGGGCCTGAACCCCTCGCCATCTGAAGCGAAAAAAGCCCCGCACTCTGCAAAAGAGGCGGGGCTTTTTTGTGACTGGCGATCAGGGTCGGGACGCAATGGCCGCTTCTACCGCCTTGATGAAATCAGGATCGTCCGGTTTGGTCCGACTGGAGAAACTGGCGACGACCTTGCCCTGGCGATCCACGACGTACTTATAGAAATTCCATTTCGGCGCACCGGACTGTTCGGCCAGATGCCTGAACAACGGGATGGCATCCGCACCGCGTACCGGCTGGGGCTCGGTCATGGTAAAGGTCACGCCGTAATTGACGTAGCAGACCTTGGCGGTCTCTTCGCCGTTCTTGGACTCCTGTTTGAAGTCATTGGACGGCACCCCCAGCACTTGCAGACCGTCGCCTTTGTAGCGCTGGTTAAGTGCCTCCAGACCTTTGAACTGCGGGGCGAAACCGCAAAAGCTGGCAGTGTTGACCACCACCAGCGGCTGGCCGGCGAAACGCTGGCACAGGTCGATGTTTTCCTTGGCGCGCAACTTGGGCAGCGAGCCCTCCAGCAGGGGCGGGCAGTCAGCGGCCCATGCGTGCCCGGTCAAAGCCAGCAGCAGTGCGGGTACAGCAAGCCTGCGCATCAGCATGTCGCAATCTCCTTGAAAGCACGTCAGACCACGACGTTACTCCCCCGTGCCCGGCGCCGTCCACCGCTCAGCAGGTGCCCATGCCCAGTTGCATCAACGCCAGCCCGCCCTGATGCCACCCCCACCAGGCGATCACCAGCAGCAGGCCGGCACCGGCGGCAATCAACCATGGGCCTACGCGGCTCATGCCACACCTGCCTGAACTTGCAGGCGTGCCACCGGACGCTCACGCACGGGCCAGTTCAACGCCGCCGCCAGCAGACTGAGCAGGATCGACACCTGCCAGATCAAGTCATAACTGCCGGTTCGGTCGTACACCACACCACCCAGCCAGCCCCCCAGGAACGAACCCAACTGGTGGAACAGGAACACGATCCCACCCAACATCGAGAGATTTCGTACACCAAACAAAGTCGCTACCGTGCCGTTGGTCAGAGGCACCGTCGACAACCACAAAAAGCCCATCGCCATCCCGAACAGGTAGGCCGTGGTTGTCGTCACCGGCAACCACAGGAACAAGCCGATCACCACCGCCCGCAACAGGTACAACCCGGTCAGCAAGCGCGGCTTGGACATCCGACCGCCCAACCAGCCTGCGGTGTAGGTGCCGAAGATATTGAACAGGCCAACCAAGGCCAGCACGGTCGTGCCGACGCTGGCCGCCAGGTGCTGGTCCACCAGATAGGCCGGCAAATGCACGCCAATGAATACCACTTGGAAGCCACAGACAAAAAAGCCCACCGCCAGCAACCAGAAACCGGAGTGGCTGCACGCCTCGCGCAATGCTTCGGACAAGGTTTGCTCATGACCGGTCAGCGGTGCAGGCGTGTCCTTGAGCATGCTCACCAGCGGCACGATCAGCGCCACCAACAGCCCCAGCGCCAACAGCGCGGCAGACCAGCCGAGCCAGCCAATGAGCCCCAGTGTGCCCGGCAACATGGCGAACTGACCGAACGAGCCGGCAGCACTGGCGATGCCCATGCCCATGCTGCGTTTTTCCGGCGGCACGGCACGCCCGACCACGCCGAGGATCACCGAAAACGATGTGCCGGACAGGCCGATACCAATCAACAGACCCGCGCTCAATGAGAGCGACCAGGGCGAGTCGGCCATGCCCATGAAGACCAGCCCGAGGGCGTACAGTACACCACCGATGAGGACGACTTTCGCGGCACCGAAGCGGTCGGCCAGCGCCCCGGTAAAAGGTTGCGCCAGGCCCCAGATCAAGTTCTGCAAGGCAATGGCGAAGGCAAACACCTCGCGGCCCCAACCAAACTCGGCGCTCATGGGCGCCAGAAACAGCCCGAAGCCGTGCCGCACACCCAGGGACAACGCCAGGATCAGCGCGCCGCCCACCAGAACCCAACCACAGGTACGCCACATCGATGTCATTTTATTCTCCGCTTGCGGGTATATACCCGCTTATCATCGAACGAACCGGCTTCACGCCAGTTCATCCAGCAAGGCCAGCAGTGTTGCGCGCTTTTCGGCGCCCAGCTTATCGATCAATCGTTGTTGCGCCGCTTCCCAGGCCGGCAACGCCGCCGCCAGCCGGGCATGCCCGGCTTCAGTGAGTTCGACGATGCGATTACGCAAGTCCTCACCCTCGGCCAGCGCCACCAGCCCCTCACCTTCCAGTACCCGCAGGTTACGCCCCAGGGTGCTGCGATCCAGGCCCATGGCCTCGGCCAGGGAAGAGATACTCGGTTGGTCCAGGCGCGCCAGGTTACTCAGCAAGGAATACTGGGCGACGTTGATCCCGAAGCCGTCGAGGGCGCCGTCGTAATACCTGCTGACGCCCCGAGCGGCACGACGCAGGTTGATGCACAAACATTGGGAGGCAAGCATAGTGCGTGTATATACCCGCGATTAAATGAATGCAAATTTTAATTCAGAAAATTTCAAGCTGAATTCCCAGCCAGACAGGTAGCGCTCAATTCCAGATCAGCACCAGCCCAACCAATACCCCCATTTCAAGCAGCTCCAGCAAGGCGCCTGCCGTATCCCCGGTGCAACCTCCCAGCCTGCGCAACATCATCTGGCGCACGCCGATAAAAACCGCCAGGGCGATCAGCAGCGACGCGACCCCGGTCCAGCCCGCCACCAGCACGCATCCCACCGCACAGGCCAGCAATACCTGCCAGCCCGCGTGGCGCGGCAGATGATCGGCGAGCGCCTGCCCCAACCCGCCGGCCCGCACATAAGGCGTGGTCAGGAACAACCCCAGCAATGCGCCACGGCCCAACACCGGCACAAGGATCAATGCCAGGGTTTGCCGTTGCTCGATCAGCGCCAGCAATGCGGCGAATTTGAGCAACAGCACCAACACCAGCGTAATCACCGCGATCGGCCCGCTGCGGGGGTCTTTCATGATCAGCAGCGTGCGCTCACGATCGCCAAAGCCGCCGAGCCAGGCATCGGCGCTGTCGGCCAGGCCATCCAGGTGCAGGCCGCCGCTAAGCAGCACCCACGCGCTCAGCAAGAGGGCGCCATGGAGCAGCAGCGGCGTGCCAAGCAACATGGCATCAAGCCCCCACAACAAGCCACCGAACAACAGCCCTACCAGCGGATAACACAGCAACGAACGTCCCAACTGCGCCGGCTCCGGCATACCGGGCAAGCGAACCGGCAGGCTGCTCAGGAACTGCAAGGCGATCCAGAACGGCAACATGGTCAGACCGCCTCTTTGAGCACTGGACCAGATTGGACGCGCAGTGAAAACAACGCACCATGGCCGACTTCGACATTGAGCAACTGTTCGCGCGGCAAACCCCGGGCCTGGGCCAGCAGCAAGCGCATAACGCCGCCATGACTGACCAGCAACACGCGCTGCCCAGCATACGCAACTGTCAGGCGTTCAACCGCCGCCAGGACCCGCTTCGAAAACGCCAGCACCGGCTCGCCGTCCGGTGGAGTGAATGCGTAGGGATCGGCCCAAAAGCGGCCCAGCGCCTCGGCGTCGGTGTCCATCAACGCCGCCGCGCTGCAGCCTTCCCAGGCGCCGAAATGCAGCTCCTGCAGATCCTTGTCCAGATGCACCGGCAAATCGAGCCGGACGCCGAGTTGCTCAGTGAAACGGGCGCAACGCTGCAACGGTGAACTCACCAGCCGATCCCAGGGCCCGCCCGCCGCCACAGCCGCGTGCATCTGTTCCCAGCCCCTGTCCGTCAAGGGATCGTCGAGGCTGCCACGCAGCCCGCCGCCCAGTTCGGTCTCGCCGTGGCGCAACAGGTCCAGGTGCAGCGTCATGCTGGGCGATCCGCCACAGCCGCTTCGGCAAAGGTCGCCATCTGCCCGTGAAGATCACACGCCAGGCGCAACAGCGGCACCGCCAACGCCGCACCACTGCCCTCACCCAGGCGCAGGCCCAAGTCGAGGAGCGGCTCAGCGCCGAGGGTTTCCAGAATGTGCCGATGCCCCGGCTCGGCACCGCGATGGCCGAACAACAGCCATTGCCTGCATTGAGGATTGAGACGCACCGCCACCAGTGCCGCGACGCTGCAGATGAAACCATCCACCAACACCGCAACGCCCTGCTGGGCGCAGGCCAGATACGCGCCAGCCAACGCTGCGATTTCAAACCCGCCCAGGTTGAACAGTGTTTGCAGTGGATCGTTGCGCTGTGCACCGTGCAACGCCAGGGCGCGCTCGATGACTTGAGCCTTGCGGCTGACACCCGCGGCGTCCAGCCCGGTGCCCGGCCCGACCAGGTGAGTCACCGGGCAGTCAAGCAAGGCACAGGCCAGGGCACTGGCCGCCGTGGTGTTGCCGATGCCCATTTCGCCGCCGATAAACAGCTGCGTGCCGACGGCGACAGCGCGCAGCACACTGTCACGTCCGGCCAGCAATGCCTGCTCGCCTTGGGTCACGGTCATCGCCGGCCCCTGCACGAAATTCGCGGTACCCGGCCCCACATTCAGATGCCGCACACCGGGTAGCGTCAGAGAAGGCGTCACCGTGCCCAGGTCAACCACTTCCAGGGAGGCGCCCAGTTGCCGCGCCAATACACTGATCGCCGCGCCGCCGCTGACGAAGTTGAGGAGCATCTGCCCGGTGACCTCCTGGGGATAGGCCGATACGCCTTCGGCCACCACACCATGATCACCGGCAAAGATCGCGATCCACAGGTGATCCAGCTCAGGTTTGGCCTGCCCTTGCAAACCCGCCAATTGCACCGCCACGGCTTCGAGCCGCCCCAGGGAGCCGGCCGGTTTGGTCAGCTGTTGCTGACGGGCCGCGGCCTGCTCCAGGGCCAGGGTGTCGAGGGGCTTGCACGGGTCCAGCCACCAGCGATGATTCATAACGCAGTACCTTTGAGAGTCAGGGGCAGGCCGGCAACGGTCAGTACGACGCGCTGGCAACGTTCGGCCAAAGCTTGATGCAGCCAACCGGCTTCATCGACATAACGGCGAGTCAACTCGCCCAGCGGCACGACACCCATTCCGGTCTCGTTGCTGACAAAAATGATTTCGCCCGGCAGAGCGCCAACGCACTCCAGTAGAGCATCACGCTCGGCGTTCAACTGCTCGGGGTTGTCGAGCATGAGCAGATTGGTCAGCCACAGGGTCAGGCAATCCACCAACAGGCATTGCCCTGAACCTGCGTTATCGCGCAGCACCCGCGCCAGGGCCAACGGCTCCTCCACCAGCGCCCATTCGGCCGGACGACGAGCGCGGTGTTGGGCGACCCGGTCGTTCATTTCGCCATCCAAGGGTTGGCTGGTGGCGATGTAGGTGACGGGTAATCGGGTGTCGGTGGCGAGCTTTTCGGCCAGGCGGCTCTTGCCAGAGCGGGCGCCGCCGAGGATCAGTTGCAGCATGTTTTTACCTTTCAAATAGGCGGTGTTGCTGCCGGCCTAATCGCGAGCAAGCTCGCTCCCACAAGGGTTTGTGAACGCCATAGATCCAGTGTGGGAGCGGGCTTGCTCGCGAAGGGGCCAGTAAAGCCACCTTAGATTCCACAGAGTTCACGCAACAACCCCGTATCCAAATGCCGCTCCACCAGATCCGCCAACCGCTCGATGTCCCGTTCGCGCAAGCCGTGGTAGTCCACCGCCTGCACATTCTGCAACCCGGCCCAACGCAACAAGGCGCTGCTGGCCGCCGGTGACTCGAACAGCCCATGCAGATAGGTGCCGAAAATCTGCCCATCCAGACTCTGGGCGCCGTCACAGCGACCGTCATCCAACTGCACCGCCGGGTTTTCCAATGCCGGGCCTGAGGTTACACCGGCATGGATTTCATACCCGCTGACCTCGGCCTCTTCCAGGGCCAGTCGCCCGCGCACATTGCGCAACTGTTTCTCGTGTTCCAGGGTCGTTTCGAAGGCCAGCAGGCCCAGTCCCGCGCTGGAACCCGCCGCTCCTTCCAGCCCGAGTGGATCGTGAACCTGTTGGCCGAGCATCTGTAAACCACCGCAGATGCCCAGCAACTTGCCGCCATAACGCAGGTGACGCTGGATGGCCGTCTGCCAACCGTTGGCGCGCAGGTAGGCCAGGTCACTGCGCACGCTCTTTGAACCCGGCAGGATGATCAAGTCAGCCGCAGGAATCGGCTGGCCTGGGCCGATGAATTGCAGGTCGACCTGCGGGTGCAGGCGCAGCGGGTCGAAATCGGTGTGGTTGCTGATGCGCGGCAATACCGGCACCACCACCTTGAGCACCTGCTCGGCCTTGTCGGCCTGACGTTGATCCAGACCGTCCTCGGCTTCCAGGTGCAGGTCCATCACGTACGGCAAGACGCCAACCACCGGTTTGCCGGTGCGCGCCTCAAGCCAGTCCAGGCCCGGTTGCAGCAAGGCGATGTCGCCGCGAAAACGGTTGATGATGAAGCCCTTGACTCGCGCCTGTTCGCTGGGCGAAAGCAGCTCCAGGGTGCCCACCAGGTGGGCGAACACGCCGCCGCGATTGATATCGGCAATCAGCAGTACCGGGCAGTCGACGGCCTCGGCAAAGCCCATGTTGGCAATGTCACCGGCGCGCAGATTGATCTCTGCCGGGGAGCCTGCGCCCTCCACCATCACCACCGGATAGGCCGCGCTCAGGCGTTCGTGGGAGGCCAGCACCGCTTGCATCGCGATGGCTTTGTAATCGTGATAGGCCACCGCGTTCATGGTGGTGACGGCGCGGCCATGGATAATGACCTGAGCGCCAGTGTCGCTGTTGGGCTTGAGCAACACCGGGTTCATGTCGGTATGCGGCTCGAGTCCGGCCGCCTGGGCCTGCACGGCCTGGGCACGGCCGATTTCGCCGCCGTCGGCCGTTACCGCGCTGTTGAGCGCCATGTTCTGTGGCTTGAACGGCACCACGCTCACACCCTGACGCCTGACCCAGCGGCACAACGCCGTGACGAGAGTGCTTTTGCCGGCATCGGACGTGGTGCCCTGCACCATTACAGTGGTCATTGGACGTCCTTGGCGTAAGCCTCGAAAGCCTGTTCGAGGCGCAGAAATTCGCCGTCATCGGCCGGTAGCCCAAAGCGCAGGCTGCTGGTGTGGGTAAACAAGCGCAGAAGAATGCCGCGATGGGCCATGAAATCGTAAAGTGCCTGGGCATGTTCAGTGACCAGCCATTGGAACAATCCGCAGCCGCCCTGAGGCCCGAAACCATAGCGTTCGAGCGTCAGCGCCAGGCGCTGACTGGCGTCTTGGCAGCGTTGGCGCTGGCGGGCGTGGGCGTCGGTGTCCAGCAGGCACGCCTGGCCCACCACTCGGGTCGGCCCGCTGACGGCCCACGGCCCGACTTGTTCGGCGAGCAACTTGAGCAAGTGCCGCTCGGCCAATACAAATCCCAGGCGAACCCCGGCCAGGCCAAAAAACTTGCCAAACGAACGCAGCACGATCAATCCGACCTGATGGGCATGGGCGGCCAGGCTCAGTTGTGGCGTGACATCCATGAACGCTTCATCCACCACCAGCCAGCCACCGCGCTGGGCCAGTCGGGCGTGCCAGTCCAGCAAGCGCTCGGGGCTCAACTGCAAGCCCGTGGGGTTGTTCGGATTGACCACCACCAGCACGTCCAGACTGTCGAGGAAGAAGTCCACTTCCGGCTCCAGCACTTCGCGCACGATGTAGCCACTGCGGCGCCAGGCTTCGGCGTGTTCGGCGTAACAGGGTGAGAGGACGCCGACCTTGCCGGCACGGCGCAGGCGCGGTAACAGTTGGATGGCCATCTGCGAACCCGCCACCGGCAGCACATGCATGGCGCCGTAATAATCGCAGGCGGCCTGTTCCAACCCGTCATCGGTCTCGGGCAGGCGTGCCCAGGCCCGCGGAGCAATCTGCGGCACGTCGAACGGCCAGGGCGCCAGGCCGCTGGACAGATCCAGCCAGTGCGCCTCGGCAATCCCGTATTGCAGGGCCGCATTGCGCAGGCGTCCACCGTGCTCAAGCATAAAACTCAGCTCCCAGGCAGAGAATCAGCAACCACAACCATACGCCACGCTGGACCAGTTGCCAGCCGCGATCAATGGCGTCAGCGTTCGCCGGGGCGCCTTCGCCCAAGGGCGGACGTTGATGCAATTGGCCGTGATACACCGCCGCGCCACCCAGCTCGACCCCCAGTGCACCCGCGCCAGCAGCCATCACGGGCCCGGCATTGGGACTGTCCCAGGTCGGGCCCTGAGTGCGCCAACACTTGAGCGCCAGGCGGGTTTTTCCAAGCACGGCGTAAGTCAGCGCCACCAGGCGCGCCGGAATATAGTTGAGCCCATCATCGATCTTGGCCGCCGCCCAACCGAAACGCTCGAAGCGCTCGTTGCGATAGCCCCACATGGCGTCGAGGGTATTGCTCAAGCGATACAACACCACGCCCGGCGCGCCCGCGACGGCGAACCAGAACAGCGCCGCGAATACCGCGTCACTGCCGTTCTCCAGCACCGACTCAGTGGCGGCACGAGCGACGGCCGTCTCATCCAATTCGGCGGTTTCGCGACTGACCAGGTAGCCGACCCGCCGCCGCGCTTCGTCCAGATCCCCACCGCGCAGTGCCCGGGCCACCGGCTCGACATGTTCCCCGAGGCTGCGCAGGCCGAGGGCGAGGTAGAGCGCCAGGATTTCCACCAGCCAGCCCACCAACGGCGCCCAGGACAGCGCCGTCACAAGCAAGGTCAGCGGCACCACGGCGATGATCCACGCCGTCACGCCATGGCTGCGCCAGCCACGCCCGCCGGAGTTGAAACGTTGTTCGATACGATCAGCAAAGCGACCGAAGGCCACCAGCGGATGCCCGCGTCGGGGTTCGCCCAACAGCGCATCCAGCGCCACCGCGGCGGCACTGAGCAACGCCACACTCATGGGCTGACTCCCCAATGGTTTTCGTAGAGCAACTCATCCAGCGCACGCGGCTGCGCCCAGCCTTCCAGGGCGAGCATCGGTGCCGGGTAAAAACCCTCGACCGGTCCAAGGCACAATATTGCCAGCGGTTTGGCGCCGGCGGGCAGGCCCAGCAGTTCGGCCAGCGCCTGGGGCTCGAACAGAGAAACCCAGCCCATCCCCAGCCCTTCGGCACGGGAGGCCAGCCACAGATTCTGGATCGCGCAGGACAACGAGGCCAGGTCCATTTCCGGCAGGGTTCGTCGACCGAAGACATAGCGCTCGCGATCATCCATCAACGCCGCCACCAGCACTTCGGCGCAGTCGTTAAGGCCTTCAACCTTGAGCTTCATGAATTCATCGCTGCGCTCACCCAGGGCCTCGGCGGTGCGGATGCGTTCCTGCTCCACCAGTTGACGGATTTGCCCACGCAAGGCGCGGTCGCTGATGCGAATGAACCGCCACGGCTGCATCAGCCCCACACTGGGCGCTTGATGCGCAGCTTCCAGCAGACGGCGCAGCAATGCTGGCTCAACCGTGCCGCCGGTGAAGTGGCGCATGTCGCGGCGTTCGGCGATGGCCCGGTAGACGGCATCGCGTTGGGCCTGGGGGAAGGCATTGTCGGTCATGGCCGCTTCGCGAGCAGGCTCGCTCCCACACTGGACTGCGTTGTACTTGAGATCACGCGATCCCCTGTGTGAGCGGGCTTGCTCGCGAAGACGGTTTCAGGGTCAGGCGCAAACAGCGCGGCAATCGCCCTCGGATTCGACGGAAAATAGAAGTGCACGTAGGAAGCTGTCATCCGTCCCTGCCGGAAAACCGCCTCCGCCCCGCGCCCGCCGTTAGGGCTATGGCCTCGGGCAATGGGTTCAAGCTCGGTGCTGGTCAGGGAATGATGATAGGTATGCCCACGCAGGGTGCCTTCGGGTAACTCCACCGATTGCAGCGCCAGGGCCGCCAGACGCTTTTGCATCTGCGCATCACCGGCCAGCAACCCAAGCAGCTCGGCGCGGGTGCCGTCCACATCCGTCAACGAGTCCAACAGATAAAGCATGCCGCCGCATTCAGCGAGCAAGGGCTTGCCTGCTTGATGATGCGCGCGGATCGCTGCCAGCATCGGCGCGTTTTGCGCCAGCGCCACATGGTGCAATTCCGGATAACCACCGGGTAGATACAGGCTGTCCGCCTCCGGCAGTTCGCTGTCATGGATAGGTGAAAAGAAGCTCAGTTGCGCCCCCATGGCTCGCAACAAATCAAGGCTGGCGCCATAGGTGAAGGCAAACGCTTCGTCCCGGGCCACAGCGATGCGCACACCTTCCAGCCACGGCTGCGCGGCAATCACTTCTGGCGCGACGAACTCCACGGCGGGCGGCAACGCCACTTCACAACTGCCAGCCAAGGCATCGGCGGCGGCGTCGAGGCGCAGGTCCAGATCATTCAATTCACTGGCCTGGACCAACCCAAGGTGGCGGCTTGGCAGTTCGATGCCGGTTTCCCGTGACAAGGCGCCGTACCAGCGCAGGCCTTCGGTGAGGCTGCCTTCGAGCAACTGCGCATGGCGCAAGGTGCCGACCCGATTGGCCAGTACCCCGGCGAAGGGCAAGTCCGGCTGATACCGCGCCAGGCCCAGGGCCAGGGCGCCGAAGGTCTGGGCCATGGCTGTGCCATCGATCACCGCCAGCACCGGCACGCCGAAGTGCCGCGCCAGATCGGCACTCGATGGCGTGCCATCGAACAACCCCATCACCCCTTCGATCAGAATCAAGTCGGCTTCTTCGGCGGCTTCCCACAACAATCGACGACTTTCCTGCTCGCCGACCATCCACATGTCCAGTTGGTAGACCGGTGCACCGCTGGCCCGCTCAAGGATCATCGGGTCGAGGAAATCAGGCCCGCACTTGAAGACCCGCACCCTGCGCCCCTGATTGCGATGCAAGCGGGCCAGGGCGGCGGTGACGGTGGTTTTGCCTTGCCCAGACGCTGGGGCGGCGATCAGCACCGCCGGGCAGTGACGACTCGCAATGGAAACGTCACTCACAGTTCGACGCCTTTCTGCGCCTTGATACCCGCCTGGAACGCATGCTTGATCATGCCCATCTCGGTGACGGTATCGGCCAGTTCGATCATCTCCGGCTTCGCGCCGCGACCGGTCACCACTACGTGCTGCATCGGCGGGCGGGCCTGCAGGTCACTCAGGACCTGATCAAGGTCGAGGTAACCGTGCTTGAGGGCGATGTTGAGTTCATCGAGCACCACTAGGCCTATGGACGGATCGCTCAGCAATTGACGCGAGATCGCCCAGGCTGCCTCGGCAGCGGCGATGTCACGTTGGCGATCCTGGGTTTCCCAGGTGAAACCTTCGCCCATGACATGAAAGCGCACCTGTTCCGGAAAGCGGCGGAAAAACAGCTCCTCACCGGTGCTGTTGCGGCCTTTGATGAATTGCACCACGCCGCATTGCATGCCATGGCCCATGGACCTGGCCAGCATGCCGAACGCCGAACTGCTCTTGCCCTTGCCGTTGCCGGTCAGCACCAGCAGCAAGCCGCATTCGTTGGGCGAGTTGGCAATGCGTTCGTCGATCACGGCTTTCTTGCGCAGCATGCGCGCCAGGTGGCGTTCGTCGCGATCGGGGGTCTGGGTCATGGGAGCTCTCCGTTGGGATTGGATAACGGCGGGCGGGCACAAAAAAAACGGCAGCAAGCCTGGCATCGCCCACCGTGATGCCGTTGGATGAATCAGGCCGGTCTCCGGGCTCATGAGCGGCGTGATGCCGGGCTGCGCGCCTTCCCATGTCTACCGACACAGTGGCTGATGGCCTGTGCAGAACCAGGCGCAGCGTTGACTCATTTACCGTTGCGGGGGCAGCGCCGGGTTCGTATGCACTCACCGGCTTCCCTGTTTCACTCTGTCGACCCAACGATCGCCTGGTCACAGAGCACCTGAAACAAGCGGCGAAGGTTAGAGGGTTGGGGGTGGAGCGTCAATTAAAGCCGCCACAGGTTCAGCAGCGGATATTGGCCCCAATCAATAAAATGACGCCAATCTTGTGCCATGCTGCGGCAAGTGATATCAAATAGGCATCACGACCCGATATCACAATAACAAGGGGGCAAAAGCATGCAAGGCATGATCATCAGCAATCCAAAACTGGAATTCCTGCGCCCGGTGCTGGAACGCTGGTTTGACTGTATCGACCGTTACAACGCCGTGCGCGGCGATAACGACACACCTTACTGGTTCGATGAAAAAGCCAATCTTGGCTTGCTGTCGGCCGCAGCCTGGATGGCCGAAATGGTCACGCTGCAGCACACGCCGACCCGCAAGCAGAATGAAGAAGGCGAACGCAACGTCAGCGCCGACCTGTTCATCGCCAGCACCGAGGAGCGCGCTTTCATCCAGGCCACTCAACGCTGGCCGAAGGTCAAGAGTCTCAACCTCACTCAGCCGCTGCTCGACATCACCAGCGACGCCAAACGTATCAGCTATTCCAGTGACCTGCGATTGGGTTGCCTGTTCGTCGCACCGCAAAAAGCCCAGCAAAGCACCACGCCAGAAGAGCTGCAGGACATGATCGACGAACTGCAGAAGGAAAATACCTGCGCCGTGGCCTGGTACTTCCCTTATGCCTATCGCAAATTGCGCAATGAGGCCGGGCATTATCATCCGGGCATCGCCGTGCTGCTCAAGCAGGCCAACGGCTGAACGGTTGAACCATCACGGGTCTAAGCTTCTCTATGAGTAACTACCATGCACTCATAGGGAAGCCCGCATGCTCAAGCCCCCACACCTTCTGATCGTCGCGTTGGCCGCAGGGCTTGTTGCTTGCGGCGAGTCTTCCACGCTGCAGGTTTCCGACGGCACTGGCCCCTCGCCAAAACTGCCGGAACCGAACAAGACCCTGATCCCCACCGTCAACATTGCTGAAGCGGTCGGCTGGCCGGATGGCGCCAAGCCCACCCCCGCCCAGGGACTGCAAGTGGGCGCATTCGCCGAGGGACTGGATCATCCACGCTGGCTCTACGTGCTACCCAACGGGGATGTGCTGGTGGCAGAAACCAACGCGCCGCCCAAGCCGGACGACGCCAAAGGCATTCGTGGCTGGGTCATGGAGAAAGTCATGGGCCGCGCCGGTGCGGGGGTGCCCAGCCCCAATCGCATTACCCTGTTGCGTGACGCCAATCATGATGGCATCGCCGAAACTCGTACGGTCTTTCTGGAAAACCTCAACTCGCCGTTTGGCATGACGCTGGTGGGCAATGATCTGTACGTGGCCGACACCGACCGCCTGATTCGTTTCCCCTATAACGAGGGCGATACGCAAATCAAAGCGCAGCCGACCAAGGTCGTCGACCTGCCGGGTGGCACGCTCAACCACCACTGGACCAAAAACGTGATCGCCAGCCAGGACGGCAGCAAGCTGTACGTCACTACCGGCTCCAACAGCAATGTCGGAGAAAATGGCATGGAGGCTGAAGAAGGCCGCGCAGCCATCTGGGAAGTGGACCGCGCCAGTGGCAATCACCGCATCTTCGCCTCGGGTTTGCGCAACCCCAACGGCCTGGCCTGGGAACCGCGCAGTGGCGCGCTATGGACCGCGGTGAATGAACGCGATGAGATCGGCAGCGACCTGGTCCCGGATTACATCACCTCAGTCAAGGACGGCGCCTTCTATGGCTGGCCCTACAGCTATTTCGGGCAGAACGTCGATAAGCGAGTCGAGCCACAAAAACCGGAATTGGTGGCCAAGGCCATCGCCCCGGATTACGCCGTCGGCCCCCACACTGCCTCACTGGGCCTGACGTTCGCCGAAGGCAGCACCTTGCCCGCGCCGTTTACCGAAGGCGCTTTTATCGGGCAGCACGGCTCATGGAACCGTAAACCCCACAGCGGCTATAAAGTGATTTTCGTACCCTTCAACGCCGGCAAGCCGGTGGGGCAACCGGTGGATGTGCTGACCGGCTTCCTGAATGCCGATGAAAAAGCCCAAGGCCGCCCGGTGGGCGTGGTGATCGACAAGCAAGGCGGGCTGTTGGTGGCTGATGATGTGGGGAACAAGATTTGGCGGGTGTCGGGTAAATAGTGCCGGTCACACCTTTATCCTTGTGGCGAGGGGATTTATCCCCGTTGGACTGCGCAGCAGTCCCAAAAATAGCGGTTTGGACGCGATCGGCCTGACACGTCGGGGTTTCAAGCTTTAGGGCTGCTTCGCAGCCCAGCGGGGATAAATCCCCTCGCCACAAACTCACGCTGAGCTGAGACTCCGCGTCAGGGATTACGCGCCAGATGCGCCGGTTGCAGCACCCTTTTGGCGCTCAGATAGGCTTTCTGCCAATAAGCCTTGGACAAACTGTCGAGCTTGACCGTACCACCAGTGGCCGGCGCATGGACAAAACGCCCCTCCCCGACATAGATCCCGGCATGGCTGACCTGGGAGCCGCCGTTAGTGGCGAAGAAAATCAAATCACCGGTCTGCAACGCGTCTTTACCGACACTCTGGGCGCGCATGCCAATCATCTCGCGAGTGGAACGCGGCAGGGAGATACCGGCCGCATCGCGATACACATAGCCGATCAAGCCGCTGCAATCAAAGCCTGAGTCCGGCGTATTACCGCCCCAGCGATAGGGCGTTCCCACCAACCCCAGCGCCCGGAACAGCACGTCTTCGGCAACCGGGGAAAAGCTTTGCGTAGGAGCGAATACCACCGGAGCCCGCACGGGTGCGGGGGGCGGAGTGCGGCTGGCGCAAGCGCTGAGCAGCGCGGCAAAGAACATGAGAGCGAGACGGGCCGACGTCGACATATGCAGAACAATCCTGATCTGGCTGCGGCTTTTCTGCCGTGGGCATGAAAACAATGCCGCCTGCGGAGTACGCAGGCGGATTGCCATCAATCAATGATCATGGATTCTAGCGGCTATGAGGCAAACTTCAAGTAAGACTTTAAGTTTGCCTTACAAACTGTGCGCTTACTTGCGAGCAGTGACCACGGTCGGTGCCATGGCGAGCGCGCGCTTGGCTTCGATGAAGGTCTTGCTCCAGTAACTGTCGCCCAGGTTGTCGATTCGCACGCCACCGCTGCGGCGGCTGCTGGAATGGATGAACTGGTTGTCACCCAGATAGATACCGGCGTGACTGACACGCCCTCGACGACCGTTGGTGGCGAAGAACAGCAGGTCACCCGGTTCGAGTTCGTTGCGAGCCACCAGCGGAGCCTTCACGTTGATCATTTCGCGAGTGGAACGCGGCAGGTTCATGCCCGCCTCTTCGCGAAACAGATAACCAATGAAACCACTGCAATCGAAGCCGGCTTCGGAGGAACCGCCAAAACGATAGCGGGTGCCGATCAAGGACATGCCACGCTCCAGGATGCTGTCAGCCAGCACTGGAAGCTGATAAGGCTTGCTGCCGGCAAAGTCTGCCAGCGCTTTGTCGGTGGCCATTTCTTCCTGGAGTACAACAGAGGAAGACTGGGCAGTAACGGAGTTTTGGACCTGTGGTTGTTGAGCTTGCTGGGACACTGGAGAGTGGGCAGCGCAACCGAACAACAGGGTAACGAGTGCGAGAGGCACCAGGGGTGCGAAGCGACTTAGCATGGGCACGACCGTGGCTGACGTTGTAAAGATGGCGAGACTATGCCCACTATCAAGCTCATTTGCAAATTCAATCGATGCAAATGTGACTTCTCGGTTTTGGGTTTACATCTAAGCGCCAAAACCGCTTCCACCCCTCTGCAGCCTACAGGCCAGAAGGGACGCGGGCTGTGCCGTGGCAGAAGCAGGCTATAAGCCACTATTGCTGCAAGTTCTACCAGCCGAGGGTTTCTTTCAAAAAAGGGATGGTCAGCTTGCGCTGGGCCTGAAGCGACGCCTGGTCGAGACGTTCGAGCAGTTCGAACAACGCGCTCATGCTGCGGGTGCCGCGGGTAAGGATAAAGTGCCCAACCTCATCGGTCAGGTGCAGGCCACGCCGGGAAGCGCGCAGCTGCAATGCACGAAGCTTGTCTTCGTCGGAGAGCGGGCGCATCTGGAAAATCAGCGCCAGGGTGAGACGGGACTTGAGATCGGCCAGCTTCACCGGCAGCTCCCGCGGCGACGTCGAGGCTGCAATCAGCAGACGCCGGCCGCTGTCGCGTAACCGGTTGAACAGATGAAACAGCGCTTCTTCCCAATCAGCCTTGCCGGCCACCGCCTGAAGATCATCCAGGCAGACCAGTTCGTACTGTTCAAGGTTGTCAAGGATCTCCACGCCGCGATCCAGCAACTCGGCCAGCGGCAGATACACCGCGGGCTCCCCCAATTGCTCGAACCGCAGGCAAGCGGCCTGCAACAGATGCGTGCGCCCTACCCCGTCCTTGCCCCACAGATAGATCAGGCTCTCGGTCCAGCCGGCGTCGGCTTCGCAAAGCCGCTCCACATAGCCGAGTGCAGCGGCATTGGCGCCTGGGTAGTAGTTGATAAAGGTGGCGTCATCACGCAGACGCACACCTAGGGGCAGCTGAATCGGTTTCATGCTGACTGAACAGTTCCAAAAGAACCGTTAGTGGCCTCTGTGTAAAGTGCGCAAAGTTTATACCCGTGACGCGGACCGCACAATGCGCCGGACCACGAGCAAAATCAAAGGTTTGCAGCGACAGAACAACGGCGCGACGGTTTCCCTGACGCTGGGACAACCGCCGCGCCCGCCATTGGCGTTATAGCTCTGGGTCTTCGACGCCACTGTAGATGTCTGAATCCTTGTACAGATCGTGCATATGACGCACCAGCACCATGATCACCGCCGCCACCGGCAGCGCCAACAGAACCCCGGTAAAACCGAACAACTCTCCCCCTGCCAGGATCGCAAAGATCACCGCTACTGGATGCAAACCGATGCGATCACCCACCAGCAACGGTGTCAGCACCATGCCTTCCAGGGCCTGCCCGACCATGAACACCGCCACGATGCCGACCATCGGGTACAGATCACCGCCAAACTGGAACAAGCCGGCAATCAACGCCGCACCGATACCGATGACGAAGCCCATGTACGGCACGATGGCGGCAAGCCCGGCGATCAAGCCGATCAATAGCCCCAGCTCCAGGCCCACCAGCATCAATCCCGCCGCATAGATGAAGCCCAGCGCCACCATCACCAACAATTGTCCACGCACAAACGCCCCCAACACTTCATGGCATTCGCCGGTCAGGGTCATGATGCGTTCTTCACGATGGCGTGGCAGCAGGCTGCGAATCTTGGCCATCATCAAGTCCCAGTCCCGCAGCAGATAGAAGGCCACCACCGGAATCAACACCAGGTTCGCCAACCAACCGATCAACGCCAGTCCCGAGGCCGTGGCCTGGCTCAATACCACACCGACGATGTCAGAAGTCTGGCCCATGTGCTCGCTGATGGCCGCCTTGACCTTGTCGAACTTCCAGAACCCTTCGGCCAACCCCAGCCTTGACTGCACCCACGGCACAGCGGTGTGCTGCAACCAGTCGAGCATCTGCGGTGCCAGTTCGTAAAGGCGCATCAGTTGCTTGGCCAGCATCGGGATCAGCACCAGCATCAGGGCGATGACCATCAAGGTGATCAGCGCAAACACCGACACCACACCCCAGGTTCTGGACAGGCCGAGTTTTTCCAGGCGATCTACCAGTGGGTCGAACAGATAGGCCAGGAGCAACGCAACCAGGAACGGCGTAAGGATCGGATGCAGCAAATAGATGAACACAAACAGCAGGGCGACCCCACCCAACCAGAACCAACGCCGCGTATCGCCCATGAACCACTCCTAGCTATATAAGAAAGAAAAACTACCAGCGAAACCGCAGGTTGGCCGTCGGCTCAGGGGGTGGCGCCGCGGCCGGGATCGAACCATCGGCGGCTGGCTGGGCCGCAGGCACCGGCGCGACGGCTTCTCCGGCAGGAATTTCCTGCAGTTTCGCCAGGGCCAATTGCGCCTTCAGCTGCTCGGCACTGCCATTGACCCGATAAATGATCCGGTCCCCTTCGACCCGCTGCAACTGCCCAGCGAACGGTTCGAGCAAACGCCCAAGCGCTGCGTAACGCTCCAGGTTCATGCCCTGCACTTCCAACAGTTGCTCGCTGGCCACGCCCGGCTTGGTGACGAAACGCGGCGCCAGGCGTTGACTCACCGCCAGCATCACCGCGTCAGCCAGGGCGGCAGGGTCGGCGCCCTGGGCATTGCCCTGCTCGCGCTGGTCCCCCTGCCACAAGCGCCAGGTCGCCTGCCATTGGCCACCCTCTTCCTTGGCATGGACCGCCAGCAAAGCGTCGGCGTCATAACGCTGCGACGCCTCGCGCAGCGGGGCCGGGTCACTGCCTTCCAGGTTTGGCGCGGTAGCAACGATCTGCTCGCTCAAGTCCGCCAGGGGCAGGTGCAGCGGCAGGCCACGGTGCTGGGCGGCACGGCGCAGTGGCTCGGCACTGCCCTGGCCATCGCCCACCAGGTTGGAACCTTCAGCCGAGTCGTTCAGCCACCAGCCCAGGATCGCAGGCCGATTAGCGCCCCACAGCGACAAGCCCGCCGAGCGCAGGGCCCGGTCAGTGCTCACCGGATCGAAATCCACCTTAAGGCTTTCCGGCGGCCCGGCGTCGTAACCGTATTGAAGAATGATCTGCTGAGGGTCCTTGCGGATCGCCGCCAGACCGGGATTCTGGGCGGCCTTGGCATCGCCGGTCAGGCGCAGCACCAGCGTGTCGAGGGCGCGCAAAGTCGCCTGGTCACGCTCTTGCGGGGCCTGGCTGCTGACCGGCTCGAGCACCTGATAGAGGTTATTGAGGTTTTCGGCATGGCTCGCCACGCTGATCAACGACAGGCAACCCACAGACAAGAGTTTGAAAAAACGCATGGAAGATTCCCGGACATAACGGCTGGAACAGGCCGTGTGAAGAAAATGAGCATGGCTGTGACCACAGCACCTGGCAAAACATTCACACGCCCGCTGGAAGTTTCGCACTGTCATCACCATAGCCGGTTACCGCTACACCTTATACAGACGCATCGCGCAGCACCAATAGGAGAAATATCGGTTTTTTTCCAAGGATATGTCCCTGCCCGTCGGCGCGAGGATGGCCGCTGCCCCTCAAGCCTGATAAAATCGCGCGCCTTCGCAGACCGGCAATGGCTGGGCACCCGGAATAATTCGTACAACGGTTATTCAATGGCCCCGGCGGTCGGTCGTTACCCAGAAATCCCCCCTAAAGGCCTGGATCATGAGCAAGCAACCCTCCCTGAGCTACAAGGACGCCGGTGTAGACATCGACGCCGGTGAAGCATTGGTCGAACGCATCAAGAGCGTCGCCAAGCGCACTGCGCGCCCGGAAGTCATGGGCGGCCTGGGCGGTTTCGGCGCCCTCTGCGAGATCCCGGCCGGCTACAAGCAACCGGTGCTGGTTTCGGGCACTGACGGCGTCGGCACCAAGCTGCGCCTGGCCCTGAACCTGAACAAGCACGACAGCATCGGCATCGACCTGGTGGCCATGTGCGTGAACGACCTGGTGGTTTGCGGCGCCGAGCCGCTGTTCTTCCTCGACTACTACGCCACCGGCAAACTCAACGTCGACACCGCTGCTCAGGTTGTCACCGGCATCGGTGCTGGCTGCGAGCTGTCCGGCTGCTCCCTGGTCGGCGGCGAAACCGCTGAAATGCCAGGCATGTACGAAGGCGAAGACTACGACTTGGCCGGCTTCTGCGTTGGCGTCGTGGAAAAATCCGAAATCATCGACGGTTCGAAAGTCGCCGCTGGCGATGCCCTGCTCGCCCTGCCATCGTCCGGCCCGCACTCCAACGGCTATTCGCTGATCCGCAAGATCATCGAAGTCTCGGGCGCCGACATCGAAAACACCCAACTCGACGGCAAGCCACTGGCCGACCTGCTGATGGCCCCAACCCGCATCTACGTCAAGCCGCTGCTCAAGCTGATCAAGGACACTGGCGCCGTCAAGGCCATGGCCCACATCACCGGTGGCGGCCTGCTGGACAACATCCCGCGCGTACTGCCAAAAGGCGCCCAGGCGGTGGTCGACGTGGCGAGCTGGACCCGTCCGGCCGTGTTCGACTGGCTGCAAGAGAAAGGCAATGTCGATGAAACCGAAATGCACCGTGTGCTGAACTGCGGCGTGGGCATGGTGATCTGCGTGGCCCAGGAGCACGTTGAAACGGCCCTGAATGTACTGCGTGAAGCCGGCGAGCAACCTTGGGTCATCGGCCAGATCAGTACCGCCGCCGAAGGCGCTGCCCAAGTCGAGCTGAAAAACCTTAAGGCTCACTGATGCAAAAACAGAAGCCTGCAACCTGTGATGTCGTGGTGCTGTTGTCCGGCACCGGCAGCAACTTGCAGGCCCTGATCGACAGCACGCGGACCGACGATAGCCCGGTCCGGATCCGCGCGGTGATTTCCAACCGCGCCGATGCCTACGGCCTGCAACGCGCCAGGGATGCGGGGATCGACACCCGCGTCCTGGATCACAAAGCGTTCGATGGCCGCGAAGCCTTCGATGCCGCGCTGATCGAACAGATCGACACGTTCAATCCGCAACTGGTGGTACTGGCCGGCTTCATGCGCATCCTCAGCGCCGGCTTCGTGCGTCACTACCAGGGCCGCCTGTTCAATATCCATCCATCGCTGCTGCCCAAATACAAAGGGTTACACACTCACCAGCGCGCGCTGGAGGCCGGAGACACGGAGCATGGCTGCTCGGTGCACTTCGTCACCGAGGAACTCGATGGCGGACCACTGGTCGTACAGGCAGTAATACCGGTAGAGTTGCACGACACGCCGCAAAGCCTGGCCCAACGGGTTCACGCCCGGGAACACCAGATCTACCCGATGGCCGTGCGTTGGTTTGCCGAAGGCCGGCTGACCCTCGACGATCGCGGTGCCTCACTGGACGGCCAGTTACTCGCCGCCAGCGGCCATTTGATTCGATACTAGGAGATTTTATGCGTCGCGCCCTGCTCTTCGCTTGCGCTCTGCTTGCCCTGCCCCTGGCACAGGCCGCAGACCTTCAACCGTTCTCCGCCAGCTACACCGCCGACTGGAAACAGCTGCCCATGAGCGGCACCGCCGAGCGTAGCCTGACCAAAGAGGCCAACGGCACCTGGAAGCTGAGCTTCAAGGCTTCGATGATGATCGCCAGCCTGACGGAAGAAAGTACCCTGACCCTGGACAAGGACACGCTGCTGCCGCAGTCCTACCACTTTGAGCGTGGCGGCTTGGGCAAGTCCAAGAAAGCCGACCTGGATTTCGACTGGAACACCAAGATGGTCACCGGCACCGATCGCGGCGATCCGGTCAAACTGCCACTCAACCGTGGCATGGTCGATAAATCCACGTATCAGTTGGCCCTGCAACACGATGTAGCAGCCGGCAAGAAAAGCATGAGCTATCAGGTTGTCGATGATGGCGAGATCGACACCTACGACTTCCGCGTATTGGGCGCCGAGAAGGTCGACACCAAGGCCGGCCAGATCGACGCGATCAAGGTCGAGCGCGTGCGCGACCCGACAAAAAGCAAACGCACCACTGTGCTCTGGTTCGCCAAGGATTGGGATTACCTGCTGGTACGCCTGCAACAGGTCGAGACCGACGGCAAGGAGTACAACATCATGCTCCAGGACGGTACGGTTAACGGCAAGGCTGTCAAAGGCAGCTGACCCTCGCCGATAAAAAGAAGCCCCGCAAATGCGGGGCTTTTTTTTGCCTGGATTCCATGAACACCCCATCAACCCCGTGGGAGCGGGCTTGCTCGCGAAAGCGGTGCATCAGTTAACCAGATATCGACTGGCCCACCGTATTCGCGAGCAAGCCCGCTCCCACAAGGGGTCTGCGTTCACTCCAGCAGCATGAAACCTTCTTCATGAAACCCACCCCTGCGACCAAGCGCCGCACAGTCCTTGGTCTACAGGATCGCTGAGTTTTTCATGAAATTTTCTTAACAGCCCCAGGCATTTACTTAGCCGGCTACCCAAATCTATAACAAAGTCCTGCACACGCCTTGCTGCAGATAACAGAGATTGGAGCTTGCAAGATGACTGTGAAAGTAAATGAACGCGACGATGCCCACATGTCCCACGAAGCCATTGCTGCCGGGATACGGATCTGGGATGTGCGCCAGCAGGATCTGCTGGTGGGGATGTTCCATTCCGAGACGGATGCCAACCGCTATAGAGACGAGCTGGAGTGCCAGGAACGGCAGCGCTCGGGTGAGGCGGCGGGATCGTAAGACCACCACAGCCCCTGTGGGAGCCGAGCTTGCTCGCGATGGCGGTATATCAGCCAGGTAATGCACTGACTGACACGCCGCCATCGCGAGCAAGCTCGGCTCCCACACAAGCTCGGCTCCCACAGGTTTTGTGTTTAGCTCACTGGCATTGCACCGGGCTTACCACATCAAATCATCAGGGATCTGATACGCCGCATACGGATCATCAGCGTCCACTTCTTCAGTCTGGGTATTGAGCTGCACAATGCGCTTGGGGTCGCGCTCCTGGATTTTCAGGGCCGCTTCGCGCGGGATCACTTCGTAGCCGCCGGCATGATGGACGATCGCCAGCGAGCCGCTGCTCAACTTGTTGCGCATCAACGTGTTGACCGAGATGCGCTTGACCTTCTTGTCGTCGACAAAGTTGTAATAGTCCTCGGTCGTCAGCTTCGGCAAACGCGAGACTTCGATCAGTTGCTTGATCTGCGCGGCCCGGGCTTTCTGCTCGGCTTTTTCCTGCTGTTGACGATTAAGTTCCTGATCGCGCTTGACCTTCTCGGCCATCGCCTCCTGAGCGGCGCGCTGCTGGGAGTCATCCAGTTCGATCTGACCCTTGTGGGCAAGGCGCTGCTGTTTCTGTTTCTCTTTGCCGACCTGCTTGGCCTGCTTTTGGTTGACCAGCCCTGCTTTGAGCAACTGGTCGCGAAGGGAAAGGCTCATGGTGCTTACTCACTTAGGCAACAGCCTCAGCCACAGCTGGGCAAATTCTTTTCCTGACGTTTGGCTTCGCCCCATAAGGCGTCCAACTCTTCGAGGGTGCAATCTTCCATGGGACGGTGGGTGTCGCGCAATGCCTGTTCGATAAATCGGAAACGTCGCTCGAATTTCCCATTGGCGTCACGCAGGGCCGTTTCCGGGTCGATTTTCAGGTGCCGGGCCAGGTTCACCACGCTGAATAGCAGATCGCCGATCTCATCACTGATGGCCACCGAATCGTTGTCAGCCATCGCTTCGAGGACTTCGTCCAACTCCTCCCGGACCTTGTCGAGCACCGGCAACGGGCCCGGCCAGTCGAAACCGACCTGCCCCGCACGCTTTTGCAGCTTCGCCGCACGGGACAGCGCGGGCAGCGCCACCGGCACATCGTCGAGCAGCGACAACTGCTCGGGCGCAGCGGCCTTCTCGGCCCGTTCCTCGGCCTTGATCTCTTCCCAGCGTTGCTTGACCTGCTCTTCGCTCAATCGCGGCAAGTCCATGGGCGCATACAGATCACCCGTTGGGAACACATGAGGGTGTCGACGGATCAGCTTGCGGGTGATGCTGTCGACCACTCCGGCGAATTCGAAGCGGTTTTCCTCCCGCGCCAGCTGGCTGTAATACACCACCTGAAACAACAGGTCACCCAGTTCACCCTGTAAGTGATCGAAGTCGCCACGCTCGATGGCATCGGCCACTTCATAGGCTTCTTCCAGGGTATGGGGAACGATGGTTTCGTAGGTTTGCTTGATGTCCCACGGGCAGCCGTACTGCGGGTCACGCAGGCGGTTCATCAGATGGAGCAGGTCTTCAAGGCTATGCATTAAATCGTCTCATCACACAAAACCCTGTGGGAGCGGGCTTGCTCGCGAAAGCGGTATATCAGACAACATTGATGTCGACTGACACATCGTCTTCGCGAGCAAGCCCGCTCACACAATTAGTTATGGGATCACCCCGGCGTACGATTACGCCGGGTCTCGATGATGTTCGGCAACTGGGAAATCCGCCCCAGCAACCGCCCCAGCGCATCCAACCCCGGAATCTCGATAGTCAGGGACATCAGCGCCGTGTTGTCCTCCTTGTTCGAACGGGTGTTGACCGCCAACACGTTGATCCGCTCGTTCAGCAACACCTGGGACACGTCCCGCAGCAGGCCGGAACGGTCGTAGGCGCGAATGATGATGTCCACCGGGTAGGTGAGCACCGGCACCGGGCCCCAACTGACCTGGATGATCCGCTCCGGCTCACGGCCGGCCAGTTGCAGCACCGAAGCACAGTCCTGGCGGTGAATGCTCACCCCACGGCCTTGGGTGATGTAGCCGACGATCGCATCCCCAGGCAACGGCTGGCAGCAGCCGGCCATCTGGGTCATCAGGTTGCCCACGCCTTGGATCTGGATGTCGCCGCGCTTGCCGGGCTTGTAGCCGGTGGCCTTGCGCGGGATCAGTTCCAACTGCTCGTTGCCGCGCTCCGGCTCCACCAGTTGCTGAGCCAGGTTGACCAGTTGCGCCAGGCGCAAGTCGCCGGCACCGAGGGCGGCGAACATGTCTTCGGCGGTTTTCATGTTGGCCTTTTCGGCCAGCTTGTCGAAATCCACCTGCGGCAGGCCCAGGCGACTGAGTTCGCGCTCGAGCAGGGTCTTGCCGGCGGCGACGTTCTGGTCGCGGGCCTGCAACTTGAACCAGTGGACGATTTTCGCCCGTGCTCGCGATGTGGTGATGTAGCCCAGGTTCGGGTTCAGCCAGTCGCGGCTCGGCGTACCGTGTTTACTGGTGATGATCTCAACCTGCTCACCGGTTTGCAGGCTGTAGTTGAGCGGCACGATCCGCCCGTTGATCTTGGCACCACGGCAGTTGTGGCCGATCTCGGTGTGGACCCGATAGGCAAAGTCCAGCGGCGTGGCACCCTTGGGCAGGTCGATGGCATGGCCGTCGGGGGTAAAGATATAGACCCGATCCGGTTCGATATCGACCCGCAGTTGTTCGGCCAGACCCCCGATGTCACCCAGTTCTTCATGCCACTCGAGCACCTGACGCAGCCAGGAGATTTTCTCTTCGTAGTGGTTGGAGCCCGACTTGACGTCGGTGCCCTTGTATTTCCAATGGGCGCAAACCCCAAGCTCGGCTTCCTCGTGCATGGCGTGGGTGCGAATCTGCACTTCCAATACCTTGCCCTCCGGGCCGATTACCGCCGTGTGTAGCGAGCGATAGCCGTTTTCCTTCGGGTTGGCGATGTAGTCGTCGAACTCCTTGGGAATGTGCCGCCACAAGGTGTGCACGATACCCAGCGCGGTGTAGCAGTCGCGCATTTCCGGGACCAGTACGCGAACGGCGCGAACGTCGTAGATCTGGCTGAACTCCAGGCCTTTGCGCTGCATTTTGCGCCAGATCGAATAGATGTGCTTGGCCCGGCCGCTGATGTCGGCCTCCACGCCGGTGGCCTGCAACTCTTCCCGCAACTGGGTCATCACATCCGTGATGAAACGTTCGCGATCCAGGCGCCGCTCGTGCAGCAATTTGGCGATCTGCTTGTACTGGTCGGGCTCCAGGTAGCGGAAGGACAGGTCCTCCAGCTCCCACTTGATGTGGCCGATGCCAAGGCGATGGGCCAGGGGCGCGTAGATATCGAACACTTCCCGGGCGACACGGTTGCGCTTTTCGTCGTCGGCGGACTTCACCGCACGGATCGCGCAGGTGCGTTCGGCCAGTTTGATCAGTGCGACGCGCACGTCGTCGACCATGGCCACCAGCATCTTGCGCAGGTTCTCCACCTGGCCCTGGGTGCCCAGGACCATGGACTGGCGCGGACTGAGACTGGCACTGATCGCGGCCATGCGCAGCACGCCGTCAATCAGCTTGGCGACCACCGTGCCGAAGCGCTGGCTGACCACCGGCAATTGGATCTGCCCTTCGCGCACACCGCGGTACAGCACCGCGGCCACCAGGGAATCCTGGTCGAGCTTGAGGTCGGCAAGGATTTCGGCGATCTCAAGGCCCGTCTGAAAACTCGAGGTGCCTTCGGACCAGAGGTTCTTCGCCGCGTTATGTTGCTGCTCCGCCTCGCGAGCGAACTCGCAGGCGGCCTTCAAGGCTTCGCGATCCAGTGCCGTGTCGATACTGACCGCGTGATCGAGCCAAGCCTCGAGATTGATACTGCCGTCGGTGTTGATCGGCTGGTGTGCTCTCACCTGTACCATCTTTACCTACCTTCCCTATGACGCAGATTCAATGCGTCAACAACGCTGACCTTCGTTGCCCGTGTCACCGCCCAGGGCTGTGGCGGTCGGCACGAACGGGTCAGTCGGACAAGCCATCCTGGCTCGCTTCAAATAACGCCATGGCCTCGACATGCGCCGTCTGAGGAAACATATCGAGAATCCCGGCACGTTTTAACCGGTAGCCCTGCTTGATCAATTCGACCGTGTCCCGGGCCAAAGTTGCCGGGTTGCACGATACATACACCAACCGCCTGGCGCCCAGGGATGCCAGTTTTCGCACCACCTCGAAAGCACCGTCGCGCGGTGGGTCCAAGAGTACCGCAGAAAAGCCTTCGCCGACCCATTCAGCACCCGACAACGGCTGGGATAAATCGGCCTGAAAAAAGACAGTGTTATTCAAATTGTTGCTGGCAGCATTGGCCGCCGCGCGGTCAACCATGGCCTGCACACCTTCCACCGCCACGACTTGGCGCACAGCCTTGGCCAGGGGCAAGGCAAAATTGCCCAGGCCGCAGAACAGGTCCAGCACCCGTTCCTCGGAACGCGGCGCCAACCATTGCAGGGCCTGGGCAATCATCGCCTCGTTGACCCCGGCGTTCACCTGGATGAAATCCCCGGGCCGGTACGCCAGCTCCAGGTCCCAGGCCTCAAGGCGATAACCCAGCGTCTGCCCCGGTTCGACCGGCTGCGGCTCGCCTTCACCTTGCAGCCACAACTGGGCTTGGTGGGCGGCGCAGAAATCCTTGAGGATCGTCAGGTCAGGTGCCGACAATGGCGACATGTGCCGCAGCAACACCGCCAGGGACGAGCCAGCGAACAATTCCACATGACCCAGCGCCTGGGGTTTGCTCAGGCGACGGAGCATGTCTGGCAATCGATTCATGATCGGCTGCAAGGGTTGTACCAGTACCGGGCAATCGCCTATGGCCACGATGTCCTGGCTGCCGACGGCACGGAAGCCCACCTCGAGTTTTTTTGCCTTCTGATCCCAGCGCACCGCCACGCGGGCGCGACGCCGGTAACCCAGTTCCGGCCCGCTCAATGGCGCCGCCCATTCGTCCGGCTGCACGCCGGCGACCCGCGACAACTGCTCGGCGAGCATGCGCTGTTTCAGGGCGAGCTGTTCGTTGTGGGGCAAATGCTGGACGCTGCAACCGCCGCAACGACCGGCATGGATGCACGGCGCCGAACGGCGCAGTTCACTGGACAGAAACACTCGCTCAGTGCGGGCCTCGACCACTTTGCCATGGGCCCCCAGCACCCGCGCCTCGACCTCTTCGCCGGCCAGGGCGCCGATCACGAACCAGGTGCGTCCGTCCAGAAAGGCAATGCCGCGCCCATCGTTGGCCAAGCGTTCAATGACCAAACGCTGTTTCTTTCCGGTGGGCACTTGCGGGGCCCGGCTTCCGCCGCTGGGCTGGAAGCGCAGACCTCTTTCTTGCTTGGCCATCAGTTGGGCGCGTCGAAAATGCCGGTCGACAGGTAACGGTCGCCACGGTCACAGATGATCGCCACGATCACAGCATTTTCCACTTCCTGGGACAGGCGCAGCATCCCCGCCACGGCACCGCCCGACGACACGCCGCAGAAGATGCCTTCTTCACGGGCCAGACGACGGGTGATGTCCTCCGCCTCACTCTGGGCCATGTCGATGATGCGGTCCACGCGGTCGGCCTGGTAGATCTTCGGCAGGTATTGCTCGGGCCAGCGCCGGATACCGGGAATGGCCGCGCCCTCCATCGGCTGCAGGCCGATGATCTGCACGTTCGGGTTCTGTTCTTTCAGGTAGCGCGAGGTGCCCATGATGGTACCGGTAGTGCCCATCGAGCTGACGAAATGGGTGATCGTGCCGTCGGTCTGGCGCCAGATCTCGGGGCCGGTGGTGGCGTAGTGGGCTTCGGGATTGTCGCCGTTGGCGAACTGGTCCAGCACCGTGCCGCGCCCCTCGGCTTGCATGCGCTCGGCCAGGTCCCGGGCGCCTTCCATGCCCTCTTCTTTGCTCACCAGGATCAGTTCGGCGCCGTAGGCGGTCATCGCGGCCTTGCGCTCGGCGCTGGAGTTGTCGGGCATGATCAGGATCATCTTGTAGCCCTTGATCGCCGCCGCCATGGCCAGGGCGATGCCGGTGTTCCCGGACGTCGCCTCGATCAGCGTATCGCCGGGCCGGATCTGCCCGCGCAATTCGCCACGGGTGAGCATCGACAGCGCCGGCCGGTCCTTGACCGAACCCGCCGGGTTATTCCCTTCGAGCTTGAGCAGAAGCGTGTTGCTGGTCACGCCGGGCAGGCGCTGCAAACGGACCAGCGGAGTGTTGCCGACGCAATCGGCGATGGTTGGGTACTGCACGGTCATGGCGTATTCGCAATCCGGACTGCGGGGGCGCCTATCATACCGGCAAACCCGGCGCGGCCATATCACGCAAAGTGTGGTGGTTATGGCTTATGGGAATAAGCAACGAAATGGGGCTGCAAGCTGCCGCTCAGCAATCGTGCGCACTTATGGCGAGTTGATTTGAATTGACGGTATCGCCGAGGCACGGCAACCCGCGAGATCGATGCACGGCGACATGAATTTTACGAAGATTGCCCGCCCGCAAATCGCTACACTGCGCAGGTATTGCGTGCCGGATGCGCGCAAAGCTCAAACAGACCGCTGGATGCAGGAGAACAAGCGTGCTCAAGAAACTGGGAATCAAAGGTCGCGTGCTGTTGCTGACCCTGTTGCCGACCAGCCTGATGGCACTGGTCCTGGGCGGCTACTTCACCTGGATGCAGCAATCGGACCTGCACGCCCAGTTGTTGCAACGTGGCGAAATGATTGCCGAACAGCTGGCGCCGCTGGTCGCCCCGGCCATGAGCCATCAGGACACCGACCTGCTGGAACGCATCGCCACTCAGTCCCTCGAACAAACGGACGTGCGCGCCGTAACCTTCCTGGCCCCCGATCGCACATCGCTGGCCCACGCCGGCCCGACCATGCTCAACCGCGCCCCGGAGGGCAACAGCACCCAGTTGCTGCAACGCACCGGCAACGACGCGACCCGCTACCTGCTGCCCGTGTTTGGCAAGCACCGCAACCTGGCCGGCGAACTGATCCCCGAAGAAGCCAATCGGCTGTTAGGTTGGGTCGAACTGGAGTTGTCCCACAGCGGCATGCTGCTGCGCGGTTATCGCAGCCTGTTTGCCAGCCTGTTGTTGATCGCCGCCGGCCTGTGCCTGACCGCCCTGCTGGCGTTGCGCATGGGGCGCACGATCAACCGGCCCTTGAGCCAGATCAAGCATGCCGTGGCGCAACTCAAGGACGGCCACCTGGAAACCCGCCTGCCACCGCTGGGCAGCCAGGAGCTGGATGAACTGGCCTCGGGCATCAATCGCATGGCCAGCACCTTGCAGAACGCTCAGGAAGAATTGCAGCACAGCATCGACCAGGCCACCGAAGACGTGCGCCAGAATCTGGAAACCATCGAGATCCAGAACATCGAACTGGACCTGGCCCGCAAGGAAGCCCTGGAGGCGAGCCGGATCAAGTCCGAATTCCTGGCGAACATGAGTCACGAAATCCGTACACCGCTCAACGGCATCCTCGGCTTCACCCATCTGCTGCAGAAAAGTGAACTGACCCCGCGCCAGCTCGACTACCTGGGCACCATTGAAAAATCCGCCGACAGCCTGCTGGGCATCATCAACGAAATCCTCGACTTCTCGAAGATCGAGGCCGGCAAACTGGTGCTCGACAACATTCCGTTCAACCTGCGGGACTTGTTGCAGGACACCCTGACCATCCTCGCTCCCGCCGCCCACGCCAAACAGCTGGAACTGGTGAGCCTGGTCTACAGGGACACGCCCCTGTCGCTGGTGGGCGATCCGCTGCGCCTCAAGCAGATCCTGACCAACCTGGTGAGCAATGCCATCAAGTTCACCCGCGAAGGCACTATCATCGCCCGCGCCATGATGGAAGACGAACACGAAGACAGCGTGCAACTGCGCATCAGCATTCAGGACACCGGTATCGGCCTGTCGAGCCAGGACGTGCGGGCCTTGTTCCAGGCGTTCAGCCAGGCCGACAACTCCTTGTCCCGGCAACCGGGCGGCACCGGTCTGGGCCTGGTGATTTCCAAGCGCCTGGTGGAGCAGATGGGGGGCGAAATCGGCGTGGACAGCACGCCGGGCGAAGGCTCGGAGTTCTGGATCAGCCTGCGCCTGCCCAAGACCCGTGACGACGCCGAGGATTTGCCTGGCCCGCCGTTATTGGGTCGGCGCGTAGCGGTGCTGGAAAACCATGAATTGGCCCGTCAGGCCCTGCAACACCAGCTTGAGGACTGCGGTCTGCTGGTGACGCCGTTCAACACCCTGGAAAACCTGACCAACGGTGTGACCGTCGCCCACCAGACCGATCAGGCGATCGATCTGGCCGTGCTGGGCATCACCAGCAACGACATGCCGCCAGAACGCCTCAGCCAGCACATCTGGGATCTGGAGCACCTGGGCTGCAAGGTACTCGTGCTGTGCCCCACCACTGAACAGACGCTGTACCACCTCTCCGTGCCCAACCCCCACAGCCAATTGCAGTCCAAGCCGGCCTGCACCCGCAAGCTGCGCCGCTCGCTTTCCGACCTGGTCAACCCGCGCCCACCTCGCAACGAACCCAACGAGCCGGTGGGCAGCCGCGCGCCCAAAGTGCTTTGCGTGGACGACAACCCGGCCAACCTGCTGCTGGTACAAACGTTGCTCGAAGACATGGGCGCCAAGGTGCTGGCGGTGGAAAGCGGTTATGCGGCGGTCAAGGCAGTGCAAAAGGAAACCTTCGACCTGGTGCTGATGGACGTTCAGATGCCGGGTATGGACGGCCGCCAGAGCACCGAGGCGATCCGCCAATGGGAAAGCGAGCGTCACTGTACGCCGCTGCCGATCGTCGCCCTCACCGCCCACGCCATGGCCAACGAAAAACGCGCCCTGCTGCAAAGCGGCATGGATGACTACCTGACCAAGCCCATCAGCGAACGGCAACTGGCCCAGGTGGTGCTTAAATGGACCGGCCTGGCCCTGCGCAACCAGGCGCCGGACCGGAGCACCGACGCTCAGGGCGGCAGCGACCTGTTGGTGCTCGATCACGAAGAAGGCTTGCGCCTGGCCGCCGGCAAGGCCGATCTGGCGGCGGACATGCTGGCAATGCTGCTGGCTTCGCTGGAAGCCGACCGCGAAGCGATTCGCCAGGCCAACGAGGCCAATGATCACAACGCCCTGATCGAACGGGTCCACCGCCTGCATGGCGCCACTCGTTACTGTGGCGTGCCGCAATTGCGCGCCGCCTGCCAGCGCAGCGAGACCCTGCTCAAGCAACAGGACCCCAAGGCCGAGGCCGCTCTGCAGGAACTGGAGCGTGCCATCGACCGCCTGGCCAACGAGGCACGCATCAGCGCCTGATCCAGGGCAATAGCCCAAAACCCAGGATCAAGGAAAATCCAGGCTCCTACCCCGACGGTAGGAGCTGCCGAGCGAAGCGAGGCTGCGATCTTGCCCCCATCATTGAGTCGCAAGCGAAAGATCAAAAGATCGCAGCCTCGCTTCGCTCGACAGCTCCTACGGGTTTATTTTTATGCCAGGAGGCCGCCATGCGCGTGATTCTTTTCAGCAGCCAGACCTACGACCGCGACAGTTTCAGTAAAGCCCAGGCACCTGCTGGCCTTGAACTGCAGTTTCAGCCAGCACGCCTGAACCTCGACACCGTGGCCCTGGCCGAACACCATGAAGTGGTGTGCGCCTTTATCAACGATGATCTGAGCGCCCCGGTGCTGGAGCGGCTGGCAAACGGTGGCACGCGGCTGATCGCCCTGCGCTCGGCCGGTTACAACCATGTCGACCTGCACGCCGCCAAACGGCTGGGGTTGAGCATCGTCCGGGTACCGGCCTACTCGCCCCATGCCGTGGCCGAGCATGCCGTGGCGCTGATCATGGCCCTCAATCGCTGCCTGCACCGCGCCTACAACCGCACCCGGGACGGCAATTTCAGCCTCCATGGGCTGACCGGTTTCGACTTGGTGGGCAAGACCGTCGGCGTGATCGGCACCGGGCAGATCGGCGCGACGTTCGCGCGGATCATGGCCGGCTTCGGCTGCCAGTTACTGGCCTTTGACCCGTACCCCAACCCGCAGGTCGAAGCCTTGGGGGCGCGCTATTTGCCCCTGGCCGAGCTGTTGGCGCAAGCGCAGATCATCAGCCTGCATTGCCCGCTCAACGAGCAGAGCCGACACTTGATCAACGCCGATTCATTGGCTGCCATGCAACGTGGCGCGATGCTGATCAACACCGGACGCGGCGGCCTGGTGGACACACCCGCCTTGATCGAGGCATTGAAAAGCGGTCAGTTGGGCTATTTGGGGCTGGATGTCTATGAGGAAGAAGCGCAACTGTTCTTCGAGGACCGCTCCGACCTGCCCCTGCAGGATGATGTGCTGGCCCGGTTGCTGACCTTCCCCAACGTGGTGGTCACCGCGCATCAGGCCTTCCTGACCCATGAAGCGTTGGCCGCCATCGCCGCGACGACCCTGGACAACATCGGCGCCTGGGCCGCCGGCACCCCACAGAACCTGGTGGACAGCTGACCCGCTCTATCAGCCCACACAAAATCTTTGTGGGAGCGGGCTTGCTCGCGAAGGCGGCGTGTCAGTTAGCCAATGTGTGACTGGACCACCGCTTTCGCGAGCAAGCCCGCTCCCACAGGTGACGTTTCGTCGGCAAAACGCGTGGCTGCCATCCCACCCCATGGCCCGTGCTAGCATATCGCGCCTATCTGGAGGACCCATGGCCGAACACGATTTCCGCTACACCCTGATGAACCCGCAACACACCCTGACCGAGGTCCGCGCCCTGGCGCCGGGCCGTTATCAGGTCACCGGCAACGGCGGTTCGATTCAGGCCAACGATGTGCTGCTCGTCACCCTCAAAGGCAGCAAGGACTTGTCCATGCGCCTGACCGTGGACACCGTTCGGCACTTGCTCAAGCCCATGGGCCAATGGACTGCCATGACCACCGGCCCGGTGTTCGGGGAGTTGGCGATCCACACCTGGCAGGTCAACTGCGACCGCTGCGCCAAGCAACTGAGCTTTGAATTTGCCGTCGACGCCAAGCTCGGCGTCAAGGCGCAGAAACCGGCCGCTAGCGCGCGCATTGCCGAGCTGGGCTGGACCACCGTCGGTGAAAAACACCTGTGCCCGACCTGCCAGGAAGCCGCCTGATGAAACGCCTGGCCCTGACCGCGCTGATCGGCGCCGGCCTGATGGGTTGCGCCACCGAGCCGGTGCAACTGCAGCAAAACCGCAGCTACATTCTGGAATGGATTGGCGAACGGCCATTGATGGACTACAGCAACCTGACCATTACCCTGGGGGACGACGGTCGGGCCTACGGCAACGGCGGCTGTAACCACTGGTTCGCGCCCTACACCCTGGAAGGCCACCGTTTGAGCTTCGGCAAGATCGGCAGCACCCGCAAACTCTGCGCCCCGGCGCTGATGGAGCAGGAAGCACGCTTTTTGCGGGCGCTGGAAAAGGTCGAACGCTGGGACGTGTCCCCCATCGAACAGATGCGCTTCTGGCCAGCTCAGGGCAAGCCACTGCGCTGGTGGTTGGAGGAAGGTTGATACTATTCCAAGCTTGATAAAGCACCTTGTGGCGAGGGGATTTATCCCCGCTGGGCTGCGCAGCAGCCCCTCTGCGTTCCGTCTGACACACCACGGTGGCATATAGATCTTGGGGCTGCTTCGCACCCCAGCGGGGATAAATCCCCTCGCCACAAGGGATCCCGCCTGTCAAAACAGGTGTTATTTGAACGCCTGCAACGCCTCAAGCTTGGCCATCACGCCCGCTGCCGTCTGTTCCCCCAGCATCTGCTCGCGCACCTTACCCTGGTTGTCGATGATGTAAGTCACCGGTAACCCTTCGCTGCGCGGGATATCAAAAAAGTCGGCCGGGTCCCGGGCCAGCACGGTGAAGCGGATGCCCATCTTCTCGCTGGCGCTCTTGAGCTCCTCGCCCTGCACCTGATCGAAATTGACGCCGAACACCCCCACGTTACGCCCCTTGAGCTGTTCGGCCAGGGTGTTGAACTCCGGGATTTCGGTGCGGCACGGCGCACACCATTCGGCCCAGTAGTTGAGCACCACCCACTGGTTGTCCAGCCGTTTTGAGGTGATAGCCTGGCCGTTCTGGTCAACTCCGTAGTCGTTTCCGCAGCCGGCGAGCAACAAAATCCCCATGAATGTCAGTGTCGTCGTCAATCGCCTTGCCATGTGCCAATCCTTGTATTGAATGTGAACGTCGACGCGGCCACCGTTTTCAAACGCACCTGTCTCAGGTGCCGGGTACCTCGCGACACAGTAGAATAGCCGCCACCTTACGCAAGATGCGACCCGCTCATGACCGATCTGACGCTTTATCACAACCCGCGCTGCTCCAAATCCCGCGGTGCGCTGGAACTGTTGGAGGCCCGTGGCCTGACGCCCACCGTGGTCCGCTACCTGGAAACCCCGCTCGACGCAGCGCAGTTGGAAGGCTTGTTGGCCAAGCTCGACATCACCGCCCGGCAACTGCTGCGCACCGGCGAGGACGAATACAAGACGCTGAACCTGGCTGATGAAAACCTGAGCCAGTCCCAATTGATCGCCGCCATCGCTGCCCACCCCAAACTCATGGAGCGACCGATTCTGGAAACCGTTGACAAGGCCGTGATCGGTCGCCCGCCGGAGAAGATCCTGGAGATCCTGCCGTGAGCACGCCGTACATTCTGGTGTTGTATTACAGCCGCAGTGGCTCCACCAACGAAATGGCCCGGCAGATCGCCCGCGGCATCGAGCAGGCCGGACTGGAAGCCCGGTTGCGTACAGTGCCGGCGATTTCCGCCGAGTGCGAAGCGGTATCACCGGACATCCCCGAGCAAGGCCCGCTGTACGCCAGCCTCGATGACCTGAAGAACTGCGCCGGCCTGGCCCTGGGCAGTCCGACCCGTTTCGGCAACATGGCCGCGCCGCTGAAATACTTTCTCGACGGCACCAGCAACCTGTGGCTGACCGGCGCACTGGTGGGCAAGCCGGCCGGTGTGTTCACTTCCACCGCGAGCCTGCATGGGGGGCAGGAAACCACCTTGCTGTCGATGATGCTGCCCCTGTTGCACCATGGCATGTTGATCACCGGCCTGCCCTACAGCGAGTCGGCCTTGATCGAAACCGAGGGTGGAGGCACGCCTTACGGTCCGAGCCATCACGCCGGGGCAGATGGTAAAAGCGGTTTGAACGAACATGAAGTCGCGCTGTGCCGGGCACTGGGTTTGCGCCTGGCAAAAACCGCCCTACTGCTGGAGAACGGCCGTGGCTAAGAAGCCGAAAATCCTGCCGCCCATTCAGTGGCTGGAACCACGGGTACGCATTGCCCGGGCCCTGAGCCTGCTGTGCTTTTTCGGGCTGGTGGGGTTGCTCTGTGTGTATTACCTGCTGATCGCCGACCTGCACGGCGCGCGCCCCTGGGTGATTCTGCTGATCGAGCTGGTGCCGCTGCTGATACTGGCGCCTGGCATGATCAGCGGCAGCCCCCGCGGGCATTCGTGGATGTGCTTTGTGGTGAACCTGTACTTCATCAAAGGCGCGCTGGCGGCCTATGACCCGAACCGACAGGTCTTCGGTTTGCTGGAAATGGCCGCGAGCGTGGCGGTGTTCTGCTCGGCCCTGCTGTATGTGCGCTGGCGGTTTCAGTTGAATCGGCGGTTGGCTGGGGAAGGCGAGATCTCCGTCGCCTGATAGATGGCTATCGCGAGCAAGCTCGCTCCCACCCTGGACTCTGTGAGTGCCACGGAGCCAGTGTGGGAGCGGGCTTGCTCGCGAAGGCAGCGACTCGATTTCAATGATTGACGGTATACGCCAGCATCATTGAAATCTGGCTCATCGGCCTTCCACCACTCTCTTCATGCCACTGGTTGAAGGCCCTTTGCACCGTCGCCAGATCCCGCAGGCTGGTGGGAACTTTGTCGATGATGTCCTGCGCATTGAGCGCGGCTACCACGTCATAACTGGGCACGAAGGTGTCCTTGCCCATCATCCGCAAAAAACGCGGCGCCGACAAACCGCCCAGTTGATGGCCGTGTTTTTTCAGGTAGGTCCACAGGCCCACGATATCGGTCACCGGCCAGTCGGCGATCAGCGCGCCGAAGCTGCCTTTTTCATGGGCCACGTCCAATATCAACTGCGCGTTGCGCGGCACGCTTTTGAGCTTGCCCAAGTGGCGGATGATCCGCGCGTCCTGCATCAGCCGTTCCAGGTGCTCGGCGCTCATCAGCACGACTTTTTCCGGGTCGAACTTGAAAAAAACCTCTTCGAAGGCCGGCCACTTGGCGTCCACCAGGCTGTGCTTGAGCCCGGCGCGGAACACTCGCAACGCCAGGGTCGAGAGGTAGCGGTCATCGCTGATCTTGCGCAGTTGGGCTGGGGTCTTGGGAACAGGCAGGTGGGCTTCCAGTTCAGCCGCCGAACCGAAGCGGTTCAGACAATATTCGTGCAGCCACTTGTAATCGCGCATGCCCTCTCCTGGGGTCGGAAATGAAAACGGCGCTCTAAGTGGCCTGGCCACGAGCGCCGTGAATAGGAGCCGTTGAGCTCCTCAGAGGTTCACCACGTTGACGAATCGCGGCGTGGCGCTTTCGTCGATGCGCAGGTTGGTGAAGTCGAACAGGTTGCGGTCCGCCAGTTGCGACGGAACGACGTTCTGCAGGCCGCGGAAAATGCTCTCGGTGCGGCCCGGGGTCTTGCGCTCCCACTCCTGCAGCATCTCCTTGACCACCTGGCGTTGCAGGTTTTCCTGGGAGCCACACAGGTTGCAAGGGATGATCGGGAATTGCTTGAAGTCCGAATAGGCCTGGATGTCTTTCTCGCTGCAGTAGGCCAGCGGGCGGATCACCACGTTGCGCCCGTCATCGGCGCGCAGCTTGGGCGGCATGGCTTTGAGCGAGCCGTTGTAGAACATGTTCAGGAAAAAGGTCTCGACGATATCGTCGCGGTGGTGCCCCAGGGCCATCTTGGTCGCGCCGATCTGGTCGGCAAAGGTGTAGAGCGTGCCGCGACGCAGGCGTGAGCACAGCGAACAGGTGGTCTTGCCTTCCGGGATCAGTTCCTTGACCACCGAATAGGTGTCCTTCTCGACGATGTGATAATCCACGCCCAGCGATTGAAGGTAGGCCGGTAACACATGCTCGGGGAAACCGGGCTGTTTCTGGTCCATGTTCACCGCGACAATGTCGAACTTGATCGGCGCAACCTTCTGCAAATGCATCAGCACATCGAGCAAGGTGTAGCTGTCCTTGCCGCCGGACAGGCAGACCATGACCTTGTCGCCGTCTTCAATCATATTGAAATCAGCGACCGCCTCACCGGCCTGGCGGCGCAGGCGCTTTTGCAGTTTGTTCTGGTTGACCGTAAGAGTGCCCATGACGCGAAATCCGTGAGGTGTGACGAAAGGCCGGCATTTTACGCAAAAAATCCCCTTTCGGCGAAAGCTCATGACGGACGCTATTGTGGCGAGGGGATTTATCCCCGTTGGGCTGCGCAGCAGCCCCCCCTTATCAGGGCTGACCTACTGAGGAATCAATGGATTGGGAGCGCTTCGCACCCCACGGGGATAAATCCCCTCGCCACAGGAGAGTTCCTGCCAGCCGGAGCGGTGCACAGACTCATCGGCGATTAACACACCTTCCTACAGCGCGATTTGCTCTAAGCCCCCCATCCCCCTGGCGAGAACTCCTTTCTATACTGCGACATAAGGTCGCACACACTTACAGACCTGTACTTACTCGGCCGTTTGGCCCGTAGGCGCTCCGTTGGGGGGCGATGGCAATAACAAAGGAGTGACTGACTATGATCCATCATGTCGTGGGGCTCTTTACCCACCCTGATCAAGAATGGAAAGAAATCCGTGGCGATCAGGAGGAAAGCATCAGCCACATGTACCTCACCCACACGCTGATCCTGGCGGCCATTCCGGCTGTTTCGGCGTTTATCGGCACCACGCAGGTGGGATGGGTCATCGGCAACCGGCCACCGGTGATGCTGACCATGGAAAGCGCACTGTGGATGACCATCATGTCGTACCTCGCCATGTTGGGCGGTGTGGCCGTGATGGGCGCCTTCGTGCACTGGATGGCCCGCACCTATGACGCCAATCCCAGCCTGGCGCGCTGCGTCGCATTCGCCACCTACACCGCGACCCCGTTGTTCATCGGCGGCTTGGCGGCGCTCTATCCGCACATGTGGCTGGGGATGATCGTCGGTACGGCGGCCATCTGCTACACCGTCTACCTGCTGTATGTGGGCCTGCCCACCTTCATGAATATTCCTCAGGACGAGGGTTTTCTGTTTTCCAGCTCGGTGCTCGCCGTGGGCCTGGTGGTGCTGGTGGCTATCATGGCGTTCACGGTGATCGTCTGGGGGCTGGGCGTCGGTCCGGTATACACCAACTGAAGTGTTCTAACCCGCTCAGGGTTCCCTCCTGAAAACAAAGCAGTATCTGCCAACACAGGCCGCCGCAAGGCGGCCTTCCTGTGTTTGGCGCGGTTGAAACGACCACTGGGCGTCTGGGCGATTCGCAACGGCCGGCGCTTGCGGCATACTCGAGCCTCTGGAGACCCGTACAGCATGCTTGAGCAACTCAATACCCGCGTCGAAGAGTGTTACCAACAAGCCGAAACCTTTTTCAAACGTCCTTTCAAACGCCCCGTGGTCAGCTTCAAATTGCGTGGCCAGAAGGCCGGTGTCGCGCACCTGCATGAGAATCTGCTGCGCTTCAATCCACAGTTGTACCGGGAAAACGCCGAAGACTTCCTCAAGCAGACCGTCGCCCACGAGGTCGCGCACCTGATTGCCCATCAGCTGTTTGGTGAACGCATTCAGCCCCACGGCGAAGAATGGCAACTGATCATGCGCGGCGTGTACGAACTGCCGCCCAACCGCTGCCATACCTACGAGATCAAGCGCCGCAGCGTGACCCGCTACATCTACAAGTGCCCCTGCGACGGCAGCGACTTCCCCTTCTCGGCCCAGCGTCACAGCCTGGTGCGCCAGGGACGGCGCTACTTGTGCCGCAGTTGCCGCAATACCTTGGTGTTCAGTGGGGAGACGCGGGTGGAGTAGCCGGTTCTTGTGGTGTTTGGGCTGGCCCTTTCGCGAGCAAGCCCGCTCCCACAGGAATTGTGAACGCCGAAGATCCAATGTGGGAGCGGGCTTGCTCGCGAAGAGGCCCTAAAGGGCACTACAAAATCACCTTGGCACTCCGTAAGTGAGCAATCCGCTCAACACTGAACCCCAACTCCCCCAACACCTGATCCGTGTGCGCTCCCAGTTCCGCGCCGATATGCCGAGGCTCGGGCAAGCCTTGGGAGAACTTCAACGGACAGGCCATCTGCGCCTGACTCGAACCATCGCCACGAGGCACTTGAATCACCACATCCCTGGCCTGCAGTTGCGGATGATTGAGCGCTTCTCCCAGGCTCAGCACCGGTTCTACGCAGGCATCGATTCCGGCAAACAAGCGGCACAACTCGGCAAAATCATGCTTCTCAAACTCCGTTTGCAGTGCCTGCTTGAGCGCCTGTTGCTGTTCCGGCTTGGGCGACAGCCCGTGGGCCGCCAATTCCGGTCGCCCCAACGCCCCGCACAACGCCTGCATGAAGGCCGGCTCCAGACTGCCCACCGACATCCAACGGCCATCCCGGGTGCGGTAATAGTCATAGAAGCTGCCACCGTTGAGCATCTGGTTTTCCCACTCAGGTTCCACGCCGCAGGCCAGGTAACCGGCACCGGCCAAAGCGTTGAGGCTGAACACACAGTCAGTCATGCTTACGTCCAGATGCTGGCCGTGCCCCGTTTGCTGACGGGCGATCACCGCCGCCAATAGCCCGATCACCCCGTGCAGTGAGCCACCGGCGATGTCCGCCGCCTGGATGCCCAGCGGCAATGGCCCGGCGTCGGCACGCCCAGTTTGGCTGGCCAGTCCCGCCAGGGCCAGGTAGTTGATGTCGTGGCCGGCGCGGTCCTGGTAGGGCCCGGTCTGGCCGTAGCCGGTGATGGACACGTAGATCAACCGGGGATTGATGGCTTTCAAGGCTTCGTATCCCAGGCCCAGCCGCTCCATCACGCCGGGGCGGAACTGTTCCAGCAGGATGTCGTGATCGCCCAGCAACTGCTTGATCACCTCCAGCGCCGCCGGCTGCTTGAGGTCCAGGGCCAGGCTGCGCTTGTTGCGGTTGAGGTAGGCATGGCTGGCCGAGACGCCCTGATCATGGGGCGGCAGTATCCGCAACAGGTCCGGGCGGGTCGGCGACTCGATGCGCAACACTTCGGCCCCCATGTCCGCCAGCAACAGCGAGGCGAACGGGCCGGGCAGCAGGGTCGAGAAGTCCAGAACCTTGAGCGATGCCAGTGGGCCTTGCATGGGCGATCTCCGAGGGATGATGGACTCAAGACTAGGCAGGGGTTGGCGGTGGGGCAATTACCGCAGGGGTCAGTCTGGCTGACCATTGCGCTCAAGGCTGGCGCAGATCCTTTGTGGCGAGGGGATTTATCCCCGCTGGGGCGCGAAGCGGCCCTCTGGCATTTGCCCGATACACCTGCGTGCATTTGTAGGGGCTGCTGCGCAGCCCAGCGGGGATAAATCCCCTCGCCACAAAAGTGTTCGCGCCTTGAGAACCCGGGCCCAATAAAAAACCCGCCGAAGCGGGTTTCTTATTGCTGCGAAAGGTTACTTCACGCCAGCTGGAGTTGGGCCTTCGGCCACGCCCAGGTCGTCTTCTTCACGGGTATCGGAGATACCGCGACCGCCGGAAGCCAGTTCGCTCTGCAACTGGTCTACGTCCAGTTCCTTGACCCACTTGGCAACCACGATGGTGGCGACAGCATTGCCCACCAGGTTGGTCAGGGCGCGGGCTTCGGACATGAAGCGGTCGATGCCCAGGATCAGCGCCAGGCCGGCCACCGGCAGGTGACCCACGGCCGACAGGGTGGCCGCCAGCACGATGAAGCCGCTACCGGTCACGCCGGCAGCACCTTTGGACGACAGCAACAGCACCAGCAACAGGGTGATCTGGTGAGTCAGGTCCATCGGCGTGTCGGTGGCCTGGGCAATGAACACCGCCGCCATGGTCAGGTAGATCGAAGTGCCGTCGAGGTTGAACGAGTAGCCGGTCGGGATCACCAGACCCACCACGGATTTCTGCGCGCCCAGACGCTCCATCTTGATCAGCATGCGTGGCAGGGCCGATTCCGACGAGGACGTGCCCAGCACGATCAACAACTCTTCACGGATGTAGCGGATCAGCTTGACGACGCTGAAGCCGTGGGCCCGGCAGATGGCGCCCAGTACCACCAGCACAAACACCACACAGGTGATGTAGAAGCAGATCATCAACTGGCCCAATTGCACCAGCGAACCGACCCCGTAGGCGCCGATGGTGAACGCCATGGCACCGAACGCACCGACGGGCGCCAGCTTCATGATCATGTTGATGATGTTGAACATCACGTGGGCGAAGCGATCGATGAAGTCCAGTACCGGTTTGCCGTAGGCACCCAGGCGATGCAGGGCGAAACCGAAGATCACCGAGAACATCAGCACTTGCAGGATATCGCCGTTGGCGAACGCGCCGACGATGGTGTTCGGGATCACGTTGAGGATGAAGGCCACGATGCTCTGGTCTTTACCGGCCGAGATGTAACCGGCGATCTTGCTGGTGTCCAGGGTCGTCACGTCGATGTGCATGCCGGCGCCCGGTTGCACGACGTTGACCACGACCAGGCCGATCAACAGGGCGATTGTGGAGACGATTTCGAAGTACAGCAGCGCGTAGCCACCGGTCTTGCCCACCGACTTCATGTTCTGCATGCCGGCGATACCGCTGACAACGGTACAGAAGATGATGGGGGCGATGACCATTTTGATCAGTTTGATGAATCCGTCACCCAGCGGTTTGAGGGCAACGCCGGTCTGCGGATAGAAGTGACCGAGCAAAATGCCGATGGCAATGGCTACGATCACCTGGAAATACAGGGATTTGTACAGTGGCTGACGAGTCGTCATGGCAAACCTTCCTCAAGCGTCCCGTGTGACAACATCCACCTGTCGTCCACGAAACCTCAATTGCGAACCCTCCTGCATTGGAGGGATTTGTTTTGGCGGCTGCACGGCGGCAGACCTGCGGATGCCTATCGCAAGGCCCATGCCATTTTCCGGAAAATGCCTACAGCCCTTGAGCCATAAGGGCTACACGTCGCTAAACACACCTGCCCCCCAAACGCAGATGGCGGATTTCCGCCCACAGAGCAGTTTCCGCTCCGGGATTTGGCGGATATCCGCCTTGTTGCGCTGAAGTCCCCTGCTACCATCGGCCGCTCAATAAACGGATTCCTGCCATGCGCCAACGCACCATCGCCAGCCACTTCGCCCGCGCCGCCCTGGGTGGCGCGCGCCGACAAGGTTTCGATTACGTTCCCTTGCTGCAACAGCTGGGCATCAGCCCCGAGCTGTTGGACGAGCCGCGAGCACGCTTGGCGCCCGCGCAGTTCGCCAGCCTGTTGCAGGCCTTGCGGCTGGCTCTGGAGGACGAATACTTGGGGTTTGGCCTGGCCCCGAGTAAACCCGGGACGTTTGCGATGATGTGCCACGCGTTGATCCACTGCCGAACCCTGGGCAAGGCGCTTCAGCGCGGGTTGTTGTTCTACAGCCTGTTCCCCGACGCCCCGAGCCTGACACTGGAGGCCGAAGGGGATCGGGTGCGCCTGAGCCTGGATGAGTCCACTCTGCGCGACCCCGACCATTTCCTGGCCGAAAGCCTGCTGGTGATCTGGCATCGCCTCGGCAGTTGGCTGATCGGCCAGCGAATCGGCCTGGAACAGGCGACCTTCAGTTATGCCAAGCCGGCCCATGGGGCCGAGTACGATTTGTTATTCCCCTGCCCGCTGGTGTTCCAGGCGCAACGGTGCAGCCTGTTGTTTCACAGTCGCTACCTGGATATGCCGTTGTTGCAGGACGAACGAACCCTCAAACACTTCCTCGAACACTCCCCCGCCGACCTGCTGTCACGCCCTGACGATGGCAACAGCCTGACCAGCCAGCTACGCCGCCTGCTCAGCCGCGACGCCGCACGTTGGCCGGATCTGGACACTGTCGCCGCGCATTTGCACATCAGTCCGCAGACGCTGCGTCGGCATCTGCGGGAGGAAGGCACCAGCTTCCAGGAACTCAAGGATCAGTTGCGGCGGGATATCGCCATCTACCATCTGGGACGCGCCGACCTGTCGTTGCAACAGATTGCCGAACAGCTGGGGTTCTCCGAGCCGTCGGCGTTTCACCGGGCTTTCAAGAAATGGACAGGGGTGACGCCGGGGGCTTATCGGGAGCAGGAGAATTGATGGAGGGGTTGCTGATTTTCAGTGGACACACAACCCGCGCGCGCCTCAGATCAAAATGTGGGAGCATGGCTTGCCCGCGATGGCGCCCTCGAGAGTGCCATCGCGGGCAAGCCATGCTCCCACAGGTCTGATTCCAGCAGGTATCCGTTAGAAGTCAAACCACCGAAAAAAGAATCCTGAAAGCCGCCCCGCCCAATTCTGAATCCCCCAGGGTCAACCGGGCGCCGTAGCTTTCGATGATGTCTTTGACCACCGCCAGTCCGATGCCCTGACCCGGATGCTGGCGATCCAGGCGCTCGCCACGCTGCAGGATCCGTGCGCGTTGATCCGGCGGCACACCCGGCCCGTCGTCCTCGACACACAGTTCAATGCCGCCGAGGGTCTGATGCACGCTGATGCGCACCTCGCCCAGGCACAGCCGATAGGCGTTTTCCAACAGATTGCCGAGCATTTCCAGCAAGGCGCCCTGCTCGATCGGCACATGGCACTGCTCCGGCAGATCGAAGCTGACGTTGACACGTTTGTCGCGATAGACCTTGTCCAGCGTATCGCACAGGCTTTGCAGCACCGGGCGCAAGCGCACCTGATGGCGCACCAGACCGCTTTTGCGCAGGCTGGCGCGCTGCAACTGATAGCCGATCTGCTGGCTCATGCGCTCGATCTGGCTTTGCAGCACCCAGGCCTGCCCACGGTCCTCGGCGCGCCGGGCCATGTCTTCACTGACGCCTTGCAGCACCGCCAGCGGGGTTTTCAGGCTGTGGGCCAAATCATCGAGGGAGTCACGATATCGGCTGCGCTGTTCCCGCTCGCCCTGCAACAGGCGGTTGAGGGAGCCGGTCAAGCGCAACAGTTCCCGCGGGTGCTCGGTGCTGAGACTTTCCCGGCTACCGCTTTCGATTTCGTCCAGTTCCTGGCTCAGGCGCCTCAACGCGCGAAGCCCCCAGCTCAGGCCAATCCACAACAGGGCCAACAACACTGCCAGTGCGGCACCGAAGCCCAGGTAGAGATTTTCCCGCAGGCCGTCGAGCGTCACTTCGTAATCGCGCACCGGTTGCAGGGTAACGAAACTGAACGCCGCGCTCTGGCCGCCGAGCAGTTTGACTTCGACGTCGTAGACGAAAAATTCCTGGCCGTTGTCTTCGCGGATACGCGCGAACTGATTGCCCTGGCCGTCGTAACGCGGCGCGTAATTGATGTTCTCTTCCCGAGTGGCCTTGGACCGCCACACAAGACGCCCATCACGATCATAGATGTAGCCCAGCAGACGGGCGTCGGCGAGGTTAAAGCGCTCATCGGGCAACTGCGCCGGCATCTTCAAGCGGTTGTTTTCCACGCGGGCAGCGGAAATGAGCGTGGTCACATCCGACGCCAGGCGTTGTTCGATGGACTCCTGCAAGGCCAGGCTGAACGCACCTTGCATGGCCGGCAGCAGTGCCAGCATGAACAATACCGCCAGGGTCATGGCGGCCAGCATCAACCGCAGCCGTAGCGAACGAATCACTGGCAACGCTCGTTGAACAGGTAACCCAGGCCCCGTACGGTTTCGATGGGCTTGAAGCCGGCCGGGGCTTCCAGTTTGCGCCGCAGGCGCCCCACCAGCACTTCGATGACATTGGGGTCACGCTCGTCGTCATCCGGATACAGCTGCTCCATCAAGCGGTCCTTGGCGACCACCTGCTGATGATGGCGCATCAGGTATTCCAGGATCCGATATTCATAAGCCGTCAGCGCCAGCGGTTCATCGCCAAGCGACGCCTGCTTGCGGTTGAGGTCCAGCAGCAACGGACCGGCGACGATGGTCGATTGGGTGAAACCACTGGAGCGGCGCAACAGCGCATTCAGGCGGGCCTCCAGTTCCTCGAACTGGAACGGTTTGACCACGTAGTCGTCGGCACCGGCCGCCAAGCCTTCGACCTTGTCCTGCCAGTTGCCGCGGGCGGTCAGGATCAGGATCGGGAACGTCTTGTCCTGAGAACGCAGCCGGCGGATCAGCTCCAGCCCGCTGATGCCCGGCAGGCCCAGGTCGATCACCGCCAGGTCGTGATTGAACTGCGCGACCTGATACAAGGCCTCTTCGGCATTGGCCACGGCCTGCACCACATGGCCGCTGTCGGTGAGACGGGTTTGCAGGTGATGACGCAGCAAGGCTTCGTCTTCGACGACCAGTAGTTTCATGGGCTCTCCCAGGCAAATCGAACAATCCAGTGATGCACATCGGTTCTCGTAAAGAGCGCCGGATCGTCTTGGGCCGATCCGGCTGACCACGCTCGCCCCCCAAGCTTAGAACGTGTAGTTGGCGGAGAGATAGGTTTGGGCACTGCTGGTCAGGTCCAGCGACCCGACCTTGGCGCCACCGTGGGGGCTCATCTCGGTGCTGGCGTTGCTGCGCAGGTAACGGTAACCCAGTTCCAGCGAGGTGTTCTGCGAGACTTTCTGCACGACGCCGGCCTGCAAGCCCACCGCGTAACCGATGTCACTGTCGCGGCTGAAGCCAGGGGAGTCCTGGGTCAGCTTGGTCAGGCCCGCCGTACCACCGCCGAACAGTTTGGTGGTGCCGGTGACCGGATAGAACACATCGTAGCTGCCCAGCAGGTTCTCCTGGCGCAATTTGATGCCATTGTGCGTGCCCGAGACGTTGTCGTACGTGGCGTAGTAGCGACCCTGGTCGTTTTGCCGGCCCAGCCGGACGCCATAAGTGGTGTCCTTGCCGATGATACCGTCGGCGTTGGGGTGATTCAGGTTGCTGTTCAGGGCATTGGACTTGTTGATCTTATCGCTGGTCTGGCCAAGGGTCAGGCTGGCGAAGTTGTCGTCGGCGTGGGCCATGGCGCTGGCGCCCAGCACGGTAAAGGCCAGCAGCAGTTTCTTCATTTGAGTCATGGTCAAGCTCCTTTGAAGCGTGGGTGAAGTGTGAAGACGACGCCACGTTAACCAACGGTCCCTGAATGCCCCTTGAACGTTCTCTGAACCTGCGCTGAATGAATCGGCTAATCTGTGCGGACCATTATTCAAGGAGCTCCGTCATGAGCAGGTTGCTTGCAGTTATTCTTCTGATCGTCAGCGGTGCGAGCCACGCCGCCATCCAGACTCAGGAGATCCCCTACACCAGTGCCGACGGCACGAAGCTGATCGGCTACTACGCTTACGATGACGCCGTCAAAGGCCCGCGCCCAGGCGTGGTGGTTGTGCATGAATGGTGGGGCCTGAACGACTACGCCAAGCGCCGCGCCCGTGACCTCGCGGGCCTGGGCTACAGCGCGCTGGCCATCGACATGTACGGCGACGGCAAGAACACCGAACATCCCAAGGACGCCATGGCGTTCATGCAGGCCGCCCTCAAGGACGGCAAGGCGGCCAGTGCGCGGTTCCAGGCCGGGCTCGACCTGCTGAAGAAACAACCCCACACCGACCCAGACAAAATCGCCGCCATCGGTTACTGCTTCGGCGGCAAGGTGGTGCTGGATGCGGCGCGCCAGGGCGTTCCGCTGGCCGGTGTGGTGAGTTTCCACGGCGCGCTGGTCACCAATACCCCGGCGACGCCTGGCAGCGTCAAGGCCAGGATCCTGGTCGAACATGGGGCGCTGGACAGCATGGTCACCCCGGACAACGTCACCGCGTTCAAGAGCGAAATGGACAAGGCCGGTGCCGACTACAAATTCGTCAACCTTGAAGGCGCCAAACACGGCTTCAGCAACCCGGATGCCGACCGCCTGAGTCACGGCGAACATGGCGGGCCGGACATTGGCTATAACAAAGAGGCCGATGAAAAATCCTGGGCGGACATGCAGAAGTTCTTCAAGAAGATTTTTGACTGACACATCACCCGTAGCAGAGAACTTTGTGTCCCCGGTAGGAGCTGACGAGTGCAACGAGGCTGCGATCTTGTCCCAGACCATTGAGTCGCGATCAAGGATCAAAAGATCGCCCGAACGCGGCCCGAGCCTTCGGCAGCTCCTACGGGGCCAATTGCGTCGCCACTATCCAGTTCCAAGGCAACCCGGCAAAATGCCGGCCATGAACGCACTCCCCGCCCTGCCCGCCTGCTGCACGCCTCTGGATGATCAATGGCTGTTGCCCGAAGGCTTGTCCGATACAGTGCTGCTGAGCACCTGCTTTGATCCACTGCTGCTGACCGGCAATGACTTCCCCAACAGCGCCATCGAACCGCCGGCAAGCATCCAGCGTTCGGTGGCCAAGCGTCAGGCGGAATTCCTGGCTGGACGGATCTGCGCTCGGGCGGCTCTCCATCAGTTGGACGGGCAGATCTGCGTGCCGGCCATCGCTGACGACCGCGCCCCGGTATGGCCGGCCCATGTCAGTGGCTCGATCACCCACAGCACCGGCCGGGCAGCGGCCATCGTCGCCAGAAAAGACCATTGGCAAGGGCTGGGCATGGACCTGGAAAACCTGCTCGACCCCGAGCGCGCCGAGCGCCTGGCCGGTGAAATCCTCACCCCGCCGGAACTGCTGCGCATGGCCGCGACCCCGCAAGGTGACCGGGCATTGCTGGTGACTTTGACCTTTTCTGTGAAAGAAAGCCTGTTCAAGGCGTTGTACCCGATCGTCAGGCAACGCTTTTATTTCGAGCATGCCGAAGTGCTGGAATGGACTCACGGCGGACAGGTTCGGTTGCGGTTGCTCACCGACCTGTCGGCCGAGTGGGGTCATGGCCATGAGCTGTCAGCGCAGTTTGGTGTGAAGGATGGGCAGTTGTTGAGTCTGGTGGGGATCAAGGCCTGAGATTTGTGGTGCTAATGAGGGCCCCATCGCGGGCAAGCCTTGCTCCCACAGGAGACCACATTTAGAGGGAAAACCATGCACTCTGTGGGAGCAAGGCTTGCCCGCGATAGCGTCCCACCCTTCACCACTGACCTCAAGACCTGTCCTGATGCCTCGGCCAGCTCAAACTGAAACACGCCCCACCCAGGCTTTTGCTCTTGCCGATCAACGCCCGGCCATCGTGCCAGTGGATGATCCGCCGCACGATCGACAGCCCCAATCCATGGCCACCTGAAGCTCGGGCCCGGCTGTCGTCCAGGCGCAGGAAGGGCTTGAAGATCCGCTCCCACGCCGCCTCCGGCACGCCGGGCCCGTCGTCCTCGACGTCGACCCGGCAACGTAACTGACCCACCTGGTAACTGACCGTCACCCGGGCACTGGCGTGACGCATCGCATTGCTCACCAGATTCTGCAGGGCCCGATGCAGGAAGCGCGGCTCGGCCTCGACCCAGGCGCCATCACAATCAGCGGCAGACAGGCACAGGCCGCGTTCGACCGTGATCCCGGCCCGAAGCGGCCCCAATTCTTCAATCACCTGATTGACCAGCGCATCCAGATCCACGCGCTGGAAGTTCAACGCCGGCGAACCCTGCTCCAGTCGCGCGTAGGTCAGCATCTCGTCCACCAGCCGATCCAGGTCTTCGATGTCGTGATCCATACCCGCCAGGTATTTGTCCCGGGCCTGGGGCGTGGTGGCGCTGCCGATCATCTCCAGACCAAAACGCAGGCGCGCCACCGGCGTGCGCAGCTCATGGGACACCGCGCGCACCAGCTCACGCTGGATCGCCAATAACTGCTGCAAGTGCTCAGCCATGCCGTTAAACGCGGCGGCCAGTCGCCCGACAGAGTCGGCACCGCGGGCCGGCACTCGGGTTTCCAGGCTGCCCTGGGCGATCCGGGTAGCCGCCGATTCCAGACCACGCAGGCGTCGCTCCAACTGGCGCACCAACAGGTAAACGATCAGCCCGATCAGGCTCAACCCAAGCGCCGCGATCAGCACCAGCCACTCAGGCGGGTAAGGGTTCATCTGGTACAACGGGCCGATTTCCAACACCCACGGCGTACCGACCATGCCGGCGAACACCCGGATCGAGTCACCGCCCTTGCCCAGCGCCATGACCGTGTCGCCCTCGGCCACGCGACGACGCTGGTCTTCGTCCATGTCCGCCTGCGCGAGGGTCATCAGCCGCAGGTCAAACCCGAAACCTTTTTCCTGCTTGAGTTGCGCCAGGCGTTCAGGCTGCTCGGCCACCGGGTAGCGCACCAACTCATCGGCCAGCAGGTAGATAGTTGCCCGGGCCAGTTGCTCGCTGATCTGGCGGACTTCCCCGACCAGCATCAGTTTTTCGCCGTCGCTGACCAGCCGATAGACTTTTGCCGCATGGGGCCCGGTCTGCTCCACCAGGGCCTGGCCGCGCAGGACACGGGTGCGCTGGCCGAGATCCAGATCGGTCTGGGCGTAAGTCTGCAACGCCAGGGGAATGCCCAGCAGGCGCTCCCACACCGCCAGGGCCCGGCGTCGCTCGGTGTCGTTCATGGGCCGCAGATTATCGGCCATCAAGGAAAACGTGCCGTGGGCCAGACGCTCGCGGTACTGCTCACTGCGAGTCTGGTTGAGCAAATGCAGGGCCAGCACACCGAGCACCGCCACCAGCACCAGGGCCGCGCACATGCCGCCGTAAATGCGCAGGAAGATCGAGTTCACGGTATCGGGTCTACGCAAGCTTCAGGAACGAACAGATACCCCTTGCTGCGAATGGTCTTGATCAGCCGTGGATGGTCCGGGTCGTCACCGATCTTGGGGCGGATACGCGAGATGCGCACGTCGATGGAGCGGTCCTGGCCGTCGTAACCGATGCCACGCAGGGCAGTGAAGATTTCTTCCCGGGAGAGGATGCGTCCGGCATTGGACACCAGCAGCCACAGCAGATCGAACTCGGCACTGGTCAGCTCGATGCCGTGGTCTTGCAGCCAGGCTTCGCGCAAGGCGTTGTCCACCACCAACGGACCGAATTGCAGGCGCCGTGGTTTTTGCGGCGTGGCCGGTTCCGGTTCGCTGCGTCGCAACAGGGCCTGGACGCGGGCCAGGAGCAGGCGTGGCCGCACCGGCTTGCAGACGTAATCGTCGGCGCCCAGGTCCAGGCCCTGAATCTGATCGGTGTCGTCGGTGCGGGCAGTGAGCATCAGGATCGGCCCGTCGTAATGCTCGCGCACCTTGCGGCAGATGCTCAGGCCGTCCTCGCCGGGCAGCATCAGGTCGAGGATCACCAGGTCCGGCTGCTCGGCAATGATCCGTGCCGCCGCCACCGCACCGTTGCCCTCGATGGCCACGCGCAGGCCGTTGCTTTCCAGGTACTCACGCGTCAGCTCGGCCAGCCGCTGGTCATCCTCGACGATCAATACTTGCCAGGCTTCTTGTTCCACGGGGGGGCCTCGTCTTGTTGTGAGAATAAAGGAAGGATCTGTATCTGGATGAGCACTATCGAATCAGCACTAACCTGTGGCGAGGGGATTTATCCCCGCTGGGTCGCGAAGCGGCCCCCGCATTCCGTCTGACACACCATAGTCGCCCGTTTCAGGGCTGCTCCGCAGCCCAGCGGGGATAAATCCCCTCGCCACCAGTAGCCGTTCGCTCCGGATATTCGAATCCTGGCCCCGCTCCTCTTTTTGTCATGTGAAAGGAGGATAAGCGGGCCCATGCACGGGCCGATTGTATAAACGTCGGCCCTGCATAAAACAAGCGGACAAATGCGTTCGGTCGCGCGGGATTTGTGTGGTAACGTCCGCGCCCGCAAAAAACACCGGGCTGTTTTCGGATCGTCAAAACGATGAAAAAAGGTCCACTCCAGCAAGGTCGCGGCCTACAGAGCGGTTCCACGTTTCGCACACAAATTACGCACAGGCTTATCCACAGGTAGCACGTTGCATTCATCCCCCAAAACGCATTATCTTGTAGCCCGTCGCGTAAAAAACCCTACATGTAGGGTTTTCAGCTAAAAACCAAACACAAGTCGGACAGAGAATTCAAGCGCTTTTCTTGCCTTTGTCCGACTGAAACACCGCATTCCCCCACGACCAGACCGCCCTCTGCGGATGGCCACTGTTTCAAGGTCGAAAATGACCAGAACGGTACGGGTGTTGCAGTCCATTGCAGGCACCTCTGCAATCCGGTTTCGAGCCCAGGCTCGAAGCCCAGAACTTCGGAAGGAAGCGGTATTCAGGCCTGCTTCCTACTGTCCCGAAGTTGTTATACCCGGCGCCAGTCGGTTGTAGTGCTTCAGGACGGAACGGTGGGCACCGTGATGGTGCCCAAACAAACATAGAGAATGTGGAGACACCCATGCACACCGACACAACTCGCGAGAACCCGCAGGGCAGCGCGCCGCTGGCCGCCGATTCGAACCCGGATCTGGCCGCCACCGCGCCTGGCCAACTGCGTGTGATCAAGCGTAACGGCACTGTCGTTCCTTACACCGATGACAAGATCACCGTCGCCATCACCAAAGCGTTTCTCGCAGTTGAGGGCGGCACCGCCGCCGCTTCGTCGCGCATCCACGACACCGTGGCCCGCCTGACCGAGCAGGTCACCGCGACCTTCAAGCGTCGCATGCCGTCGGGTGGCACCATCCACATCGAAGAAATCCAGGACCAGGTCGAACTGGCCCTGATGCGTGCCGGCGAGCAGAAAGTGGCGCGTGACTACGTGATCTACCGTGATTCCCGCGCCAAGGAGCGCGCCATCCGCACCCCGGCTGACGCCCCGGTGCTGGCTCACCCTTCGATCCGCATCGCACGTGCCGACGGCAGCCTCGCGCCGCTGGACATGGGCCGCCTGAACACCATCGTCACCGAAGCCTGCGAAGGCCTGGAAGAAGTCGACGGCGACCTGATCCAGCGCGAAACCCTGAAGAACCTCTATGACGGCGTCGCCCTCAAGGACGTCAACACCGCACTGGTGATGACCGCACGCACCCTGGTGGAACGCGAGCCGAACTACTCCTTCGTGACCGCCCGCCTGCTGATGGACACCCTGCGTGCCGAAGGCCTGAGCTTCCTGGAAGTCGCCGAGAGCGCGACCCACCACGAGATGGTCGACCTGTACGCCAAGGCCCTGCCGGCCTACGTCGCCAAGGGTATCGAATTCGAATTGCTGAACCCGGTTTTGGCCGAGTTCGACCTGGAAAAACTCGGCAAGGCGATCAACCACGAACGTGACCAGCAGTTCACTTACCTGGGCCTGCAAACCCTGTACGACCGTTACTTCATCCACAAGGACGGTATCCGTTTCGAACTGCCGCAGATTTTCTTCATGCGCGTGGCCATGGGCCTGGCGATCGAAGAGAAGCAGCGTGAAGACCGCGCCATCGAGTTCTACAACCTGTTGTCGTCCTTCGACTACATGGCCTCGACCCCGACGCTGTTCAACGCCGGCACCCTGCGTCCACAACTGTCGAGCTGCTACCTGACCACCGTGCCGGATGACCTGTCGGGCATCTACGGCGCCATCCACGACAATGCCATGCTGTCCAAATTTGCCGGCGGCCTGGGCAACGACTGGACCCCGGTTCGCGCATTGGGCTCCTACATCAAGGGCACCAATGGCAAATCCCAGGGCGTCGTGCCGTTCCTCAAAGTGGTCAACGACACCGCCGTCGCGGTCAACCAGGGCGGCAAGCGCAAAGGCGCGGTGTGTGCCTACCTGGAAACCTGGCACATGGACATCGAAGAGTTCATCGAGCTGCGCAAGAACACCGGTGATGACCGTCGTCGCACCCACGACATGAACACCGCCAACTGGATCCCTGACCTGTTCATGAAGCGCGTCTTCGACGACGGCAAGTGGACCCTGTTCTCGCCGTCCGAAGTCCCCGACCTGCACGACCTGACCGGCAAGGCTTTCGAAGAGCGCTACGAGTATTACGAAGCCCTGACCGAGTACAACAAGATCAAGCTGTTCAAAGTCGTCCAGGCCAAAGACCTGTGGCGCAAGATGCTGTCGATGCTGTTCGAAACCGGCCACCCATGGCTGACCTTCAAGGACCCGTGCAACCTGCGCAGCCCGCAGCAGCACGTGGGCGTGGTCCACAGCTCGAACCTGTGCACCGAGATCACCCTGAACACCAACAAGGACGAGATCGCCGTCTGCAACCTGGGCTCGATCAACCTGCCGAACCACATCGTCGATGGCAAGCTGGACACCGCCAAGCTGCAACGCACCGTGAACACCGCCGTGCGCATGCTCGACAACGTGATCGACATCAACTACTACTCGGTGCCGCAAGCGAAGAACTCCAACTTCAAGCACCGTCCGGTCGGCCTGGGCATCATGGGCTTCCAGGACGCCCTGTACCTGCAGCACATCCCGTACGGTTCGGACGCTGCGGTGGAGTTCGCCGACAAGTCCATGGAAGCGGTCAGCTACTACGCGATCCAGGCGTCCTGCGACCTGGCCGACGAGCGCGGCTCGTACGAGACGTTCCAGGGTTCGCTGTGGTCCAAAGGCATCCTGCCGCTGGACTCGCAACAGATTCTGATCGAGCAACGCGGCCAGAAATACATCGACGTTGACCTGAACGAATCCCTGGACTGGGCACCGGTTCGCGCCCGTGTACAGAAAGGCATCCGTAACTCCAACATCATGGCCATCGCACCGACCGCCACCATCGCCAACATCACTGGCGTGTCGCAGTCGATCGAACCGACCTACCAGAACCTGTATGTGAAATCGAACCTGTCGGGCGAATTCACCGTGATCAACCCGTATCTGGTTCGCGACCTCAAGGCTCGCGGTCTGTGGGACTCGGTCATGATCAACGACCTGAAGTACTACGACGGTTCGGTTCAGCAGATCGAGCGCATCCCGCAGGAGCTCAAGGAGCTCTACGCCACCGCGTTCGAAGTGGACACCAAGTGGATCGTCGACGCCGCCAGCCGTCGCCAGAAGTGGATCGACCAGGCTCAGTCGCTGAACCTGTACATCGCCGGCGCCTCGGGCAAGAAGCTGGACGTGACCTACCGCATGGCTTGGTACCGTGGCCTGAAAACCACCTACTACCTCCGTGCCTTGGCGGCCACCAGCACTGAGAAGTCGACCATCAACACCGGCAAGCTGAACGCGGTTTCCAGCGGCGGCAACCACGGTGACGATTCGGTCCTGGCAGCTCCTGCCGGCCCGGCCCCCGTGCCAAAGGCCTGCGCGATTGACGAGCCGGATTGCGAAGCTTGCCAATAAGCTGAGTGGGTGGGCGCCGCAAGGCGCTTGCTAAAAGGAACCCCCGATGAGTTCGCTGGACTGATCGGGGGTTTTCTTTTGCCTTGAGAAAAGTAGGGACTGGGCTGCCCCCATCGCGAGCAAGCTCGCTCCCACATTGGTTCCGGTTCGTTCGCAAGATTTGCGCTCACTGAAAATCCCTGTGGGAACGGGCTTGCTCGCGAAAGCGGGGGTTCAGCCAGTGACCCTATTGAATGTGCCGACGCCTTCGCGAGCAAGCCCGCTCCCACATTGGAATGCGTCCTCCTGTGAGAGCGGGCTTGCTTGCGAAAGCGGGGGTTCAGCCAGTCACCCTATTGAATGCGCCGACGCCTTCGCGAGCAAGCCCGCTCCCACATTGGAATGCGTTCTCCTGTGGGAGCGAGCTTGCTCGCGATGGCGCCGGGACGAGCACCACAAAAACCTGCACTCAAGAAAAAGCCCCTCGTGCGAGGGGCTCCTTGTGCAGCTTTCAAGCAACCATCGATATCACGCCATCTGAATGATGGTCTGCATGATGGTGCTTTGGGTGGAGATGGTCTTGGCGTTCGCCTGGTAGTTGCTCTGGGCCTTGATCAGCTCGACCAGTTCGTTGGTCAGGTTGACGTTGGACTCTTCCAGGGAGTTGGAGACGATCGAACCCAGGGTGCCGGTTTCCGGGGCATCGTAGCCCGGGATGCCCGACGCGAAGGTTTCTTTCCAGCTGCTGCCGCCTACCGGCTGCAGGCCTTGCTCGTTGGTGAAGCTGGCGAGGGCGAGCTGACCGATCGGCTTGGTCTGGTTGTTGCTGAAGTTGGCCAGCAGTACACCACTACCATCGATGGTCAGGTTGGTGATCTGGCCGGTGGCGTAGCCGTTCTGGGCAGGGATTGACCGAGCGGTGTCAGCGTTGAATTGGGTGGTGTTGGCCATGGAGACCGTAATCGTCGACGAACCGGCACCGTTGGCGGTCCACACGCCGTTGGTCACGGTGCCAGGCACCCAGCCAGTGAGTACCAGATCGTTGTTGATGGTCGCAGGCGGAGTGCTGACCTGAACCAACTTACCACTCGAATCAAAGGTCATCGTAGAAGGAACGGGAGCGTTCGGCGCAACCGGCGCGCTGCCATTGAGGTTACGACCATCGATCAGGGTGTAGACATCCCAGGTGTTGGCGCCCGTCTTGACCATGTACTGGTCCATGGAATGCTGGTTACCCTGGGTATCGTAGACAGGGGTGGTGAATTGCTTAGTGAACGTAGCGGTATCGGTTGGATCGAGTACGTAGGGCGCCGCCTGTGAAATCGGCGTTGCTGTCGAATTCAGGTTGATCGTCGACGAAACCAGGCTGGTCGCTTGCGGCGGCAAGTTGGAAGTGTCAATGCGCAAGTCGGTCAAAATACCGTTGAGGATGTTGCCATTGGCATCCACGCCATAGCCCTGCAAACGCGCAGTACCATCGCTGTTGGTGACGAAGCCATCCTTGTCGGTCTTGAACGTACCGGCACGGGTGTAGCTCAGGGAGCCGTCGTTGCTCAGGACAAAGAAACCGGAACCCTGGATGCCCATGTCCAGTACGTTGCCGGTGTTGTTGACGTCACCCTGGCTGAACTGCTGGGAGACGTTGGCCAGGCGCACGCCGTTGCCGACGGTCTTGCTGCCACTGCCCAGCCTGGTAGCTGAGTAGACGTCTTCGAATTCCGCACGGGACGATTTGAAACCGGTGGTCGCCACGTTGGCGATGTTGTTGCCGGTTACGTCCAGGTGCTTGTTGGCTGCATAGAGACCGCTAAGGCCGATGTTGAAAGACATGTTGCACTCCTTTTGCCGGTTTAGTCGGCTCTACATACCAATAGTTTGTACTTTGGACAGGGCGATGCTGCCCAGCCCGGCGAGATTGAGCATCAGCTCACCGCCCGTCTGGCTGATCGTCACGCTGCTGACGGTCGCCGGCAGGTTGGTGATCAGCGACACGGGTTTGTCATCGATAGTGGTCGAAGCGGTGAAGGTGTAAGTGCCCGACTCAACGGTGGTGCCCGCATCGTTCTTGCCATCCCAAATGAAGGCCGAGTTACCAGCATTCTGGCTACCCAGCTCGATCGTACGGACGGTCTTGCCGTCCTTGTCCGCGATCTTGATCGCGAGCGAGGACACCGAGGCCGGTACCACCACCGTGCCGTTAAGGCTCTTGGAGGTATCGACCACCGCCTTGTCACCCGGGGCGATGACCGAACGGCCCACCAGGGACGAGGCTTGCAGGGCCTGGGACGAGTTGTAGTTGCCGGCAATACCACTGACGGTCTCGTTAAGCGTGGTGATGCCTTCCAGGCTGCTGAACTGCGCCAACTGGGCAACGAACTCGCCGTTATCCTGCGGCTCCAACGGGTTCTGGTTTTTCAGCTGGGTGACCAGCAGTTGCAGGAACGCATCCTTGCCCAGCTCCTGGGAGCCGGTAGCTGCGTTCGTTGCCGCCCCCAGCCCATCGGTGGTGGTGTTGGTCTTGACCGAGGAGTTGGCCAGAATCTCGTTTAGGCTCAAACCACTGGTAGTGTTGGTGACGCTCATGTGACTCGCCCCTTATCACTGACCGAGGGTCAGGACCTTCTGCATCATGGTTTTGGCGGTGTTCATCATTTCGACGTTGGTCTGGAACGAACGACTGGCGGAAATCATGTCGGCCATTTCTTCAACGACGTTGACGTTCGGGTAATAGACGTAGCCCTTGGCGTCGGCGGCCGGATGGTTCGGCTCGTAGCGCGCGTCGAGGTTGCTCTGGTCTTCGACCACACCCAGCACCTGTACGCCCTGGCCCGCGGCATCCTGCTCCTGGAACAGCGAGTCGCTGCCGCCAGACTGGCCGCCCTGGAACATGGTGGCGAACACCGGGTGACGGGCACGGTAGGTCTGGTCGATGCTCGACGAAACGGTTTCGGCGTTGGCGATGTTACTGGCAACGGTGTTCAGACGCGTGGTCTGGGCACTCATGGCGCTGCCGGCAATGTTGAATACGCTCGCAATCGACATGACTTACTCTCCGCGCAGGGCCGATACCAGCCCTTTGAATTTGCTATTGAGCAGGGTGAAGCTGGCCTGGAAGTTCACGGAGTTTTCCGTGTAGTTGGACTGTTCCAGTTGGGCGTCCACGGTGTTCTGGTCGATCGAAGGCTGCATCGGCGTGCGGTACATCAGCGATTCATCGCCATTGCCCAGGCCTTCGGCTTCGATATGACGGCTGTTGGTCATGTTCAGGGCGAAGTGGCCGTTCTTGGTCTTCTCATTCTGCTCGGCGAGCACTTTGGAGAAGTCCAGGTCCCGAGCCTTGAAGTTCGGGGTATCGGCGTTGGCGATGTTGTTGGCCAGGACTTCGGCACGCTGGGCGCGGAAGCTCAAAGCCTTTTCGTGGATGCCGAGCGCTTTATCGAAACTGATGCTCATGTTGGAAACCTTCGGGTGACCAGAATTTACGTACGATGAACATAGCAAGCGTCGTGCCACTTTCAAAAACCCCATAAACCGGGGCTTTGCGGGCATCGGCAAGGCGGCAATGCCAGAAAAGCGGCAATCGGTTTCCGCTGGCTGCCGCTTTTCTGCCGCTTCTCAAGGGCAAATGACACTCAAATTGTGGGAGCGGGCTTGCTCGCGAAGGCGGTGTATCAGTCGAAATAAATGTCACTGTCACACCGCATTCGCGAGCAAGCCCGCTCCCACAGGGACAGTGGTGGTGGGGAGGAAATTGGCAGGTATAAAAAAGGGAGCCCCTGAGGACTCCCGTTTTTATGACAACCCGAGCGAATCACTTCGCCTGATAGATGATCCCCGGGCTGCACTGCACCATCTGGTAATGGTCCGGCAAACCGTTCAGTGCCTCGGAGGCGCCGAGGAACAGGTAGCCGCCCGGTTTGAGCGTGCTGTGGATGCGCAGCAGGATGTCTTTTTTCACTTCGGCAGAGAAGTAGATCAGCACGTTGCGGCAGAACACGATGTCGAACTTGCCCAGGCTGGCGTAGCTGTCCAGCAGGTTGAACGAACGGAACTCCACGCGGTTCTTGATCGGTGCCTTGACCACCCAGCGCCCCGGCCCTTTGGGGTCGAAGTAGCGTTGCAGGCGATCAGGCGACAGGCCGCGACCGATGGCCAGGCTGTCGTACTCACCGGTCTTGCAGTTATTGAGCATCGTCCCGGACAAATCGGTGGCAACGATTTGCACGCCTCCTTTCAACTGGCCGATGTTGGTCCGCTCGAACTCATCGATGGACATCGACAGCGAATAGGGTTCCTGACCCGACGAGCAGGCCGCCGACCAGATCCGCAAGCGTTGCCCCGGACTGGCCTTGATGGCCGCCGGCAGCACCCTGTTCTTCAACACCTCGAACGGATAGGTGTCGCGAAACCACAGGGTTTCGTTGGTGGTCATGGCATCCACCACCATCTCGCGCAACCCACTGCGTGGCTGGGTCTGGATGCGCTGGACCAGTTCGCCCAACGATTTCAGGCCCTGCTGTTCCATCAATTTATTGAGACGGCTCGACACCAGGTATTGCTTGTTTTCACCAAGCAAAATGCCACAGGCTTTTTCCAGGAAGACCCGGAACTGTTCGAAATCCAAATTACCCGTAGACAAAATACCGCCTCTTTCATCGTGTTGATTTGCCGGGCGCACAACGCGCCCGACCTTTATTCTGCTGCCTTGATGCGCTCGACCACCCGGGAAGCCAGGTCATCGGGCCGGAACTTGGCCAGGAAATCATCGGCCCCCACCTTCTTGACCATCGCCTGGTTGAAAACACCGGACAACGAGGTGTGCAAGACAATATGCAGCTTTTGCATGCGCGGGTCGTTACGGATTTCCGAGGTCAGGGTGTACCCGTCCATCTCCGGCATTTCAATGTCGGAGATCATCATCAGAAACTCCTCTTCCGGCTTCTTGCCCTCATCCACCAGCTTGCGCAGGTAATCCAGGGCCTGGCGTCCGTCGTTCAACGCTACCACTTCGACACCGACCGTTTGTAGACAACGGGTCACCTGCTTACGTGCCACCGAAGAATCATCGACCGTCAGGACACGCAGTGAAATCGCCTTGTGCTGGGTTTCGGCGTCGATCACCCCCACGGAAATCGTTTCCGGGGTCGGTGCCACTTCGGCGAGGATTTTCTCCACGTCGATGATTTCCACCAACTGGTTATCGACCCGGGTCACCGCCGTGAGGTAGTGATCGCGACCGGTGCCCTTGGGCGGCGGATGGATCTCCTCCCAGTTCATGTTGACGATGCGCTCCACCGAGCGCACCAGGAAACCCTGGGTCTTGGTGTTGTACTCGGTGATGATCACGAACGGATTGCTCTGATCCAGCAGCCGCCCCGAACCGGTGGCCATCGCCAGATCAAGAATCGGGATGGTTGCTCCGCGGATATTGGCCACACCGCACACGACGGGGCTGGACTTGGGCATCAGGGTCAGCTTCGGGCATTGGAGCACCTCGCGAACCTTGAATACGTTGATCCCGTACATCTGTTGCCCGTCGAGACGGAACAACAACAGCTCCAGGCGATTCTGACCGACCAGTTGAGTGCGCTGGTTTACCGAATCCATTACTCCCGCCATGCCCTGACTCCTACCTAACGCTAATGTGTCCGACGCGCATTCATCACTAAACGGCACGGGGCTTGCTATTGAACCGGCATGAACGCACAAACGACATTTTTTCGACGCCTGACCACTCACTGCCGCCACTGGCTCGGTGCACTGTTGGCTGCCTGCCTGCTCGCTTTGGGCGGCCCTGCCGTTGGTGCTGTTCCGGTTACCTTGCCTGATCTCCTTATCGGCGTCACTCAGGGCTTTCTTGAATTCACCGTAGAAGACTACCTGGCAACCAGTCAAACCGAAGGTCGCTACGAAATCGAAGTCAACCAGCTCGACCCGCGCCTGCGCATGCCCATGTGCGACAAGGAATTGACTGCGTCTCTGGAGAGCCCGGCCAGACCATTGGGTCGGGTCACGGTGAAGCTGCGTTGCGACAGCGCCGCGCCCTGGACGGTGTTCGTGCCCGCTCAAGTGCGCCTGTTTCGCGAAATCGTCACCACCACCCGTCCGCTCAAGCGGGCCGGGATCGTCGAGCCTCAGGACGTGACGCTGCGGGAACGGGATGTCAGCCAGATCAACCAAGGGTTCCTGACCTCCGTCGATCAGGCCATCGGCCAGAAACTTGTCCGACCAATGGTCGCCGACCAGGTCATTACCTTGGTCCACCTGGAACAGGCCGAAGTGGTCCGCAAGGGCGATCAGGTGGTCATCACCGCCCGCAGTGGGACCCTGGCCGTGCGGATGCCGGGCGAGGCGTTATCCAACGGTGGCATGCGTGAACAGATTCGAGTGAAAAACCTTAATTCCCAACGCGTTATCAAGGCGCAGGTAATGGCCCCCGGCCATGTGGAAGTGGCCATGTAACAATCGGCTGGAAATGGGTAGAGAGCTGGCGCTTGCCCACGGTGTTCCCTAGACTGTGCCTTACGCAAAGGCAAGCGCAGACGTGCGCACGTTCATTGAATAAATGAGCCTAAAGTTTTTTGGGGGGTGGCCGAAAACATGGCAAGCGTCCAAATACCCAGAGGTTTTTTACCATGGTCATCGATTTCAATCGTTTAAACAGCTCTTCACCGCTAACAGGCACCACGCGTCCTAATGCCAGCAAGGAAACCGTCGAAACCGACAAGTCCGCGCAGGCCGAAAAAGCCGCCACTGTCAGCAACGGGGAGTCGGTACACCTTAGCAATGAGGCTCAGCAGTTGCAGAAGGTCACTGACAAGCTGCGCGATCAACCTGTCGTCGACAACGCCCGCGTGGCCGAGTTGAAAGCAGCAATCGCCGATGGCAGCTATAAAGTCGACAGCAACCGTGTAGCCAGCAAACTGCTCAACTTCGAAGCCCAGCGCTAGGCCACCGCCAGCGCCAGGCTTTTGGACGCTTAAGAACCAAGGCCAGCCATGCACGACACGAATTTATTGCAACTGATCACCGACGACTTTGCCCCTGCGCAACAATTGCTGGCGTTACTGCAGGCCGAGTCCCTGGCATTGCATGGTCGCGACATGCCGTCGCTGGAGAATATTCTGGCGCAGAAACAGGCATTGATCATTCTGCTCGATCAGCATGGCCGCAAGCGCAGCGAAATCCTCGCCAGCCTCAACCTGCCCGCCAATCGCGACGGCCTTGAGCAACTGGCCAGCCATTCGTCGGTTGGCGATCAACTGTTGGCCCAAAGCGAGGTGCTCAACGACCTGCTCGCTCAATGCCAGGCTGCCAACGCTCGCAACGGCCAGTCAATCCAGGTTCAGCAGGCTGCCACCGCCAACCAGTTGCGCATCCTCAACGGCGGTGAAATCCCGACGCTCTATGACGCTCGCGGTTCGACCGCCAAGATGGTCAAGCACCGCCCGCTCAGCCAGGCATGAAACGAACAGTGCCGGCGCTCTATCAACGCGCGACACATGCTGGCAAAATGCTGGCTACTCGTCGTATTTTGCCTGGAGATTGACCCACCGTGTTCAATGCCTCAAACGCGGATGATGCTCCGCAGCCCCCCAAGGTCCTTACCACGCCCCTGGAAATTTCCGGCAACCTGCGGATGCTGCAAGAGAGCCACGACCCGCTGATCATCACCTTTCACGAACGCAGCCAGCGCTTCCAGAGCTATTTGGTCGATGTCGACCGGGAAAGCAACTCCATCGCCCTGGACGAAATGATCCCCCGGGACGGCGAACGCTTCCTGTTGGCGGGCGAGCCGTTTCGTGTCGAGGGTTTTCATGATGGCGTGCGCATCGCGTGGGACGGCAACGGCCCTTTGACCATCGATGAGTCCAGCGATGGTCGCTGCTATCGCGGCGCCTTGCCTGACGAAGTGGTTTACCACCAACGCCGCAACGCCTTCCGTGCCGCCCTCAAGCTGGCGCAACTTGTGAACGTCGAGCTGGGCGGCGACAAACTCAAGTCACCGGTGGACGGCAAGCTGCTGGACATTTCCGCCACAGGCTGCAAGTTGCGTTTCGAAGGTGACATTACTGCGCGTCTGCAATTGGGTCAGGTCTACGAGCGCTTTATCGCGGCTCTGCCCTTCGGCAACATGACCGCTCCGGTCGAACTTCGTTACCTGCATTTCGAGGAAAGGTTCAACACCACCTTCGCCGGCGTGCGTTTTCACAACATCAGCGGCCTGGTGCAACGGCAGGTTGAGCGTTTTGTGTATCAACTGCAGCGCGAAGCCCGTCGTTTCGACAAAGACGACCTCTGATTTTCGACACGTAAAAAAACGGGCAGTCCCTTGCGGTGACTGCCCGTTTTTTTATGGCTGGCTCAAGGCCTGGCCTGAGTGAAATCGGGGCTCGGCGGCTCGTCGTTCGCCTCTGCGGCGGCAGCTTCCTCCATGACGGGTTCTTCGTCGACTGGCTCTTCCGCCGGCACAGGCTCGACGTGCATCTGCTCCTGCACCACTTGTTCGTCCACCCGGGGATCGAGGCACGCCACCAGGGGCGAACTGGACATGCTGTCCGGCATCGCCACGTGATGCAGCGGTGCGTCGTCGACCTGATGCAGGTTGGTCACCGCCTTCGGCCGGATTCGCCACACCAGCACCAGGGCGAAGAAGGCAAAAAAGGCATAGAGCATCTGGCTGCCGAACATCTTCATCAGCACCCCTGCTACCAGCGGTCCGATACTGGCGCCAACCCCATAGGTCACCAGCAGCATGGCAGTCAGGGATACCCGTCGGTCAGCTTCTACGTGGTCGTTGGAAAACGCCACCGCCAGCGGATACAGGCAGAACTGCACCAGCGAACAGAAGAACCCCGCAACGAACAGCACCTCCAACGGCACCGTCGGCAGGATCGCCAGCGGCAGCGCACAGACCGTCAGGACCAGCGCAAAACAACGGATCAGCAGCGCCCGGTCATAGCGATCGGACAGCCAGCCCAAGGGCCACTGAACCAGCAATCCGGCAAAGATGCAGCTACCCATGAACAGACCCACCTGTTCGGTCGACAGCCCCTGCTGAGAGGCGTACAGCGGCGCCAGGCCATAGAACGAGCCGACAATCAGCCCCGAGCCCAGCACCGTACTCAACGACTGCGGCACACGCTTGATGAAAAAGCGTGGCTCCATCGGCGCCGGATGCAGCGCCGCCGGGTGAATTCGCCGGGTCAATGTCACTGGCACCAGGCACAAGGCAAAGCACAGCGCCACCAGCATCAGCAGCTCAAGCCCCAGGGACGGGTGCATGACCAGAATCAACTGGCCCAGCACCAGACCCAGGTAGGAGGCGATCATGTAGCCACTGAATACCACGCCACGCTGCTTGGCATCGGCCTGCTCGTTGAGCCAGCTCTCGATCACCATGTACTGACACATCATGCCCAGGCCGACGATCACCCGCAGCACGATCCAGGCCGGCAGCCAATCCACCAAACCATGGCCCAGCACCGCCGCACCGACGATCCCGGCGCAGGCCGAATAAGCCCGGATGTGCCCGACGCGGGCGATCAGTCGGTGGCCGATCTTGCCGCCCAGCACCAGGCCGAAGTAGTTGGCAGCCATCAGCGCACCGACCCACAGGCTGTCGACATTGTCGGCGGCCAGGCGCAGGGCCAGGTAGGTACTCAGCAGGCCCGAGCCGATCAACATCATCAGCGAGGCGAAATACAGCGCTCGAAAAGGTTTCCAGATTTGGCGCATCGGCGTTCCGAGCGGCTCCTTGAGATGAGTACGGGCTATTTTGAAGATAGCCCGAATGCGACGTTTGGTTAGGCCTGGGCCGCTAGAACACGCCGCTCCCAGGGAGTAATTTCATCAAAGAAGCTGGTCAGTTCCATAGTCTTCGAAGCGATGTAGCCTTCGATGAACTCCGTACCGAACAGTTCCTTCGCCAGATGACTACGCTTCAGACGTTCCAGGGCGGCATGCAAGGTACATGGCAGCGAAAGATTATCCGGCACCTGGAATTCGCCCTGGATCGCGGCGCTTGGCTCCAGGCGGTTTTCAATGCCATAAAGCCCCGCAGCCAGGCTGGCGGCAATCGCCAGATACGGGTTGGCATCGGCCCCCGGCAAGCGATTCTCGACCCGACGGGCCGCCGGCGAACTGGCAGGTATCCGTAACCCGGCCGAACGATTGTCATGGGACCAACAGGCATTGTTCGGTGACGCATAGGGGTGACACAGGCGCTGGTAGGAATTCACGTTCGGCGCAAACAGCGCCGTGAAATCCGCCATGCCGGCCTGTTGCCCGCCGATGAAATGCCGGAACGCCGCCGTTGGCTCGCCCGCTTCGTCGCTGAACACATTACGGCCGCTGTCCAGCTCGACGACGCTCTGGTGAATATGCATCGAACTGCCCGGCGTATGGGCCAGGGGCTTGGCCATGCAGACCACGGTCAGGCCGTGCTTGAGCGCCACTTCCTTGAGCAGGTGCTTGAACAGGAACGTCTGGTCGGCCAGTAACAAAGGGTCGCCGTGCAGCAGGTTGATCTCGAACTGGCTCACGCCCATTTCATGCATGAAGGTGTCGCGGGGCAAGCCCAGCGCCGCCATGCAGGCATAGACCTCTTTGAAGAACGGGCGCAGGCCATTATTGGAACTGATGCTGAACGCCGAATGACCGTCTTCACGCCGTCCGTCCAGGCCCACGGGCGGCTGGAAGGGTTGGGTCGGGTCCGGGTTGGGCGCAAACACAAAAAATTCCAGCTCGGTCGCCACCACGGGCGCCAGGCCAAGGGCTGCATAACGGGCAACAACGCGCTTGAGCTGGCCGCGCGTGGAGAGCCGCGAGCTTTCCCCGGTCAGCTCATCGGCGTCGCAAATCGCCAAGGCTCGCGGCTGTTCGCTCCAGGGCAGGCGGTGGATCTGTTTCGGGTCGGCCACCAGCGCCAGGTCGCCGTCGTCGCTGCCATAGAAACGCGCCGGCGGATAACCGCCCATGATGCATTGCAACAGCACACCCCGCGCCATCTGCAACCGTCGGCCCTCGAGGAAGCCCTCGGCGGTCATCACCTTGCCTCGTGGCACGCCATTCAAATCCGGGGTGACACACTCAATCTCATCAATGCCCGTCAGTCGCTGCGCGAGTGAACACTGGCCATCGGTCGTCATGACGCAATCCTTGTAATGTGCGAGCCGCGAACGGCAACCCGTACAAAATAGGCTTCGGGTGTTCGGAATATCAAGCGGCCCAAGACAATAAACAACAAGCCCTGGAATACTGGGTGGGAGCGAGCCTGCTCGCGATGGCGTCGGGTCAGCCAATGCTGAGTTGACTGATACACCGCTATCGCGAGCAGGCTCGCTCCCACAGGGGGTTGTGTCGACAGATTTATGAGTGCCGAGCAGGTTCAGGGCAGATAAATCCGGAACACGCCCCCACCCAACACACCACCATTGGCAATCTCCGTACGTCCGCACAGCCCACCACGCTGATGCAACCCGGCAATCCGCGCGGCGAAGTACAAGCCCAGCCCGGTGCTGCCGCTGCTGTGATTGATGCCCTGCACATACTCGGCCTGACGCTCGATCATCTCGGCCGGGTAGCCTTCGCCGTCGTCATTGATGGTAAGCACCAGTTGCCCGGCCTCGTCGCTCGCACTGATCAGCAACGCCTGGCGCGCGTGGCGGATGGCATTGTTGATGCTGTTGTCGAGCACGGAGGCAATCAGCTCACGATCGAAAAAACCCAAGGGGCTGAGGGGGTCGACGTCGTAAGTGACCATGATCCCGCGGCTGCGGAACACGTCCTGATGGCCGGCCAGTTGCGCCTCGATAAAGTCATCCAGCTCGTGATAGGCCGGATGCAGCGGCAACTGGTTGACCCCCAGCTTGTACAGCCCCAGCAACTGCACCAGCAGGCCATTGAGGTGAGCGAACTCGAACTCCATGACGCCCTGCTCCGACGTCTGCCGCTCAGGGTCGGGCAAACGCTCAAGCCATTGGGTATGAGCCTGCATGAGCAAGGTCAGGGAGTTTTTCATGTCGTGCACGGTAGATGCGATCACCGTGGAAAAATCGAGGGCCTGTTCGCTGTCATTCATCGCCAAATGCCTTGCTTCGCAGTTTCTGATAACGCGCAAAACGCGCATCGGTGTCGGGCATCATGCCCACCAGTTTCAGGCAGGCGCGGCATTCCTGCAGCAGTTCCGACTCCACGCTGGTATCGGTGCCATGCAACAGTGACTGCGCCATGTTCAAAGCAATACTGATGTTCTTCGGTTGCATCTTCAGGGCTCGCCGGAACAGCTCTCGCGCCTCGGGCAAGGCGCCGGTCTTGTAGACACGCACACCTTCGCGGTTCAACTCGGCGGCGGCATTGCCCTGATTGAGGATGTTCGGGTCGTCGGTGAGCTTGGCAATGCCTTGCATCACCGCCGGGTCATCACCGTAGATTTCCGCGCAGTTCTTGAGCATCGACTCCCCGGCGCTGGTCTGGCCAAGCATCTGCAACTGCTTGGCCACCAGCAACGCGGCCTCGGCGCTCATGAACTGCTCCATGCCATCGAGGCGCTGCAAGGCCTGTTCGGTGAGCTTCTCGGCGGTTTCGGCATCGTTGAGCAACAGGCTGGTGGCCTTCATCAGCCGCGCCCGGACCTGCAACCCCGGGTCGTTGAGGTTCTCCTTCGCCACGGCGCTGAGGGTAGTGTTGATCTCCAGCCGGGTGCGGGTATCGAGGCCTTTTTCGCTGCCCTTGCTGATCAGCGCGTGGGCCAGGCCCAGATTGGTCTCCGGGTCCTTGAAGCGCGATTGCGCGCCCTGCCCGACCGCCTGGCGATAAGCCCTGGACGCGGTGTCGTAGTCTTCGTTGGTCATTGCCAGCTTGCCCAACAGCGCCTGCCGACGGACCGCCAGCGGCGACAGGCGAACCGCTTCTTCCAGCACACTCTGGGCCTGTTTGGTGTCGCCTTCGGTCACCAGCACCTCGGCCATGCCGTCGTATAAGGCTGGCATCATAGGGAAGGTTTTCAAGGCCTTTTCATAGACCTCCTTGGCCTGCCCCACCTGACCGCGCTTGAACAGCAACTTGCCCAGCCCCGCGTAGGCCCACGGCAACGGGCGATCCGCCAGGATGGAGTTGTACAGCCGCTCAAGGGCCTCGTTCTGATTCAGGTCACGCAACGCATCGGCCCGATAACGCAGGCACAACGGCCCATAGCGCGGGTCCTGTTTGCACAAGGCGATGCAGGCATTGAGCACTTCCATCGGCTTGCCACGATCGAGGGCTTGCAGGATCGGCTTGAGCAGGGTCTTGCGCTGCTCGAGCCGCTCCAGCCGCTGGGCCAGGCCGGAGCGGTTGAACGGTTTGGTCAGGTAGGCATCCGGCTCATGCTCCAGGGCACTGAGCACCATCGCCTGGCTGGTCTCGGCGGTCACCATGAGAAACACACTTTCATGGCTGATCAGCTTCTCGACCATCAGGTCTTCCAGCACCTGCTGGCCATTCTTGCGCCCATCGCCCAGGTGATAATCCTGCAAGATGAAGTCATAACGCTTCTGCGAGCACATGCGCAGCGCCACTTCACCGGTGTCGGCGGTGTCCACGTCCTTGACGCCCAGCTCACGCAGCATGGACCGGATCGAACTGCGGAAATCCGAGAAATCATCGACGATCAGAAAACTTTTTTGGTGGTACGCCAGCATCGAGGATGTCCAGGCAAGTAAGAAAATAACCCAATGGCATAACAACGAAACGCCGTGTCACAACCCCGAGGCGCGCAGATGATAGCCACCAGCCAGCAACGTTCAAGGGATTTTAGCAATCGCTTGGTCTGGCTGTGTCGTGACGCACATTGCGAGCCAAACGCAGGAGACAACCGGGCTCATCGGGTTATCGGCAGCAGATGGCGTTCCGTTAAGGGGAAGGTGTGGGAGAAACCGAGTGCAGAGAATCAGACCGTGGCGAGGGAGCTTGCTCCCGCTGGGCCGCGCAGCGGACCCGTTTTTTGGCGACTGCTGCGCAACCGAGCGGGAGCAAGCTCCCTCGCCACAAAGGACGATGTCAGGCTTCATCCCTCAAACAATCAGCAAATAACTTCACCCTCACCATTCACCCCCTCCAATAGCATGCCTCTGAGACCCGCACGCTCCAGCCGAAGCTTCACGTCCTCGCTAACGATCAATGCCCCCAAGTGTTTCTTGATACGAAAAATATGTTTTCCCTGGACCTTGGCAGGATCAATGACGAGATTCAGAAAAATGCTGTATTCGCCAGCTCGATCAGGTCGTACGGGATCATGGACCTCATATTTTTTGAAAGCGGAGCGTGATTCGTCTACGCAATCCAATTGGGTCTCGACAATCATCACATAGTAACGATCATGAGCTTGCTCGCCTGCAACCGACACAGGCTCGAGCACGACATTCATATACGGTTCATCAACGTCGGGAACGCCCAACAATGCATCCCTGGCTTTTTCACTCAAGACCGGCACAGAGGCATAGCCAGCCAAGGAAAAATCCAGACTCACACCTTCCTCACGAACCTCAAGGGCGTAAGTACATGGCTCCATGTACTCAGAAGGGGGGTCGATGAAGAGCCAGTTGTTGCAGTGCTTTATATCTCCCAAATACCAGCGTTCAGGAAACTGCACATCTTCCCGCAACAAGTAATACTTCATGTGAGCTCACCGCGTGTCGTTGCTTCACTGAAAAAAGGGTCGCGCCTACGTTTAAAGCCCGAAGAAACGCTCGTAGGCCGTCTCCATCCGGACCGCAAGCTGATCAGAAATGATGACCAGGTGTTCTAGCGCAGCCGTCTCTGCGGACAATAAAGGGCTCGACACCGCTGGAACAGTTAAACCTAGCTGCTGTCGGACCTGGAAAATCGCGTGGATCTCCACAGGCAACAAATCGAAAGGCGCATATTTGAATTCAGGGTCCCACGCCCCACCGCGGTCTTCCGCATGGGTGAGGTGATATTGACATAGCTCTTCCAGAGCATGAGCCAGCCCTTGTTCATCTGTCCATTTGTCTATCACGTTTTGATAAATCCCCAGATCCATCGACTTGATTTCTGAAAGCGTCTCTCCTTGCGTATAGACTGAATAAAGCCAGAGCATGAAAGGCTCTAATCGACGCTGTTCAAGATAGCTGGAATCCACGGCGCCATTGATAGTCAGCATTCCAGCCAGCACATCGGCCACGGACGCGGCCAGATCTCGACGATCAGCCACTATCAATCCGGCCAGCAAGCATCCAGCAATGCTCAATTGGTTAGTCAAATTGGGGATGGTTTTGATGCCTTGAAGAAAACTCGTTTTTGAGAAAGTCTTGGCGTTGAGCATCAGCGCCCAATAACGGTACATCATCGAGCGCGAGACGTCTTCCCAGCCAGAAGCCTCTCCATCACTGACCGAGACTTCACCCCGAATGCCGTAATATGTCGCCAGCATCCCCAACGAGTCAGCCACATTGTTCAATCCGTTTAATGAGTCGCTGGCAAGATCCTCATCAATATAGCCAAGCTCTTGAGCCATCAGGCCTTCCGACTGGGAAAGCCAACGACGGTGCTGATCAAGCCGGACGTTGATTTCATCCATTTCGATACACTCCTTTTACACCAGCAGGACGTCCTTCCGCTTACCGTGCTCACTCAGGACCGCATCTGCCGAAGGATCGTTAAGTGAACCTCTAAATTGCACTTAACCAACTGATCCAGCGAAGCCGTCCCTCCAAAAAACAATGCAGGCTCAAAGCCATAGATCTCACGCTCGTCAAGTGCACCCAACTTCTCCAGCGCCCGCTCAAATAGAAACTCACCTTGATGATCCTCCAGATCATAACGTTCCTTATCAGACATAGCGAAAAATGTCTGAAGGGCGAGATCCGGATCTTTATTAGGCATTTTCAGCTTATTCATCAATGCGACGATAGACCCCGTCGGACATGAAACTAAAATTTTCTGATTGTATTTCTCCCCCCAAGCATAAAGAGTCCCAAACGCGCTTCTTGCAATAACGTGGTAATTATCTATCTGTGGAAATTCAGTACCCGCGAGCCACATATCGAGCAGATGTTTATAATCATCCGGGTTCACTGTCCAGAAAAGGCCATTGGCATATCCACACCAACCCTCCTCCTGCCAATAGTCGAGCAGCGCGTCAGGGAGCACTTTACGGTACTTCTCAATTTGGGAGTCAGACACCTGTCGATGAGATGTGGCCTCTCCCATCACGCTGATGAAATACTGGAAATCTTCATCCCTCAACTTGTCGTCGCTCCTCTGAGTAGCACTGAAAAGAAAGGGACGAATCTATCAAAGAGCAATTATATAATACCTGCCCCCTTTCCTATCAATGCAATATTCTCGGTCCCTATCTCCACAAAAAACCTAATCATCATAATTGTAGTCAATACTAATTTTCATCTTCTCTACATCCAACGTAACTGCACACGAAGACCAAGCCTTTCCATTTTGGCACAATCCATTTTCAACATAATAGCGCCGAAGCTCAACCAACAACTCTGTCAAGTCTCCCACAGCCCTGCTGTCTGGATCGAACCAGCTTGAGCGGTTTGTCTTATCGAAATAATCAAACTCATAACTTCCTCCATCGCCCTCGGCAAAAAGTCTAGCTCTAACAACTATTTTCTGGGCCTCCGAGGGACCAGCATCCAATAAAAGCTGGCCAATTTTTTGATACAGCCTCTGCTCACTCATCAGTTTCCACCTTTAGGTGCATTTTTAAAATCAACAATCACAGGACGTCCACCATCAATCGAGTACCTAACATTGAATCTATCCGGCCTGAGGCCAGCATCTGTATACACAGGCTCGATTTTTACGCTAACGCTCTTACCCTCCTTGAGTGCGGAAGCCCATGCATTCTCCATCACCTTCCACTCACCTTTGTTTAAATTCCCATTCATGGGAAGTAAATTTAACTTCTCACCAGGACCGTTAAAAATACTTGCAATCAGATGCCCTCCCTCATCACCAGCAACTCCGCACTTACCAGCGACACACTGCTGGTATGTGTTCCTATCATTTTTCACAAGCGAAAGTTCAGACTCAACCTTTTCAACGCGCCCCAAACTATCTGTTTGATAAACTTTATTTCCATCAACCTTATAAATTGTATTGGGTTCAGGCTTATTGAGCTCTTTGGACCATGCGCCCTTACCGCCAGAGTTAATTTCTACTTCGCGAAGCACTTTACTAGGTTTTTTTATCCCAGCACTATAATCCCCAGGATTCTCAACAACCTTCCCATTAACGGTCGTCGTGCCAGGGCCATACCCCCCCTCAAGCTTCCCGCTATACGCCCCCTCCACGCTGCTCCACTGCACCGGCTTACCAGCCGACGCTTCGGCTTTGGCAATTTTGGCCATATCGGCCATCTTTTCAAGCCCTTCCGCCCCCACTTTGATCCCGGTTTTTGCCAGCGCCACGCCGCCTTTGGCCGCCGTACCCACGCCCGTGGCAATACTGCCAACCTGCCAAACGAGCTCGCCAATATCCTGGCCCAGTTGCACAGCGCGGTCGTCGCCGCCGTTTTCCAGAGCGTCTTTCACGCGGTCGAGTTTGGCGTTGAGTTCGTTGACCACGCCATCGCCGAACTGCTTGCGGGCCTCGGGGTCGTTGATCAGGGCTTTGAGGCCGTTGATTCCGTCAACCGGATGGAGGAGGAATTGCGCCAGACCCTCGACGTCGCTCCAGCCCGCCTGCACCAGGCCCTTGCCCACGCCGAAGCGGGTCAGTACGTCTTGCTTCTGGTTGATGTACCCCCATTTGGCGATCACTTGCGCCTTCGCCAGCAGTCCATCGGCCTCGCTGTACTCCTTCTCCGCCTGAACCAATTGCTGAGTCGCCAGCCAGTTGTTGTCCACCGCTGCGCCCGCTGCGGTGTTGGCGGTGGTGGCGTCCACTGAAGCGCTGTTGGCCGCCAGCCCAGTGACGATGCTGACAATCAGGTTACGTTTGGCTTCGCGCTGGGCTTCGCTTTCATCGGGGCTGGCTTCGGAGAACAGGCCGGTGAGCAGGCTCGACGCCGCCGCGCCTGCTGCACCGCTGCCGCAGCTCTGGCTGCTGGCGGCGGCACCTGCGCAGGCGACGATGCCGTGCAGGGCGGCGTGCAGTGGCGAGCCTTCGGTGAGTTTGCCGTCTGCGACGAGATCGCCGATGTAGCCAGCGCCCCGCTGTTGCACGTAATTGACTACCAGCCCCTGAACGAAGGCGCCGTTGCTGCCGCTGATGTTGCCGCTGGCCGCGCCCACCAGCGCGGTGGTGATCTGCCGGTAGGTACCGCCCGCGCCCCAGTTGTCGGCGATGTCGCGGGCTTGCGCCTTCAACTGCCGGGAGCTGTTGAGCAGCGCCAAGCGTTCGGTGTCGGTCAGTGGGGCCTTGGGATCCAGCGCCTGGGTCTCGGCCGCCTCGGCCTGTTGGCGCTTGCGGTCGACTTCCTTGGCCTTGTTGGCGAGCAAGGTGCTGGCTTCATTGGCGAACGCCCCTACGATCTCGAAACCGGCACGGATTTCGTCTTCGTCGAAAATCGGCTTGAGCGCGTTGCTGGTGTCACGGTCGCTGGACACGTCGCGGTTGAGGCTGGCGACGGTTTGTTCGCCATTCTGGCCGGTGCGTTTCAGTTGCTCGGCGTCGTTGCTGATGACAATGGTGCCGCCACTGATGCCGCTGCGGGTGACGCTGCTGGCGTCATCGCTGGCGCTGATGGCGATAGGCATCGTGGCGCCGAACTCATTTTCATTCTTCGGCAGGTCGGTGCCTGGGGTTTGCTGAGCGCCGGTCTGGGCGTTGCCCTGCTGGTCCTTGCCGACTTCCCGATAACCGCCGCCGACGCTGACAGTGCTGGCGTCGTACTCGGCTTTGTTCTTGATGTCGCGGCTGGTGAGGCTGGCGGTGACCAGTCGATTTTTGCCGTCCTGCACGGCCTTGGCGCTGCTGGCGATGACGCCGCCGACCAGGTCGGTGTTGCCACCGACACGAATATCAAAACCATCGTCCCCGGCCTTGATGCCCGATTGCTCGGTGACGCTGGCGTAGTTGGAGTCGATATCCGTGGCGCCGAAGCTGCCGCTGGCGCCACTGATCGTACTCAGGCCATAGCAGAACGGCGGAATGCACAGGCTGATGCCAACGCCCAGGCTCTGTTCATCGACCTCGTAGGTGTTGGTGTCTTGCAGGCTTTCGATGTTCAGGTCGCCGCCGATATCGGCCAACACTTGTTTTCCGCTGGCCACCGCGCCTTTGAGATTAGTGTCGCCGCCGGATGACAACAGCAACTGGTTGCCCGCCTCGACGTGGGTGTTGGTGTGGGTGAGCCCATTGCCGTCCGCCTGGCCACGGCTGCCGGACGCGCCCAGGTCCAGCGTGAAGCCGTTGCGAGCGCCAAGGGAGAAGCCGATACCGATGCTGGCGCTGGTGCCTTTGCTGTCGGTGTCCTGTTTGTCCGTGTTGCGCGCCGCAAGCAGATTGATGTCACCGTCTGCCAGCAGGCTGGCGTTACGTCCGGCCTTGATATCGCTGCCTTGTATGGTGATGTCACTGGCGGCGCCGGCCCCCGTGGCCCTCAGGCGGATGTCATTACCGGCGAGCATGGTCGAACTGGCGGCGCTGTCGCTGACATAGGTGGTCGTGCTTTCGTTCTTCTTGGTGCCCAGCGACAGGCTGATGTTGATACCGCCCGCCGCGCCGGGATCCATCGCCACGGCGGTGGCGGCGTTGTGGGTTGCCAGCACGGCGGTGGCAGCGGCCAGCGCTTTCATGCGCCCGTCGTCGGTTTTTTCCGACGCCTGTTTCATCTGCTGGTTGGTCTGGATGGCGCTGATCACCGGGTTGGTCACGGTCAGGGTGAACCCGGTCTGTTTGAACAGCGTTTCATGTTCGCGCTGACGGGTGTTGCGCGCTTCGACGATGTCGAGGGTCTGCGCCGTGACGTCGATGTTGCCTTGCGGGGCCGATACCTGGCTGCCGACCTGACGATAGCCCTTGCCGGCTTCGATCAGTACATCGCCAGTGGTCGAACCGACGGTGCTCGCCACCGCCGTGTGTTGCGTGGTGAGGTCTTTGACGCTTTGTTGCTGGCTGCCCATGGTGACGGCGATGCCACCGCCGCTGAACAAACCGCTTTTCTTCACCGACTTGTCGTGGCGTTCGTTGCTGCTGTCGGTGGCCGCTTCAATGTTGACGTTGTTGTCCGCCACCAGAACGGTCTGGCTGGTGGACACTACATTGCTGCCCTTCAGATTGATGTCGCGACCGGCCTGTACATAGGTCTGCTCGCCACTCAGGGTGGTGCCTTCGGCCTGGGTCTGACTGACAGTGTCGCGGGTCGTGGTGGTTTTGCTGGAGAGCCACCCGCTGCTGCCTTTGACCTTGTGCGCTTCGTCGGCAAATTGGTAGTTCTGGCCAGCGCTCAGGTTGACGTCACGCTTGGCCTCGGCAAACACCGCTCCTTGTTCGCTGGTCACGCGAGCAACGCGCGCGTTGAGGTCCTGGCCCGCGCTCAGCCGCACGTCGCCCTGCCCCTGTATCAGCGAACCCGCTTCGGTCCGGCTTTCGTCCTTGCGCCAATTGCTGCTGTCCCAAGTCAACGACTGCTGGTGGGCCTCGCCAACGGTGGCAAGATTGATGTTATTGCCCGCCTCCAGCGATGTGCTGCCGCCCTTGCCGGCGTTGACGACTTGGGCGCCGGTGAGGTTCAGGTCCTTGCCGGCACTGACGCCCATCGTGCCCTGGGCGCCGCTGACAAACAGCCCGGCCACCCGTGACAGGTTGGTGCGGGTGCCTTGATCACTGCTGCTGTCTCGAGTGCTGGAGACGACGTTGATGTCTTGCCCGGCCTTGAGCGACAGGCTGTCCACGGCACCGATCAGGCCGCCGAGGTTGTTGAGGTTTTCCCGTGCAGTGAGCGAGGCCTTGTCGGCCTGGATCCGGCCACCGAGGTTTTCGATGTTCTGCGCCGTGATCGACATGACGCTGCGCCCGGCCAGGCTGCCGCTGTTGATCAGGTCGCCGGAGATGTTCAGGTTCAGTTGTTGCCCGGCAATCAGAGCGCCGGAGCCATTGAGGTCGCCTTCCTGAACCCGTACGTACACTTGCGGCACCAGCACGTTGCGGGTTTCACCGTTGGCTAGGGTGACCTGCTTTTGCACCAGCCAGACGATGTCGCTGGTCAACTGCGCCATCTGCTCGGAGGTCAGGGCCACACCGGGGACCAATTGCCACTGGCTGGCGACGGTGACGGCGTTGTCGATCAGCGCCCGGTACTGCATTTCGTCATTGGCGTAGCCATCGAGGAAGCGGCGACCGGTGAGTTGCGCGATCTGTTCACGAATCAGCTTCTGCTCGTAGAACCCGTCCCCCAAACGTTGCTGGGTCAGTGCCGGGTCGACTTGCAGGCGTTGCAGCATGTAGTCAGAAGACAACCAGGTGCGATAGCTGGCGAAACGCGGGTCGGTTTCGATCAGGTAGCCGTTGCTGTTCTGAGGCGTGGTGTTGAACAGGCTGTTGTTCGGCAGTTCAAGGGACGGCCCACCGCTGCGAATCTGCTCGGCGACGCCTTTGGTGTTCAGTGTGGTTTGCGCGGCGACCTGAACGATAGGCGCCACTTGATGGGTTCTGCCCACAGGGGCGCTGACTGCCCCCGTGCCAGTGATTTGATCACTGACACTCTGAGTCGCGCGGGCGCTGATCTGGGTGCCGCTCCCGTTGCCGGCGGTATTCTGGGCAAATACGGTGGGCTGCAGGGAGATGTCCTGAATCAAAGGTGCTGGCGTGTAGGCCGTGACGCTGGTTCCCTGCCTGTCGCGGCCCTTGCGCTGTATGCGATAGAAGTGGCTGGCGGTGCCGCTGTCGGAAGTGGTGCGCTGGCCGGACAATTCAGTGTTGGTCAGGCTGACGATGTCGGCCTGCAACAGTCCACCGGCAATGATGCGGCTCTTGTCGTTGAGCACATCACCTGCGCTGATCTGCATCGTCCCGCCAGACAGGATCTGTGCCGGCGCCGAGGTGGCGATCTGGGTTTCGCGCACCACGCGGGTGTAGTCGTAGCGGTTCCAGTTGTCCCGCCGACCCTCCGGGGTGTTCAGGTAAAGAACCTCGTCGTGGCTCAAGGATATCTGATCGCCCTGATAGCGGTTCGACGAACCGGTGAGCTGGAACTCTTGCAGGGCGGTGCGGCTGACCTCCACTTCCTGGGTACTGAAGTGTTCGTTGGTGTTGCGCACACTCTGCACGTTCAGCGACAGGTCGCCGAGGGCCTCGATGGTCGCACTGGCGTTGGTCAGCAACTGAGCGCGATTCTGGGCTTTGTCGTTGGCGTCCAGCGCACCGCCGATGGCCAGGTTGCCGGCGCTGAAGATCAGCGCCTGTTCGCGGTTGTCCAGGGTGCCAGCGCCGATGTCGAGCGACTCGCGGGCGGCGATGGTCGCGGCGAGGCCGTTTTCATCACGGTTGGTCAGCGTCGAGGTGGCAATCGCCAGTCGGTCACCGTAAAGGCGCCCGGTGCCCAGGTTATTGAGCGAAAGAGACTGCACACGCACTTGCTGACCGTCGATCAGGCCTCGGTTGGTCAGGCTGTCGTTGATGTTCAGGCGAACCTGACCGGCGCTGATCTCCCCGTTGGCGGCGTTGTCCAGCGTTTGCGAGTGCACCAACAGGAGATTGCCCGCCAGCAGTTTTCCGCTGTTGTTGAAAGCCCCCTCGGAGCTCAGGTCAACCGTGTTGTTGGCCTGAATCTGCCCGCTCAGCGCCAGGCCGTTTTGCAGCCTGAAGGTCAGGTCGCCCAGGCTCAGGGCCCGACCGGTGCCGCTGTAATAGGCCGCGTTGAGGGATAAAAGACTGCCAGCAAGCAAGGTGCCGTCGAGGTTGTGCACCGACTGGCGACGTTGCGCCGAGTCGCGATCGGTGATGGTCAGGCCGGCCCCTGACGAGATCAGTCCGCCCTGGTTGTCCAGCGTCTGGCTGACGCCAATGGACAGGCCTTGGTCCGCTCGCACAGCACCGCTCTGGTTGCCGAAGGTGTCGCCTGCCAGGCTGATTGCACGACCTTCAAGGCCCTGATTGACGCCTTGGGTGGCACTGTTGTCAAGCACGTTGGCGCTCACCTTCAGGGTTCCCGCGCTGCGTACCAAGCCGCCCTGATTATTGAGCGTATCACCCAGTATCAGGTCGACATCGCCGAGGCCTTGTAGCTGGCCGCCACGGTTATCCAGCCGGGCGCCTTCGACGCTTACGGTTTTCTCACCAATGATCTGGCCACCGCTGCTGTTGCCCAAGTCGGTGGTCTTCAGAACCAGAGCACCCTTGGCCCCGAGGAAGCCGCTACTGTTGTTGAAGTTGGCACTGTGGATCTGCACGTCACCCTGCCCGCTGATGCCTTGGGTGGTGCCCGATTGAATGTTGTTCAGCGCCTGGCTGCCAGTGTCGATGAACAGCTTGCCCTTGGCCTGGATCAGGCCCGCCGCGTTGCGCAGTTCACCGCTGCGCAGGTCAAGGGTCGCACCGGCATTCAACGTGCCTTGGCTGTTGTCCATCAGCAGGCCGTGGCTGTCCAGGTCCAAGGCCTGGCCACTGATGACCCCGCCCTGGTTATTCAGGCCCTGGGCCGACAGATCGATATCGCCCAGCGCTTCAAGGCGCCCGCCGCTGTTGTTCAATGCATCGGCCGAGACACTGACCAGCAAGCCGGACTTCACCGAGCCCAGCACGCCATTGGTGTTGTTCAACTGCCCAGCGATGATCTCCATGCGCTGGGTAGCAGCGAGCGTGCCGCCGATATTGTTCAACCGGTCGAGCTCGGCATGCAGTTCACCGCCGGCACTCACCGTGCCTTGGGTGTTATCCAGCGCCTCGCCGCTGACCTTTGTCGTACCGCTGGCGGCCAGCGTGCCGCCGCCGTTGTTGATCTCGTTGTCAGCCGTGACGGTCAAGGCACCGTTATTGGTGGCGAGGACTTTGCCGCCCTGGTTGTTCAATGTGCCGACCTTCAGGGCCACCGCTGCGGGCGCGCTGACTTGTCCGGCCTGATTGTCGAAACGTTCACGGGCAGTGACCTGTAAGGGCTGCGTGCCGGTCTGGATAATGCGTCCGCTCTGGTTGGACAAGGTCGTGGTGTCGAGCGTGATCTGTTGACCTTGGGTCAGGCCATCATCGACCACCACCTCGCGGGCCTTGACGGTCAGCTTGCCATTACTCGCCAAAGTGCCTTTGCTGCCAGCCAACTGGTCGGCCTGGATGTCCAGGATGCCTTTGCCGGCGTGCTCGACCTTGCCGTTGCTGTTGTCGAGGCGATGGGCTTCAAGCTTCAGGTTCCCGGCATTGGAAGCGATTCGCCCACGACTGTTGTCGAGCGTGGCGGCGGCCTTGATCGACGTGTCGGCGGTGCCGGTCTGCACCAGCTCACCGCCGACATTGAAAACATCACGGGCGCTCAATTGCAGATTACCGGCGTTGACCTTGGCCGCATCGGTGCGCAGGGTCTTGGTCGCTTTGGCGGTCAACACCTGGCTCGCATCGACTTGACTGCCACTGAGGTTGGCGTCACCGTCGCTGGCGGTCAGGGTGACATTGCGACCTCGGGTCTGGCTGCTGCTCAGGTCCAGATCAGCAGCCTCGACGCTCACATCGCCAGCGGCGACGTTCTGACCTTGCGCCTTGATCGTGGAAGCCTTGAGCGTGAGGTTGCCGCTGCTGCCCAGCTTGCCGTCCGCATCGACGCCCGCTGCCAGGCTCGAGGCCGTGGTGCTGCGAATGTTCTTGGCGGTCAGCGTCGTGTGGGTCTGGCTGGCAACGGTGCCGCTGTTGTCGATGTCACCGACGCTATCGAGGCCCAAGTCGCCCTTGGCGTAGAGCGTGCCGCTGTTTTCAACACTGCCGGCAGTGATTTGGGTCGCCGCTGCGCTGCTGATCGCGCCCTGGTTTTGCAGTTTACCGTCCGCGCTGATCACCACCTCACCGGCCATGGCGCCGATCTGCCCGGCGTTGCGCACGCCGACACCGGATTCGGTGCCCACCAGCATGATCTTCCCGGCATACATGCCGCCGAGCTTGGCAACGTCGATGGCAACGGTGGGTTTGTCTTCCTCGGTGCCTGGCAGCGGCGTGGCCTGGGTGTTGTCGGCATTGACCTGATTACGTCCGGCGGTGACTTTCAAGTCGCTGGCCCACACCCCGGCGTTGACCTGCACCGAGCGAGCAATCAGGTCGGTGTAGTCGGTCTCGCGGGCATCCAGGCCTTTGCCTTCAATGTTGATGGTCCCGCCCTGCACGGTATAACCGGTGATGCGACCATTCTCCAACTGCGCCCGCCCCGTGCTGAGGGTCGCACGATCGGCGTTGATAAAACCGCAACCGTTACAGGTGATGCCGGACGGGTTGGCGATCACCACTTCGGCGCGTTGCCCCGCGACTTCGACGTAGCCGCGCAACTGACTGGGATTGCTGGCGTTGACCTCGTTGAGGATCACCCGCGCACCACCATTGCCCAACATGGGATTGCCTTCAATCCAGCCACCCAGCTTCGTCTGACTGTTGGCTGCAGCGTTGTTGAGGATCACGCCACGGTTGTCGACGTCGAACTGGTTGTAGGTGTTACGCGAAACACCGGCGGCGCTGGGCGCGCGGATGTTCACCTGCGGGGCGCCGTTGGCGCTTTCGATCACCATAGGGCGTTGACCGGCCGGAGCACCGGGGTCGGCGACGATGGTGCCGGCCCAGGCCGGCGCTACGCTCAAGGACACCAGCCCGATCGCTGCCATCAGCGCAAAGCGCAATGCCCCGAGCGTCGCTGTGCACTGCGGCGCACCGGCGATCGGGCCGGAACGGGTGCCCGGTGCCTTGACCTGGCTCGTGACGTTTTCCGCCACCACCATCAGCAGTCCGCGGGCCTTGTTGAAAACGATTCGGTACAGATGCTTGTTCATTGCAATTCCATTTGCGGTGACTGTCCGCAAGTCCAGAGGTTGGGTTACGGTGCAGTTGCCAGCGGATGAGCGGCAAACCAGGCCTTGGCCTGTTCAGGGATGACGCCGATCCCTTGGAATGTCTTGACCCGCAGGCCGCGCTCGTCGCCACGGTGATAGAGGGCACGGGCGCAGCGATGGGTGAACAGGTGGCGCTGCAGCAAGCGGCTCAATGCCGCCGTGTGGCCAAAAGGCGCAACCCAGTCGTTGAACCAGAGACGCTCGCCACAGTTCCAGTCGGTGTCAGTGAGGGCCAGCGGCGATTGCTGCAAATAACGTCGCTCGGCGGCTTCGTCGAAGTTGAGCCAGGACAGGTAAAACACCGGTTTACCGTGCTCACTGCCAAGCACGAACTGACGATGCTTGAGAGCGGGCAACAACAGCGTCGGCAGGCTGTGCAGTGGTGCATCGCGATGGGCTTTGGAGTGCATCCACAACCACGTGGCGGAGCCCAACACGGCGGCTTCATTCCAGGGTTCGTCGATCAGGCCGGGGGCAATAATGTCTAGCGTTTCGAACTGCATGGATTCACCTCAGAATGACCAGATGACACTGAAGGCACTGGTCACGTTTGCCGTTTCGAAGCCATCGGGTTTCTTCAGCGGCGTGCCCAGCGACCAGTCATAAGACAGGCCTTTGTAGCCGCCACGTATGCCCACCACGGCACCCGCCAGACGCTGGCCGATCAGGAATTCACTGGCCTGGCCGCTGACTTCGCCATAATCGATACCGGTGTAGAGCTCTTGGCCGGTCTGGCCCAAAGACAGGCCGACTTCATTGCGCAAGGTCCAGCCACGGTCGGCGGAAAGAATGTTTTCACCATCGAAACCGCGCACGCTGTAGCGCCCCCCGATCGAGAAACGATCCTGAGGCACCAGGGGTGTACGGTTCCATTGCGCACGCCAGCTGCCGATGTAGCGCAGGCGCTGGTTGCCCGCCACAAACGGCACTTGCAATTGAGCGTCGGCAGTGATGATCTGCGAGCGTGAAGTGCCGGCGTCAAAATCTTCCTCGGGCGCTTTGAGCGAGTCATGAGCACCGGTGCCGCGACGATAGGCAGCGCCCAGGTCGAGGATCGAAGCGCCGATGAACTCGCGATGGTTCAGGCCGAACTGCCAACCGGCCATGCGTCGTTTCTGGTTGCCGATTTCGGTGTCGTCGATGAAGTTCTCCGACGAACGCGTCCACAAGCTGCCCCAGGCCGAGGTCTTGCGAACGGCATCGCGGTAAAGCAGACGTGACAGGCGCACCTCGTTGTTGCGACTCTCGCCACGGTACTGATAGGTCTGGGTGGCGCCGGCCACAGACTGTTCGTAGTCATATTCACTGCTGGTAAAACCCAGTTGCCAATAACCGAACGGCAGCGAGTAATGCAGGGTGCTGCCATCGGAGCCGCGCTGGCCGGACTCGCCACCGCCCAGGTCATGGTTGACGCTGGCGTAGAACAGGTCGTTAAGCGACAGCAGATTGTCGAGGGACAACGAGACGTTACCTTGGTATTTACCGGTGGTCTTGCTGCCGGAGTTGTCCACCGACAAGCTCACGCGAGCCGGAAACCGCTGACGCCAAGCGATCACTACGTCGCTTTCACCGGGCTTGGCGTCGGCAGCGCGGGCAGGCGCAATCTGGATGTCGGCCTCGGCGGTGGGTACGCGTTTGAAGTTCTCCAGCGCCTGTTCGATATCGCGCAGGTTGAGCAGATCACCGGGATTGGCGGGCATCGCATTCCAGGCATTGGCGCGGGAGCTGGTGCCCTCGTCGAAACGAATCTCGCGAATGCGCCCCGGCACCAGGGTCAGTACCAGAATCCCACTGTTCAGATCCTGGGCTTCGGCAAGGACGCGAGTCGTGACGTAACCGGCTTCGATGATCGCATTCTGCATGCGTTTCATTGTCAGGTTGATCCCGGCGCCGCCTAAACAACGACCTAGGGCGGGGTCATGCTTGGGGTTGGCGGCGCGCAACGCCCACTGAAATTGCTCCGCCGCCTCACCGATCAGGCGGATATCGTTGATGGCAAAACAGGGGCTTTCCTTGTCCGGCAACCGTTCGGCACCCTCGTTCACCGGCGCCGCCTGAAGGCGTACGTCCGGCCGCGACTCTAACTGGTCACGCAGAACGCGCTCGCGCTCACGCTGGCGCAGCAGCTCCTCTTCAGGCCCGGCCGCCTGTACAACGCCTCCAGCCATCACCGCCCACGTGGCCACTAAAAGAAGCGTGAGCCGCATGGCGTTCTGTGGAAGTGAACGGGGCCCGTCGACAAGAAGGCGAGCGCCGCTCGGTTTACGCGTTCGGCTGGGTGCGGCTGGGTGCATGTCACATCCTTGTGGCCTGAATCAAAGACACGGTGGGTCAGGCCGCCAGGGATGGCAGTGGCACCGACTCAGATAAATAAAGAGGTACGTGTCCGCTCGTAGCGAAGGAAAAGTCCTACAACGTACCGAGACGGTCAGATGGCAAAGGGGGGGATAAGTTTCACGCGACCGAATGAGTCGATACAGATTCGTCGAGAAATGGGGACTCAGTCACAGGTTTGAGGAAATGGAATTGTATTGGAAGGTGGTGTCCCAGGGCAGGTTCGAACTGCCAACCTTCCCCTTAGGAGGGTTAATTTAGACCCAATGGGTACAGCCACAAGCCCAGTATTATTGGGCCTTTTAGTCCCATTGAGTCCGTGAACATCGAGCGGTATAGTGCTTTTTGCTGCCACCCTGCTGTCACGGTCGAACCCTTGAAAACCAAAATCACTCAGAAGCTTATTGGCAGCCTAGCCGCCGAGGCGAAAGCATACCGCGTGCATGACACCGTGCAACCCGGTTTCTTTATTCGCGTACTGCCCAGCGGTCACAAGTCCTACATGGTCACTTGGGGCCGAAACAAGAACGCCACCCTCGGGCGTGTCGGCGTGCTTACCCTTGACCAAGCCCGAACTGAGGCCGCCCAGTACTTAGCCGATGCGCACGCCCACGGCGAGCCCCTGGCCATCGCTCAGGGCCGCAAGGGGTCAGCCCTGCCCTCGCTGCGCGATTTCATCGACGACACCTATATGCCGTGGTTCAAAGCTCATCACAAAGGCCACGAGAAGACGCAGCACACCCTAAGCAATAACTTTGACCCAATCATGTCCCAACGCCTAGACGCGATCACCGGGAGAGACTTGGAGCAGATCCGCACCGCCTGGATGCAAGCCGGCAACAAGGCATCGACGGTGAATCGAAAAATGGGCTCGATCAGTGGCGTTTTCAGTCGCGCCGTTGAGTGGGAGTACATCGACACACACCCGCTGGCCAAGCTGAAACAGCTCAAAGTCGATTCAAAGGGGGTGATTCGCTACCTGGCTGCTGACGAGACCAAGCGCCTGCGCGACGCCCTGGACGCTCGACAGGATGAGATGAGGGCCGAGCGTGAGAGTGCAAACACCTGGCGGACGGACCGCCACAGAGAGCCGATGCCAAGCCTGCTGGAACTGCCCTTCACCGATCACCTGAAGCCCATGGTGTTGGTATCGTTGAATACCGGCATGAGGCGCGGAGAATTGTTCGACCTGAAATGGTCAGCGGTGAACTTCGACACGAAGACAATCACAGTCGCCGGGGCCACCACCAAGACAAGCGATACGCGCCATATCCCGATGAACAAGGAGACCATTGGTGTGCTGGAAGCCTGGAAGAAGCAGGTGAGCAAGTCGCCGTATGTCTTCCCAGGTCAGGGCGGCGGTCGCTTTGAGGACGTCAAAAGCGCCTGGCTCAAATTGCTTGAGCGGGCGCAGATCGACGGATTCCGCTGGCATGATATGCGGCACGACTTCGCTTCACGTCTGGTAATGGCTGGCGTACCGCTCAACACGGTACGGGATCTGCTGGGGCACGCCGACATCAAGATGACTTTGCGCTACGCACATCTGGCGCCAGGAACAAAGGCCGCTGCTGTGGAGCTGATCTAGAACGGTATGTCGTTAGGCATGAAGTCGTGGTCGTACATGGGGACCACTGTCGGTGACGATTTGTGCTTTTCGACATGAGACTGTATCAGCGCCCAGTGAGACCTGATGAGATTCAGCTCTAGCCGATCGAAATTGTTTCCGAATGAGCCGTCTGAGTACACGTCCCAAAAATAAGCACTAGATCTGATTGTCTCCCACACTCTTAACTCATCATACGTGAGGGCTTCCGGCATATTTATCGCCAGGTTGACCATTCTGACCGCTTCATCTGTAGACCAAATTTTGTCTATCGAGCTAGCCAATGTCCCGCCATCAAGATCCGTCGCCTGGTTAGCGATTGCCTGAGAGATCGACCATTCAATAACGGCCGTCAGAGAGCGCTTTTGCAGCCGCCCCATGATGTCCAGAGCGAACTTGATTTTAGGATCGATCCGAATCCCAACGCTTACTGTCGTGCTCGATTCACCCGCGCGCTTACTCGTCTTAGTCGCCATACCCTTCCATCTACTCTGATGCGGCCAGCCTAACCGACCTAATTGCCACAGCTTGCGCGACACGCAAATCTCTGTCAATCCATGCAAGTACGAGACTGTTTAGCATTTGCTTGCAGTGATAGCTTTATGCAAGGTAAGCTAGCACCACACGACGCCTCTCTGGCTTCGTTTTTTGGGAGAAAACCATGGAACAAGCTCAGCAACAAATGGCGCCGCTGTCGGTGAGCGTCGAAGAATCTGCACGCATTCTGGGCATTTCGCGCTCGGCCACTTACGAGCTGATCGCTCAAGGCGAAATCAAGACTTTCAAGATCGGCCGCCGGCGCTTGGCTCTGGCATCCGAATTGAAGGCATTTATCGAGCGCGCAGCAAAGGTGGGCGCACGGTGAAGTGCGGAGAGAATAAGGAGTGGAAATTGCGCAAGGCCGCGCGGGGGATTGCTAAGGCGGTGTTGGAGCACCGCCTTAGCGAAAACACACTGGATAGCACCAACGTGAGAAGCAAACTATGACACGCCATTCTTCGACTGAGCAAGACCGCAAGATGATGGAGGCCCTGCGAAACGGGCCGGTATCGACAATCGAGGCCGCAAAGGAACTGGATATTGTCCAGCCTCCAAACACCATTCGTCGACTCAGGAAAAAGGGTCACGAAATCCGCACCTACTGGACGCACCAGTCCACCGAGCCAGGCCGGCCGCCTCACCGCGTGGCCAAGTACATCCTGATGCGCGAAGCGTCGTAATCCAGAGTACGCAGAGGTCTCCGCAGTTTTGCGGCGACCTCTTGCGCCTTCCTGCGAGATGCCGATGGGCTTCGGCCCGCTGGTAATCCAGCCGAATTACGCTGAGGTCGATTCAGTGGAATGCCTAGCGACAAAACTACTTAACCGCGGCGACGCGGTGAGCATTGAGCGTGGGCAGCTCGTCATTCAACCGGCGAGCGGCAAGCCTGTGCCCGCTGAATGGCTGGATCAAAAAGAACGGGAGATTTGCCGATCGGTACTGGTGGCAATTGGAGTCGATGCATTCAGGTATGAAGGCTATAGCGCGGGACGATACGGACAGCACAAATCGGCCGGCGTGACTCTGCGCTTCACATCGGTACTGACTGGCGAAACCGCCTACGCCATTTTCAATGTGGAACTGACCCGCAAACGCACAACGATAGGTGGCAAAGCTGGCGCACCTCTTCCGGCCGGCGAGTTCCGTGTCGGCGAGCGAAGCCAGTTCTACAAGTTCTGGCGGGGCACTGGTCTACCACTTCCTGAGCGGATGCAGAGGTTCCACAAATGCATGGGAAAGCTGTCCAGCATCTTGTTGGCCGGGGAGCTGAGAAAGGATCGGATTAATGTGCAGTCGCTCCACCCTGTGACCGTCACCGAAGACCAGGCGCGCCTCGCAGTTCTAGGGCACAACTTGGGCACAACTGAGGCACAACTTGGGCACAAGGAAGGCACAAAATCAGGGCACAAGGAAACAGCTACAGGCCAGGAAGCGCGTGGGCTACAGCCGACTTCAACTACGTGTGCTTCAAACTACGAAAACAAGTTAACAAGAAAGGACGATAACAAGGTAATCCCTTACTCCCCTATACACACCACTAAGCCACCACAGGACCAGAGCGTTGATGAGTGGTTGGAGGCATACAGCTCGACCTGATCCACCTTGCTGAGAATTCACCCACCGCCAACAAATGAAAAAAGGGCACCACCCTGTGACGGGGTAGTGCCCTTGATACCGCGAAAGTTTCGTTGTTTCAGGCTTGGTCCAGTGGAATTGCCCTGTAGGGTTGATCGCCGCCCAGGTCATCCGAACCGAAAATGGACCGATTGACAGCATTCCGGCTCTCCAGCATCAGATCGTGTTCATCATGCGTGCCGATGCCCGCCGCTACCCACTCTGACAGCTCCTTGCGGCGGCGCATCTCGTTTAGGTGCGTCCACCACCGGGTAGCGTGTGTGCGTTCGGCAGAAATTGCCTCGGCCGCCACTTCGTTCGCATCATCCAACTCGTTTTCCATGCACTCACACCACTGATAAACCTTAGTGTTCCAGTCGGCTACTTCGAGAGTACCCAACTGTGCGAAGGCATGAGGCGTGCTGTCTTCGGGGAAGGTCTCCAGCATCAGCGTGAAGATTGCGCGCACGCTTTCGAGCGCACTGGTCACTTCGTACAGATCCTGGACGGCGGTCTCGGCGATTGCCTTATAGGAGCGGCTCATTGGGCACCCCCGTCCAATTTAAAGCGCCGATAAAGAGCGTAGCTCGCATCATTCAGGCCGGGCCGGTACTTGGCTCTCACCAAATCGCGCACCTGATCTTCAAGCGTAGCGGTGATGCGCGCGATGTCGTCAGCCGAGGAATAGCGCATCATGACCCGCAGAAGCTCTGCGCAATAAGCCTTCTGGAACTCAAGAGGATGTCTCATTGGTCACCCCCGGCGCCCAGGGCAACACACCCAGCCAGCGCGGCCGTGATTTCCTCGCGGCTGCAGTCGGCGGTGTTGGCGCCGTCAGCGGCCAGGTTCCATGCGACGTCTACCAGGTTGCGGACGTGCTGACTGGTGCCCTTGTCTGCCAGTGCGGCCCAGAGCACGGCCTCAACCTTGCGCAGGGCGATCTGGGCGCTTTCGAGATCCTCAAGCGCGTCATGGGCGACTTCTTGGATGGTGCGGGCCTGGGCGCTCATAGGACACCCCCTACGCATACACCGCGGAATTGTGCGGCACCTGGCAAAACCTTGAAGCTGATGTCGCCCAGGATCTTTAACGGGGCCAGCTCAGTGAGCTTGATATTGGCCGGCAGCGCCATGGTGGCGATGATCTGACCGCGCGCATCCAGAATTTGGATGGTATTCTGTTTAAATTGCATGACGTTCACCTTCAAGTTGCGTCGTGTGATCGCCAGGCCGCTGTTAGCGCAGCGGCTTGGCACCTCTTTCTGAGATGGCTCAAATCTGAACCATCGACCTGATCGGCTATTTCCTAAGCCGATCAATCGGCGAAACATTCCGCCGGTTACTTCCAACCCTTCTCAATGATCCAGCCTGCCGCCCAGCTCAGTGGGTGCTCTGACTTCATCGGGTCGAGTGGCTTACCCTCTCTTGCTGCCTGCTTACCCTCCTGCTCTGTTGCGGTGTGTATCCACAGAGTCTGCTGCTTGAATCCTGCCTCCCGTTGCCGCTCTCTGAATTCACGCTGACGCTCAGTGGTGCTTTTTACTTTGTCTTCGTTGGTCATAATCACCTCGTTACCCGTAACGTGAAGCAATCATGACACCCCGTTACGGGTAACGCAATAGGGGGATGCAAGATAATTGCAGCCCCCAAATCTGGGGGATCTGCCGGCCGAGATAGCACGAGTTTGCGTGGCAACTACCGAGGAATTCTCGGTAGTTTCGCGAGAAGGTCGTAAAAGTGGGGGCGTTCCTGGAAACGACCCTCCCCATTGGGGGAAGTTACATCTGCATCTGCCGGATGACCTGGCGAGGATCGGCGCCGGCGGATATTGCTGAGATTGCGTCCTTGGTCAACTGATCCAGGGCCCGCTGTTCGAATGCCTCGGCCATGGATGCAGCCTTGCGCACGATCAGCAGCGCCAGTTCGGGCGGGAATGTGGTCTTTGCAGGGTCGGGCAGGTAATCGCAATCGATGACTGACATAGGGGTTCCTGGGAATGTCCTCAGTTTTGAGGATATCTCCAGAGAGCAGGCAAAACACCTGCAATATCTCGCTCCCACAGTGAAATATCGCGGCGGGTGACGTTGCGGTCTCACTGAGACGTTTTGGTCTCTCTGGCAGATCGAAGAGCGGGTCCCCATGAATGACGCAAGACAGGCCATATGAGCGGAATCGGATGGTGGTGCCGGCTTGAAGAGAGAAGGCCCATGTGGTCCACCTTGATTTCCGAGCGGTGGTATGGCTATTTGTCATCAAGCTCACACGGACGATCAAGCGATGGCTAAAAAACGTAAAATTACATACGCGTACTATCTACCCGGTTGGAAATTTGTCGGAGGTAATCGCGAAGCGCTAAAAGCAAGCAGACGGATAGCTCCAGACGAGTACGAAGAGGAGATGATCGGTAGCCTCTTCTGCCCGGGGTGCCATACGAACGTCGAGCGCACACCTAAGGAGAAGGAGCTATTCACGAATCAGCGTGACCCGTTTTATCGTCATCTAAAGCGGTGGAGCCACGTAGCCTGCGTGCTCAGAGCGAAGAAGCCGGTAGGAAAGCGTTACGACACATGGGAGGAAGCCAGGAGGGCCGTAGAACACGAGCACCTGGCGGTCGTGAAGGAATTCTTGCAAGAGAAGCCGGAGATCGACCTGGTTCCGGGCGAAGAGTATGACGAAACTCCTGTCGAGGACGTAGACGGGCCATTATCTGAGGTCCCTATTGGGCGTCATCAGGGCGAATCGTTTGAGCTCCCAAGCAAAATCAGCACAGTGGCGGGCATATGCCGAAACTTTGAAAAAAACAAAGACAAGTACTTTGTACTCCCCGGCGCAATACATGCAGTCAAGCTTGCTGAGCTGCTCACAGATGTCTCTGACGTCGATTACAGTATTTTGGACCGCACTCAATCCCCTCGCCTCTACTACGGGAAGATCCTCTCCAGCCGTAATGCAGGTAGCTCCGATCGCTCGATACGGATGACCAGTCTGATTTGTAATTCTGCAGTGAAGGACTTTTATTTGAAGCTTCCCAACGGCTTTTGCCGAGATAAGGGGATTACCGACGATTCTAAAGGCCGCATAGTGATGTTTTTCGGAACAATCACGAGTAGCGGCATTGGTCTAGCAACAACAGGCCTCGTATGGGGTGAAATTGCGTTGGTGCCCCAGAAGTACAACGAACTACTCATGCCTGAGTAAACCGGCTATCGCAACCTGACAGCAGGTCAGAACAGGCGCGCGCTGAGTTGATCCACCACTGGTGGAAGATGTGTCCAAACCCGGACGCATCAAATCCGCGCCACGTTTCCAAATCTCGCAAAACGTGGCGCGAGAACCTGACAAAACCTGCCATCCCAAAACGGTAGGTCAGCCCTCCCCGATCCATCCTCAATCTGAGGTCGGACTGAGCTTAAATCCCAGCCCTGTATCACTTTGCCTACCTTCGACTTACTGCAACAAAAACACCCTCTCCAATCCCGCCAAAACCAACTATTTCAGTCCCATTCAATCCCGTTCTGTGTAGCACCTGAGGTGCACCCATAAAACACTGGATATGCAGTCAGATCCTGCCTAATGTGAGCTTTGCGAAGGCTTTAAACAGCTCACCGAGGATTGATCATGCCAGCCACTCCCAAGCCACGCGGCCCACAAGCCAAACCAACGCGCGCGGAATTGAACTCCGCCTGGGCGCGCATCCGCTCCGCAGCCGACAAGGGCAGCGTCGAGGCGTCCGCGCTGCTCATTGCTCTCTGCGAAAACAAGCCAGTCATCGCCGTGGAGACGACCCTTGCCCGAGCCTAGGAATTTCGGCAGCAAGCGCAACCGCGCGAAGCGCTGGATCGCCGAGCGTGGCCTGACACTCACGGAGCTCCCCGGCGGCCGCTTTCACATCACAGGCTCGGGCGTGGATTTGCGAATCACTGACCTTGCTCTACTGCATCCGTCTGACCTTCTCACCCTTCATCGGAATGCCAAGCCATGACCGGTCGAGTGAAGGGCGGGCAGTGGGCTCCGGGGCACTCTGGAAACCCTGGTGGGCGATCCGGCCAGACCCAGGCGATTCGCGCGAAGCTGGCCGAGGGTGCCGAAGCGGTGACCAAGAAGGTGCTGGCGGCCGCCAAGAAGGGCGATATGCAAGCCTGCCGGCTCATCCTCGAGCGACTGGTGCCACCCATCAAGCCATCAGTCGAAGCGGTCACCTTCTATCTGGACGACACCGACCTTCCGAGTGCGGCCAGGTCCCTACTCAGGGCCATCGCTGAGGGAAAGCTCCCCCCCGATCAGGGCAAGAACCTAATCCTCGGCCTGGGGGCAGTGGCTCGCGTCATTGAGGTGGCTGAGTTGCAACAGGCAATGGAAGAGCTTCGCCAACAAGTTGAGGAAATGAAGCGATGAGCATCAAGTCTCTGAGATCCGAATTGCAGCGGCTGGCCCAAAAAATCGGCGCAGCCGATGAGTCAGTGCTGCTGATCGTGCTGGCCGTAATCCGCGCCAGCTCTGCCGAACTGAAACAAGAATCCGACTTTCCCAAGGCCGCGGGCCATCAGGTCGACTATCGAATCCTGGGTGAGAACGTCTGCCTGTTTTTTCCGTTCGCAGAAATGGATAGCGACCAGGGAGAGGAGCTTGCCAAGGCAATCATCCTACACACCAGGCAAGTCGAGCGACCGAGCCGCTTCAGCGCCCAGGTGGGCATCCTGGATATTCGTTGTGAGCCTCCAGAAAACGCCTGGGTCGTTACTTTGCCGCCCGAAGGCGTGACGGTCGAGCAACACGCTGCTGAGCAGTACCGCCAGATCATTGAGGCCCGCAATGAGGCCGCGTGAACAGTTGGCCAAGCTAAGGAGTGAGCTTGGAGCCGCCGCTACCAATGCTGATGTAAAGGCCATCAGCCAGCTCATGGACGAACTTAGCGCTACCGCCGCCGGTGGAGCTCCTGCCTGCAGCATGAGTCTGGACGAATACTTCAAGCCTGAAAATCAACCTCTCCCCATGAAAGGAACATCAAATGAATCTGAAAAAATCCGTCGGGACGCTGACGCGAGTGGGCACCACTTCCGCGTTTCTGCATAACTTCGCTCAATATCAATCCGAAAGCCTGCCCGGTACCACTTGGCCGCTCTGGCCAAATGTCGGCCCGCTACATCGCGTGCAAACGACCATGATCGACGCCCACTCAAAAGCGCTCGAAAAGATGCAGGTCATCCGTGAAAACGCGGACCTGACCGTTGAAGCGAAAGTGCGCCGCTCTACCGCAGTCTTCGACGCCTTCATTGATGCTGTGAAGCCTGGGCTGCCCGCCGTTCGGGAAACAGCCGGCAACTTGGCGGCATTCGCTATCGGTAAGCTACTCCCTGTGCTGACGCTGGCGCCGGCCGATGCGGTTGGAGCGTCCCTTGATGCTGAATGCAGAGCGTATGCCAGTGATCTGCCGAACAATGAGCGAATGAAGCTGTTGATGGATCTTAGCCGAGGACGTGACCCGCGCATTGCAGCAGCCATCCTCCGCGGGCCAGCTCGCATAAGCGGCTTCACAGATGATCAGGTAACTCGCTTGGCTGCGGCCGGTATTGCGGTTGCGTACCCGGAGGCGGTTATCACGCTGGGCCTGCTGGCTATTGGCGTGCGGGAGACGCTTATGAATGCCCGCAGTATGGCTCTGGACGTGATCACGAACGGCGTGCGCATAGATAAGAAGGCTCCAGAGGTCTCGAACTGGATTGACCCGGGTGAGGGATATGCACAGTTGGTCACCTGGCTGGAGCCCATCCCGCTTGAGCTTCCAGGTAGCGGGCCAACCGATGAAATGCTCAAGAACAATCCACCCGCTGACGATGACGAAGAAAGCGAAGACGCGGCCGCTTAAGGAGGCTTGCGCATGACCACTGCCAAGATCCGTCGAATGCTCCAGGTCATGCGCGACCAGCTCAAACCCAGCGAGCTGCTGATTATTACCATCCCGCCAGACAGCCAGGCTCCAGTCACTCATTGGAGCGTGAGCCTGGACCTGGCCGGGCGGTACAAGAGCATCGCTCTGAGCTGCGATGCGCAGATGGCCGCAGAGACAACGAAGCACCTCCACGGCCTCAGTAGGAGCTGTCAGAGAAACGCAATCATGTTTCCTGAACACTCCACCCCCCGGTCAGATTTTCTGATCACGCCAGCCCTGGGCAACACTGCTGAGCAGGCCGCGCGCGACGCGCACCAAGGCATGAGGAAAGCATCATGACGACCTATCAAGAGCGCTTCGCCGAAGCGTGCAAGACAAACCATTTCGAGTCCTACCCACTCAAACAAGGCCCAGATTCTGGCTACCTGGTGTGGGATGTCCAGCACGTCAGAGACGGCCAGAAGGTGACGATAGACGGACCGTTCTTCACCGAGGACGAGGCACGCGTCTCTGCCGATCTGCTGCGCGGTACCTTCCGCGGCGCTAGGGCCTACCAGGTGATCTACGACCGAATCTGGAACTATGACCCACGGCGCGAGCAGGTGACATTCGATCAGGCGCGTATGTCGCGATCCCTGCTCGCCATCCGCCTGGGTACAACCGTCCCGGCCATTGACCCACAGGAGAGCGATAATGTCCGCACTGGCAATTGAATACAGCCCCATGAGCACCATCAAGCTCTACGGCCAGCTCCGACAGTTCGGCAAGTCTTACCAACTATCGGTGCGTACGCCCGCCGAGGCGATTAAGGCGCTCTGTGTGCAAATTCCAGGTTTCGAGCGATTCCTTGCCAATGCCAAAAACCGTGGCCTGGTCTTCGCCGTCTTCCGGGGCAAGAAGAACATCAGCGAGGTGGAGCTGGGCTATCAAGGGAGGGGTGACATCATCATTGCGCCGGTAGTCGTCGGAAGTAAGCGTGCCGGGATATTGCAAACGATCATCGGTGTTGCATTGATCATCGCCAGCCCGGTCACAAACGGCGCAACTCTTGCCCCGGGCATCGCCCTGGTCGCTGGCGGGGTCATTCAAATGCTCAGCCCTCAAGCTAAAGGCCTGAAAACCAGCGCGGCGCCCGAAAACACGCCCGGATATGCATTCGGCTCCGCTCGAAACACGACCTCTTCCGGAAACCCTGTTCCCCTCTGCTACGGAAAGCGCCGGGTCGGCGGGGCAATTATCAGCGCGGCAATCTACGCGGAGGACCAGGCATGAGCGCGATAACCCATTCCCCCAGGACTGAAATTGAGCTGTTTGGGCAGCTGGGGAAAAAGCTCGGCAAGGTCCATCAGCGTGTTCTCGACGCGGGAAAGTTGTGGGAGGTTTTCAAGGCGCTGAACGTAACCCTGCCGGGGTTCAAAGATGAGGTGGAGCGCCTTCAAAGGCTGGGCATGAGGTTCGCTATTTACCGAAACGGCGAAAACGTCGGGGTTGATAAATTCGGCCTAGGCGGAGCTAAGACAATCAGGATCGTCCCGGTAATCAGCGGCAGCAAGCGCGCTGGGTTGCTGCAGACGATTCTTGGGGTAATTTTGATCGCTGCCAGTCCCTTCACAAATGGCGCAACACTTGCCCCCGGCATTGCTCTCGCCGCCGGCGGCGTCATCCAGATGCTCAGCCCCCAGGCCTCCGGCCTGAAGCAAAGCGCATCCCCCGAAAACTCGCCGAGCTACAGTTTTGGATCTGCGCGAAACACAACCGCCTCCGGTAACCCGGTACCGATCTGCATCGGCGAGCGCCGGTGGGGCGGGATGATCATCAGCGCGAGCATCTACGCGGAGGACAAGGCTTAGCCGACCTGGTGTAAAGTCAGCCAACCAACACTTGAGGACGCATCATGCACAGGATTTTGCTCGCCGTTGTCACCGCAGGATTGCTTGCTGGCTGTTCCAGCACGCCGGTTGAGCCTGGCTCAGCCAAAAAGGTACCGTCAGACCGAACCTTTGCCTATCAAGCCGATGTTCCAGGCGGCGCTACCCTGGTGATCAGTCGAGATAATGGGTTTTGGGCGTCCGGCGGCTGCTTCGCCACCGTGCTTATCGATGGCAAGAGAGCGGCCCGGGTAGACACTGGCGAGACGATCAAATTCAAGCTCAAGCCTGGCCGGCACGTAGTGGGTATTGCGGGGGATGAAGAGGGCGGTGGCCTGTGCGCTATGCAGATCGGCCAACCGGTGAAGGAAACGGCCACGGACCTGAGGGCCGGTGAGGTGCAAAAATTCAGGATATCCGGAACCCAGAATGGTACCGACATTCGGCCAAGCTCAATCTAACGCACTCAAGCGCTTGGAGCCCTCAGTCAAGGACTGGGGGCCATCCAAAGCGATGCGTTCTTATGCGCCGACCTTTTTGGCGATACGGTCCAGCATCGCGCCGGCGTTCATGAACTCAGTAACACCCACCACCCCGCCGCATCGCGAACACTGAATAAACATCATCCTGAAGTTGGAGCCGGTGATCTTTGCCTCCTTCATCTCGAATGAGGTGCTATCGCATTTGATGCATTTAGACGTTGCCATCGACTTCTTTCCCTAAAGACGGACTAATTTGAAAATCAACGATATCAGAGTGCCATGCTTTAGGGTATGCCTGAGCTGATACGCGCAAATTCGTCGTTATTCTCGCATTTCGCTTGATAAGTGACACTCAAAGTGCAACAGTATTAGTAGAACACCTTAACTGATACGGACAGCACATCATGTTCATCCGCGCATACCTTCGAGCATCGACACAAGAGCAGGACGCCGGCCGCGCCCGGGTATCGCTCGAGCAATTCGCCAGCGATCACAATAGGGTCATTGCAAGCGTGTACCTGGAGAACGCCAGCGGCGCGTCGGCAGATCGACCTGAGCTGCTGCGTCTGCTCAAAGATGCGCGCAAGGGTGACGTCCTGCTGGTTGAGTCGATAGATCGCCTCTCGCGCCTTCCTGTGGAGGATTGGCAGAAGCTCAAGGCTGCGATCGACTCCAAGGGCTTGCGCATCGTCGCACTCGACCTGCCGACCAGCCACCAGGGAATGCAGGACACCAAGGGCGACGAGTTCACCGGCAGGATGTTGGGAGCGATCAACTCAATGCTGGTGGAGATGATGGCCGCGATCGCGCGCAAGGATTACGAGCAGCGCCGCGAGCGTCAGGCCCAGGGCATCGAGAAGGCTAAAGCTGCTGGCAAGTACCAGGGCCGGCCGGTCGATGAGGATCTGCATAAGCGTGTGTCGGAGCTACTCAAAGCTGGTATCGGTATCCGTGCAACCGCCAGGCACGCCCAATGCTCCACCACTACAGTTTTGCGAATTCGAGACTCTGCAAACAGAGTTTGAAGAGGCCGAAACCAACTGAAGAGCGATCTAGCGATGACCGAGCGGCAACGTCCACTGGAACACAAGGCCTTAGATGTATTTTACAACGACGCCTTAAAAGCATTCGACGCAGCAACTTGTGAGGCGATCGCAGTTAGCCAATCGATTGGAGTTAGAGAGGCAGTGGCACACAAAGGCCACTCAACCTATGTTTTCCTTCGGTTATGCCGTCATGCCAAATCAATCATCTGCGCGGCTCCTCGCTCGCGGTGGACTCGAGCAGATTTCACTGACTGGGATTTTGGGAATGTTGCCGGCCATGGCAGAGCGATACTTGAAGGCTATCTTCTGCTTCTATACCTGATAGAGGAACCGGGGAGCCAATTCGAGTGGTCAGCCAAGATAAACGTCATGTTTCTCAACGACTGTACCCGCCGAATCAAAATGCTTACGAATGCTGGCGTTGTAGAGGATGTGAAGAAACTGGAAGTAGACGCTGAAGAGCTTCGAGGTCGCCTTCTCTCAAATAAATGGTTCACCGCGCTTCCCGCACCGACACAGAAGAGATGTCTGTCAGGTGATAATTTGACGATCCAAAGCAGAGACGAACTGCTTCAGAAGGCCGGCTGGGAGAAAAATAGCTTTTACGCGATTTGGGATCTCTTGTCGCAATATGCCCATGTGCTCCCGATATCCTTCATCAGGATGGAGGCAAATGGCAGGGGCTCCGGCTTGGAGAATGACACCGACAAAGGCTATACGTCGCAGTTAATGACCTGGTGCACTGAAACGCTGGTTGCTGCGACAGACTTGATGGCAGAGGCCTTTCCCGATACTGCAGCAGCGCGCCTCGGAATAAAGTCCAAATTTAACCCTGGCCCCCGAGCCAACCGCCCAGAGCGCAGAAAATAGGTTGTAAAAGCGTAGCTAGCAACAGCGTTTTTTTATGCTCAATGCTGCCACCCTGCTGTCACGGCTTGTTTCACCGGTAGACAATATTGGCTGAAAGCGTTGAATTATATGGTGTCCCAGGGCAGGTTCGAACTGCCAACCTTCCCCTTAGGAGGGGGATGCTCTATCCAATTGAGCTACTGAGACACAAGTCGACCACGAGAAACGCGGTGCGTTGGACGGCGTGCATGTTAACGGTCAGCCTGGCGTTTGTCATGTCGTCCATGGCTTTTTAAGTGTAGGCAGATGTACCGCTCGCCACGCATTCCATCGAAAATCCCGGACCGGACTGCCGCTTATCTGGCCCACCCTGCTCATTCTAGTAAATCGGCAAATTGCCACTATCCTATACAATACAAGGACAGCACACGCCTCTGCCCCCTCTGGGCTTATCCGCCGGACGGTATGGCACATAGACACGATGCAGTGGTCACAAGATGCGAACCTGGGAATTTTTCAAACCAGTCCGCATTTTTGACGAAGGGTACTGGCATAACGCCTTTACGCGGATCAATATTTGTCACAGAATTGGCGCCAATGATCTGGCAATTTTGAGGCATGATGCGGGCCTCTTAACAATTCAGGTTGAACATTTGGCTAAGGGGCTTGTCCTATCGACATCCTGCGGCCAATCCCGAGAACCGCTCCCCTGAACTAACCGGTTAAATAAATATGCGCCCAATGAAACAGGCAATTTATTCCAGCCGTACGGCTGACAAGTTCGTCGTACGTCTGCCAGACGGAATGCGGGAACGCATTGCCGAGGTGGCTCGCAATCATCACCGCAGCATGAACTCCGAAATCATCGCGCGCCTTGAGCAAAGCCTTATTCAGGAAGGTGCGTTGGGTGAAGAGCTGAGCATGCGGCTGGACAGCCCAGAGCTGTCATTGCATGAACGCGAGCTGCTTCAACGCTTCCGACAACTCTCTCATCGCCAGCAAAACGCCCTCGTTTCGCTGATTGCCCATGACGTAGAAATGACCGCAGACGCGTCCTGATCGCACCCAACATATTAAAGCCAGCCTTGCGCTGGCTTTTTTTTGCCTGGAATTTGGTCAGTGATATTTCTGGTGCCCTCAATAAAGCCCGCCAAATTGGCGGGCTTTATTGAGGCGCGAATCAGAGCAGGAAAATCGTTGCCAACCCCAAGAAAATGAAGAACCCGCCACTGTCGGTCATGGCGGTAATCATCACGCTGGCCCCCATGGCGGGGTCACGCCCCAATCGAGCCAGGGTCATGGGAATCAACACCCCCATCAAGGCCGCCAACAGCAAGTTGAGCGTCATCGCCGCGGTCATCACCACGCCCAGCGACCAACTGCCATACAGCAGATACGCCACCACGCCGATCACCCCACCCCAAACCAGACCGTTGATCAAGCCCACGGCCAGTTCCTTGCGCATCAGTCGCGACGTATTGCCGGTACTGACCTGGTCCAGCGCCATGGCGCGGACGATCATGGTAATGGTCTGGTTGCCGGAGTTGCCGCCAATCCCCGCAACGATAGGCATCAACGCCGCTAGGGCCACCAGTTTTTCGATAGAGCCCTCGAACAGACCGATGACCCGGGAGGCGATAAAAGCCGTGATCAAATTGACCGCCAGCCAGGCCCAACGGTTACGCAGGGACTTCCAGACCGAGGCGAAGATGTCTTCCTCTTCGCGTAGACCGGCCATGTTGAGGACTTCGCTTTCGCTCTCCTCACGAATCAGGTCGACCATTTCGTCGATGGTCAGACGGCCGATCAACTTGCCGTTCTTGTCGACAACGGGTGCGGAAATCAAATCGTAACGTTCGAACGCCTGGGCCGCATCGTAGGCATCCTCGTCCGGATGAAAACTCACCGGATCGCTGGCCATGACCTCGGCCACCTGCTTTTCCGGATCATTGACGAGCAATCGCTTGATAGGCAGCACGCCCTTAAGCACACCGTCGTAATCGACCACAAAGAGTTTGTCGGTATGCCCCGGCAGCTCCTTGAGACGGCGCAGGTAACGCAATACCACTTCAAGACTGACATCCTCACGGATGGTCACCATCTCGAAGTCCATCAGCGCACCGACCTGCTCCTCGTCATAGGACAACGCCGAACGCACGCGCTCGCGCTGTTGGCCGTCGAGGGTTTCCATCAGTTCGTGGATAACGTCCCGTGGCAATTCGGGCGCAAGGTCGGCGAGTTCGTCGGCGTCCATTTCCTTGGCCGCCGCCAGCAGCTCGTGATCATCCATGTCAGCGATCAGGGTTTCACGAACCGAGTCGGACACTTCAAGCAGGATGTCACCGTCACGATCCGCCTGGACCAACTGCCAGACCGTCAGACGCTCTTCCAGCGGCAAGGCTTCAAGAATGTAGGCAACGTCGGCGGAGTGCAGGTCATCGAGCTTGCGTTGCAGCTCGACGAGATTCTGCCGGTGGACCAGGTTCTCGACCAGATCGTGATGCGGGCCTTCCTGGCGATGCGTCAGGTCTTCGACTACCCGCTGACGATGCAGCAGCTCAACGACTTGAGCAAGGCGATCCTGAAGGCTTTCTTGCGTTTTCTTTACTTCTATTTCGGTCATAGGCGAACTCCACTCCCAGCAGTGGAGCACGCCGGAAGGATCAATCAGTCAGTTCATGATTGGTAAAACGGGATATTGAGTAACTACTGGGTAAGTCCATGGGATATTCCACAAGCCCCGGCGGGGCTGACGGGCGCAATCATACACCGCTTGACGCTTTAAAACGTTAAAAAATCATGGCAAGAACAAGCGCTTGCGAGACATACCTGAACGCAGATTGAACCTCTATGCCTACGACGACTTATCCTGAAAAGAAAACACACGCCCCGCTAAAAATGTAGCGGCTACCCTTCTGTTCTTCACCGTCAAGGAGGACGTCAGGATGCCCGTCAGTCGCTACCTGTTTTTACTCGCTGCCCTGCCCTGCCTGCCCTTGGGGGCTGCCGGGCAAAGCGTGCATCGCTGCGAAAGTACCGCTGGGCACGTAACCTTCACCACCCTGAGTTGCCGACCAGGAGAAACCCTGTCACTTCAGCAGGTCCATCCGACCAGCCCAGGGACGATCCAGCCGCTGGCAGAAGCACTGCTGCCCGAAGCAGAGGTTCGGCAAACATCTGGCAACAAAACCAACCGCAAGGAACCGACTGTGGTCGGCCAGCATGAAGACAACTGCGTAAATGTGCTCAACCCCAGGCAACGCCGCGAAGCGATCATAAACAGGCGAATCGTGAGCGGCATGAGCCAGCAGGACGTGGAAAGCGCTCTGGGCAGACCCGACTCGGTCAAAATCAGGAATTCCAGCACCCGATATACCTACAAAGCGAAAAAAGGTCGCAGCGCAGAGATCGTGTTCGATGAGAAGGGGTGTGTAAAAGGCAAACCGTAGACAGCAAAAAGCCCGCGTCAAACGCAGGCTTTTTGGTGTTTGGTGCACTCGACAGGATTCGAACCTGTGACCGCTCGGTTCGTAGCCGAGTACTCTATCCAGCTGAGCTACGAGTGCATATTGTGGTTTTATACCAGATCACAACTGGTTGAAGCCAAGTTATTTGCATCACTGCAAACAACTCTTAAATGGTGCACTCGACAGGATTCGAACCTGTGACCGCTCGGTTCGTAGCCGAGTACTCTATCCAGCTGAGCTACGAGTGCGTGCATTTGTTGCCGCGCATTATAGGTCGCCGAATCTATTTGTAAAGCGCTTTTTTTCAGTAATTTCAACAACTTACTGATAAAGCCAGATCACGTCGCACTAAATAAATAATGGCGGAGAACGGGGGATTCGAACCCCCGACACCCTTTTGAGGTGTACTCCCTTAGCAGGGGAGCGCCTTCGGCCACTCGGCCAGCTCTCCGCAACACGGGGCGTATATTAACCACCTTCATCCCCGTTTGCAAACATAAAAAACGATAAAAATTAATGGCTTGGTTCGTCGTCCTTCTCTTTCTTGATACGCAGGTAAATTTCCTCTCGGTGCACCGCGACCTCTTTCGGGGCGTTGACGCCAATACGCACTTGGTTTCCTTTGACGCCGAGCACGGTCACGGTGATTTCGCCATCGCCAATAATCAGGCTCTCTGCGCACCGACGAGTCAGAATCAGCATACCTTTCTCCTCACGCAATTCAGTTCAGGGACAACAGTCTGCAAAAAAAAGGCGTAGGCCCTACAACCGAAACGGTCGCAGCCTACAAGCCTAGTATTGACCAGCGCGAGCAAAAGAACAGTTTTGGAGCGCGCCTTTCAGGAAAACAAAGGGCGCGGTAAACCGCGCCCTCCAGACAACGCCTTATTCGCCCTGTCGAGCCGCAGCGTCGAGTTCGAAAGCCGTGTGCAGGGCGCGCACGGCCAGCTCCAGGTACTTCTCTTCGATAACCACCGAAACCTTGATTTCCGAAGTGGAGATCATCTGGATGTTGATGCTTTCCTTGGCCAGGGATTCGAACATACGGCTGGCCACGCCTGCGTGAGAACGCATGCCGACACCGACGATCGAGACCTTGGCGATCTTGGTATCACCCACCACTTCTCGGGCACCAATCTCGTCAGCCGTCTTTTTCAGCACAGCTTCCGCGGCCTGGTAGTCGTTGCGGTGCACGGTGAAGGTGAAGTCGGTGGTGTTATCGTGCGCGACGTTCTGCACGATCATGTCGACTTCGATGTTCGCGGCACTGATCGGGCCGAGAATCTTGAACGCCACGCCGGGGGTGTCTGGCACGCCACGGATGGTCAGCTTGGCTTCATCGCGGTTGAAAGCGATGCCGGAAATGATCGGCTGTTCCATGGATTCCTCTTCATCAATAGTAATGAGGGTGCCCGGACCCTCTTTGAAGCTGTGCAGAACGCGCAGCGGAACGTTGTACTTGCCGGCGAATTCGACGGCCCGGATCTGCAGCACCTTGGAACCGAGGCTGGCCATTTCCAGCATCTCTTCGAAGGTGATCTTGTCCAGGCGCTGAGCCACAGGCACTACCCGTGGGTCGGTGGTGTAGACACCATCCACGTCGGTGTAGATCTGGCATTCGTCAGCCTTGAGTGCCGCCGCCAGGGCCACGCCTGTGGTATCGGAACCGCCACGGCCGAGGGTGGTGATGTTGCCGTGCTCGTCCACGCCCTGAAAACCGGCGACCACCACCACGCGACCGGCCTTCAGGTCACCGCGAATTTTCTGATCGTCGATCTGCAGAATACGCGCTTTATTGTGCGCGCTGTCCGTCAGGATACGAACCTGATTGCCGGTGTAGGACACTGCCGGCACACCACGTTTGATCAGCGCCATGGCCAGCAAGGCGATGGTCACCTGCTCGCCGGTGGAAACGATCACGTCCAGTTCACGCGGAACCGGTTGCTGCTCGCCGCTGATTTGCTTGGCCAGATCGATCAGACGGTTGGTCTCGCCGCTCATTGCCGACAGCACAACCACCAGGTCATCGCCCGCTTCACGGAATTTCTTAACCTTGTCGGCGACTTGTTCGATTCTCTCGACAGTGCCGACCGAGGTGCCTCCAAATTTCTGTACGATCAAAGCCATTTCAAAGCCGCCTCTGCCCATGAAGGGCGCCCAATAATCACTCAACAGCGGCCGGGCCCGCGACTAGACCACGCACCCGGAACGCTGCCTTAAATACCCTGCTCTACAAATGCAACGGTCTGGGCCAGTGCCGCATCCAGGGCGCTGGCGTCGGTGCCGCCGCCTTGCGCCATGTCCGGACGACCACCGCCCTTGCCGCCCACTGCCGCAGCGGCCTGCTTCATCAAATCACCGGCTTTGAGTTGGCCAGTCAGGTCTTTGGTCACGCCTGCGACGAGAACGACCTTTTCCTCATGGACACTGCCGAGCAGGATCACTGCGCGGCCGAGTTTGTTTTTCAGCTGATCGACCAGCGCCAGCAGCGCTTTGCCATCCTGACCGTCAAGACGCACGGCCAGCACTTTCACGCCCTTGACGTCCACGGCTTGGGCCGACAGATCATCGCCCGCGGCGCTGGCAGCCTTGGCCTGCAACTGCTCGAGTTGCTTTTCCAGCAGACGGTTGCGCTCCAGCACAGCCGAGAGCTTGTCGATCAGGTTGTCACGGCTGCCCTTGATCAGGCTCGCCGCTTCCTTGAGTTGTTCTTCGGCGGCGTTGAGGTACGCCAGGGCCGCCGCACCGGTGACCGCTTCAATGCGACGCACGCCGGAAGCCACGCCACCTTCGCTGATGATTTTCAGCAAACCGATATCGCCGGTCCGGTTGGCGTGGATACCACCGCACAGCTCCACGGAGAAATCGCCGCCCATGCTCAGCACGCGCACACTGTCGCCGTACTTCTCGCCGAACAACGCCATGGCACCCTTGCGCTTGGCGGTCTCGATGTCGGTTTCTTCGGTCTCGACCGGCGAGTTCTTGCGGATCTCGGCGTTAACGATGTCTTCCAGCGCCTTGAGCTGCTCAGGCTTGATGGCTTCGAAATGGCTGAAGTCAAAGCGCAAGCGCTGACTGTCGACCAAAGAGCCCTTCTGCTGGACGTGCTCACCCAGTACCTGACGCAACGCGGCGTGCAGCAAGTGCGTAGCCGAGTGGTTCAGCGAGGTGGCGTGACGAACCTCAGCATCGACATGAGCGGCTACCGGAGCGGCAACCATCAGGCTGCCCGACGCCAATACGCCGTGGTGCAGGAACGCGCCACCGGTCTTGGTGGTGTCACGCACATCGAAACGCGAGTTGCCGGCCTGCAGGTAACCGCTGTCACCGATCTGCCCGCCGGATTCGGCGTAGAACGGCGTCTGGTCCAGTACGATCACCCCTTCCTGGCCTTCGCTCAGGATGTCGACCGACTGCCCGTCCTTATAGATAGCCACGATCTTGGCCGAGCCGGTAGTGGCGGCGTAGCCGGTGAATTCGGTGGCCACGTCTACCTTGACCAGGCTGTTGTAGTCCATGCCGAAGGAGCTGGCGGAACGCGCACGCACTCGCTGGGCTTCCATCTCGCGCTCGAAACCTTCCTCGTCGAGGGTCAGGTTGCGTTCGCGGGCGATGTCGCCCGTCAGGTCCATCGGGAAACCGTAGGTGTCGTACAGCTTGAACACCACATCGCCCGGTACCACGTTGCCCTTGAGCTCGGCCAGATCCTGCTCGAGGATCTTCAAACCCTGCTCCAGGGTTTTGGCAAACTGCTCTTCCTCACCCTTGAGCACACGTTCGATGTGCGCCTGCTGGGATTTGAGTTCCGGGAAGGCCTCGCCCATTTCGGCCACCAGGGCCGCGACGATCTGATAGAAGAAACTGCCCTTGGCGCCCAGCTTGTTGCCGTGACGGCAGGCGCGACGAATGATCCGGCGCAGCACATAGCCGCGGCCCTCGTTGGACGGCAACACGCCATCGGCAATCAGGAAGCCGCAGGACCGGATATGGTCGGCGACCACTTTGAGCGAGGCCTGATTGTCGTTGCTGCAACCGATGGCCTTGGCCGAAGCGCTCAGCAGGCTCTGGAACAGGTCGATTTCGTAGTTGGAGTGAACGTGCTGCAGCACCGCACTGATCCGCTCCAGGCCCATGCCGGTGTCGACCGACGGCGCTGGCAACGGATGCAACACGCCATCGGCGGTGCGGTTGAACTGCATGAAGACGTTGTTCCAGATTTCGATGTAGCGGTCGCCATCTTCTTCCGGCGAGCCGGGTGGGCCGCCCCAGATGTCGGCGCCGTGATCGTAGAAAATCTCGGTGCAAGGGCCGCACGGGCCGGTGTCGCCCATGGTCCAGAAGTTATCGGAGGCGTAAGGCGCGCCTTTGTTGTCGCCGATTCGCACCATGCGTTCGGCCGGGACACCGACCTCTTTGGTCCAGATGTCATAAGCCTCGTCATCGGTGGCGTAGACCGTTACCCAGAGCTTCTCCTTGGGCAGGTTCAACCACTTGTCGGAGGTCAGGAAGTTCCAGGCGAAGGTGATGGCGTCGCGCTTGAAATAATCACCGAAACTGAAGTTACCCAGCATTTCGAAGAAAGTGTGGTGACGAGCGGTATAGCCGACGTTTTCCAGGTCGTTGTGCTTGCCGCCGGCACGCACGCATTTCTGGCTGCTGACGGCACGGGTGTAGGCACGTTTTTCCTGGCCCAGGAAGCAGTCCTTGAACTGGTTCATCCCCGCGTTGGTGAACAGCAGGGTCGGGTCGTTGCCCGGAATCAAAGAGCTGGAGGCTACTCGGGTGTGGCCTTGCTCTTCGAAGAAGCGAAGGAAGGCTTCACGGATTTCTGCGCTTTTCATTAGGTTCTTCCACGGAGGCTGCGGCCAAAGGCCTGTGCAAAACGTCAACAGACGAAGCAACGGCAAAGGGCCGCATTATATCGGCCCTTTGCCTGGGGTACAGCGTGTTTATGCGATAGAAACGGTCAATTGGACCGCTTGGCGGGTCAGTGACGGGAAAAGTCGACGAAAGCGCAGATCACTTCGTCGATTTGCGCGCCACTGACATCCATATGGGTCACCATTCGCAGCCGTGGCGCGGCGCTGAGCTTGATGCCACGCTCGGCGGCAAACGTCTTCATCGCCTCGGCTCGCTCGCCCATCTGCACGTAAACCATGTTGGTCTGCACCGGCTCGACCTCGTAACCCGCCCCGCGCAAGCCCTCGGCAAGCCGCTGGGCATTGGCGTGGTCATCGGCCAGGCGCTGGACCTGATGATCCAGCGCATACAGCCCCGCCGCTGCCAGGATCCCGGCCTGACGCATGCCCCCGCCGACCATCTTGCGCAGCCGACGCGCCTTTCCGATCAGTTCGACGCTGCCGCAGAGGACCGAGCCAATCGGAGCGCCAAGGCCTTTGGACAGGCACACCGACACCGAATCGAAATGCTGGGTGATCTCTCGGGCGTCGACGTTCAGCTTGACGGCAGCGTTGTACAGCCGCGCGCCGTCCAGGTGCAGGGCCAAGCCATGCTCTTGGGTAAAGCGCCGGGCCCGGGCCAGGTAATCCAGCGGCAGGACCTTGCCCTGCATGGTGTTTTCCAGCGCCAGCAGGCGAGTACGGGCAAAGTGGAAGTCATCGGGTTTGATCGCGGCGGCCACTTGCTCCAGGTCCAGAGAGCCGTCCGCTTGCAGCTCAAGGGGTTGCGGCTGGATTGAACCGAGCACCGCCGCACCGCCGCCTTCGTATTTATAGGTGTGGGCCTGCTGGCCAACGATGTATTCGTCCCCACGCTCACAATGGGCCATCAACCCCAGCAGATTGCTCATGGTGCCCGACGGCACGAACAACGCCGCAGCAAAGCCCAGGCGCCCGGCCAGCTCGGCTTCGAGGCGATTGACGGTCGGGTCTTCGCCATACACATCGTCGCCGGTCGGCGCGCTGGCCATCGCCTCCAGCATGGCGGCGGAGGGCTGGGTGACCGTGTCGCTGCGAAGATCGATAACACTCATGAATCTGGCCTCGGTTCAGGTGAAGGGGAATCCTTTTCGAAGGGCAATTACTGCGGGCTTGGCGGTGAATAATCAAGTCTGATCGAAGGAATTTCCGTGGCGAGGGAGCTTGCTCCCGCTGGACTGCGAAGCAGGCCCAATCTCTGGCGGCTGCTTCGCACCCGAGCGGGAGCAAGCTCCCTCGCCACATTGTCCTCGGGCCATCCAGGTCATGCGCTGTGCTGAAATATGTGTTAAAAATCCTCCGCTGCCATAAACCATGGCGGCAAAAACGTTCTCAGGGCGGGGTGCAATTCCCCACCGGCGGTAATTGCACGCAAGGTGCATAGCCCGCGAGCGCTTGGCGGCACACGGCTTTTGCGGTGTAGCGCCAAGGTCAGCAGATCCGGTGTGATTCCGGGGCCGACGGTCATAGTCCGGATGAAGAGAGAACGGGATCGGCACCCAAGGGCCGTCTGCGACTGTCTGCGCGCGACGCACCCTCGAATCCCCTTCGATTCATGACGCCCTGTTTTTTACACAAACAGGAACCAGAACATGCAACCCACCGCAATCGACAGCAAAACCAAAAGTCATCCCGGCGAGCGCGTCGCGTTCATCCAGGCCTGCTGGCACAAGGAAATCGTCGACCAGAGCCGTAAAGGCTTCGTCGCCGAAATGATCAGCCAGGGTTACCAGGAAAGCGATATCGACTTCTTCGAAGTCGGCGGCGCCTTCGAGATCCCGCTGCATGCCAAACTGCTGGCCAAGTCTGGCCGCTACGCCGGCATCGTCGCCGCCGGGCTGGTGGTGGACGGCGGTATCTATCGTCACGAGTTCGTCGCTCAATCGGTCATCAGCGGCTTGATGCAGGTGCAGCTGGAAACCGAAGTACCGGTGTTTTCGGTCGTACTCACGCCGCATCACTTCCACGCAGGGGAAGAACATCAGAAATTCTTCTTTGAGCATTTCGTGCACAAGGGCCAGGAAGCGGCGAAGACCTGTGCCGATACGCTGCACAAGACCCGGGCGTTACGGCGCAGTGAGCAGCGGGCGGTAGCGGTCTAAGGCTAGACACAGATTCCCTTGTGGGAGCGAGCCTGCTCGCGATGACAGAGTGTCAGTCGCCATCAATGTCGGCCGATATACCGCTATCGCGAGCAGGCTCGCTCCCACAGGGGGCATGTATTGAGTCTACATTCGGGTCAGGCCAGGTTCTCATCCGTCGCCGGCACAATCAGGATCCCCGCCCGCAAACCATTCTTGACCTTGGGGTTGGGGAAGATGATCCGGGCGCCCTCTTCTTCGATCACCCAACGGGTCTGGGCGATGTCTTCGGCCAGCACATAACCTTTTCCAAGCTCCGAGAAGTTCTCGATGTCCGCTGGCAGGTTCAGGCGAAAGCTGTCGCTGTGCTTGATGATTTCCCGCGCGACGCTGAACAGTTGCAGGCCGTCCAGACTTTCGTCCGATTCGGGTTCGGTGCCTTCGATAATCTGTTGCAGGCGGGTTTCCAGCAGACTGACGTTGACGCCGTCGTTTTCCCCGAATGGCCGGGCCTTGCCCAGTTCCAGGGTGAAAGACTCGGCACCCAACTGGTCATAGGTGTAGGCGCTGAACACAATGGACGGTTTGTTCTGCAGCAGCACCGCTTCCATACCGGCGGCGCGCAGCCGCGCCAGCTCACGGCGTGAATGCTGGCGACCTTCCTTCCACGGATACAGGGCGAATTGCTCGATCTTCGAACCCCGGATGGCGGTGTGCAGGTCGTAATGCAAGCGACTGCGGTCCGGCACGCTGAAGAAACTGGCGGCCAACCGCTCCAATTCACAAGCCCGCAACGCCTCGGCGCCGCCGCTCAGCTCATGACGACCGTTGAACAACCGGTTGACGTCCTGCTCGACAAAACGCTCTCCGCGGCGGATGGCCTCGGGATTGCCAAACAGAAACAGAATGCGTGCCCGTGGCTTGAGATCCCCACGGGCGATGTCGTGCAGCAACCGATCAAGCAATTCGATCGGTGCGGTTTCGTTGCCGTGGATACCGGCTGACAGCAACAGATCCTGGCCATTGTCCCGGGCCTGGGGCGGCTTGACCTCCAGCGCGCCCTCGCTCAGCCAGCGCATCCGTACGCCTTCGACAGTCAGTTGAGTCTTCTCCGCCGGTTCGCGGCCGGCGAGGGTCAGTTCAAGCAATTTGCCGAGGGCGAGCATAGCGCGGCTCCTTAATGGTCGTGGCCGCAATCCGGGCCATGGACATGATCATCGTCGCCCATGTCGGCCGGTTCCATTTCCAGTTGCAGGCTCACCAGGTTGGTGGCCAATGGGCGCAGCAACAGGTTGGCGTATTCCTCATCCCCTTCCTCGACATCGACGCCGATCAGCAACTGACCGCGGCCGTCCTGCTGGATCCACACCTCTTTGCCCTGCCACATGACCGCCACGCGGGTGCAGGAGGTTTCCAGTTGGGTGCCATCGGTGTCTTCAAGGATCAGTTGCAAGGTATCGCTCATGTTTTTACGTTCTCGTCGGGGGAAAAGGCAACGCGCCCTGCTTTGACTGTAGTCAGGTCGCGCGTGCTTTCAATTGATCTGGAAAGGATAAACCGCGCCAAGTTTAAGGATTTGTGTCAGCTCATCCAGTGCCGCCCGGCATTCGAGCAGCAACTGCGGGTCCGCCAGGTCATTTTCGGTCATGCGATCGCGGTAGTGACGCTCGACCCATTGGGTCAGCGAATCGTACAACGGCGCGGTCATGATAACCCCTGGGTTGACGGCGGCCAGTTCGGTTTCATTGAGGGCCACGCGCAGCCTCAGGCAAGCCGGACCACCGCCGTTCTGCATGCTTTGCTTGAGGTCGAAGACCTTCACTTCGCCAATCACCCCGCCAGAGCCCGTCAGGCCTTGCAGGTACTGCCAGACGCGTTCGTTGCCGTGGCACTCTTGCGGCACGATCAACAGCATCGAGCCGTCGGGACGCGACAGCAACTGGCTATTGAACAGGTAGGAACGTACCGCGTCATCGACGGTAACCGCCGAACGCGGCACGCACACCGACTGAAATGTCCCACCGACCTTGGCGAGTTTGCTGCTCAGCTCGGCCAGCATCCGGTCGGTCTCGAGAAACGCATCTTCGTGATAGAACAGCACTTCGCCGTTGCCCACCGCGATCACGTCGTTGTGGAACACACCCTGGTCGATCACTGACGGGTTCTGTTGGGCGTACACAACGCCCTCCTCCCTCAGACCATGCAGACGAGCGACCGCCTGAGAAGCTTCCAGGGTCTGGCGGGCCGGGTACTTCTGCGGCGCTGGATAACGGGTGTCGAAGGCGCTGCGGCCGAACACGAAAAATTCGACGCCCGCCTCGCCGTAAGCCCGACAGAAACGCGTGTGGTTGGCCGCGCCTTCGTCGCCGAACTGCGCCACCGCCGGCAGCGCGGCGTGGTGGGCAAAGTGCTGCTGATCGGCAAACATCGCCCCCAGTACGCGACTGGTGGTCGGGTGTTCAATGCTGCGGTGGTATTTGCAGTTCAGATTGGCGGCGGTGAAATGCACGCGGCCATCAGCCGTGTCGGCGCTCGGGCTGACCGTAGCGGCATTGGCCACCCACATGCTGGAGGCCGAGCAACTGGCGACCAGCAGCGGCATCGCTTCTTTGGCAGCCTGCTGGATGACCTGAGCATCGCTGCCAGCAAAACCCAACCGACGCAGGGCCGCCACATCAGGACGCTCCTGGGGCGCCAACACGCCTTGCTGGAAGCCCATGTCCATCAACGCTTTCATTTTCGCCAGGCCCTGCAACGCCGCTTCCTTGGGGTTGGAGGACTGCTGGCTATTGCTCTGGGACGCGACGTTGCCGTACGAGAGCCCGCCGTAGTTGTGGGTCGGCCCCACTAGACCGTCAAAGTTGACTTCATAGGATTTCATCAGCGAGGCTCCACGAGAATCTGTTTTTTATAGGCATCAAGTAACACCGCGGTGCGGCTATCGCGAGCAAGCTCGCTCCCACAGGGTCTTGCACTGTCCTTGTGGGAGCGAGCTTGCTCGCGATCAGGGTTCACACCATTCTCACGCCGGGGGTCAGGGCAGCCGGCATGACAAGGCTTGGGGTTTCCAGTGACGCCACCGGGTACGCGCAATAATCAGCCGCATAATAGGCACTGGCGCGGTGGTTGCCCGAGGCCCCGACACCGCCGAATGGCGCGCTGCTGGCGGCGCCGGTCAGTTGTTTGTTCCAGTTGACGATGCCGGCACGGCTCTGCAGCCAAAACTGCTGGTAACGCGCTTCGGAATCCGACAACAGACCCGCAGCCAAACCATATTGGGTGTTGTTGGCCTCGGTGATTGCCGCGGCGAAATCCGTGTAGCGAATCACCTGCAGCAACGGCCCGAACAACTCTTCGTCAGGACGCTCGGCCACCGCCGTCACATCCAGGATGCCCGGTGTCAGCAACGCAGCCTGGGCCAGCGGCTGGGTCATGGCCAACAGCGGCACGGCACCCAGGCCCAGCAAATGGTTTTGCGCATCCATCAGCGCCTTCGCTGCGCCCAGGGAAATCACCGAGCCCATGAACGGCGCCGGTTGCTGATCAAAGGCACCAACTTCCAGCGTCGAGCTGACCGCCACCAGACGCGCCAGCAAGGCATCGCCCCACGCCCCTTCCGGCACCAGCAGGCGCCGTGCGCAGGTACAGCGCTGGCCGGCAGAAATGAAGGCCGACTGAATGATGGTGTAGACCGCCGCATCGACGTCCGCCACTTCATCCACCACCAGTGGATTATTACCGCCCATTTCCAGCGCCAGGATCTTGTCCGGGCGCCCGGAGAACTGTTGATGCAAGAGATTGCCAGTGCGGCTGGAGCCGGTGAAAAACAACCCGTCGATGCCCGGATTCGCCGCCAGGGCGATGCCGGTTTCCCGCGCGCCTTGCAGCAGGTTCAGCACGCCCGCCGGCAGACCGGCTTCGACCCAGCACTTGACCGTCAGCTCAGCGACTTTCGGGGTCAGCTCGCTGGGTTTGAACAACACCGTGTTGCCGGCCAACAAGGCCGGGACGATGTGCCCATTGGGCAAATGGCCGGGGAAGTTGTAAGGGCCGAACACCGCCACCACACCATGGGGTTTGTGGCGCAGCACGGCGGTGGCGTCGCCCAGGGGCCCGCTCTTCTCGCCAGTGCGCTCGCGGTAGCTCTGCACGGAAATGGCGACCTTGTTGACCATGCTGGTGACTTCGGTGGTCGCTTCCCACAACGGCTTGCCAGTTTCTTCACCGATGCAGTGGGCCAGTTCATCCGCGTGGTTCTTCAAGGCCGCGGCAAACGCCTCCAGCACCTGGATACGCTCATCCAGCGAACGGCGGGCCCAATCCGGGAAGGCCTGACGCGCGGCCTGCACCGCCGACTCCACCTGCGCCGCCGTGGCGCCATTGCCGGACCACAGCACCTGCTGGGTCACCGGGTTCAACGACTCAAAGAGATCACCCTGACCTTCCAGCCAGCTTCCAGCGATGTACAGCGACTTCATTATTTCGACTCCCGAGCAGCGGACAACGCAACGGCGCGCACCTGATCGCCGGCGTTGAGTTGAAGACGTTTGGCCGTCAGCGGATCCACCACCAAGGTGCCCGCGGCCAAGCGCGCCGGCGCAGCCGTGATGCGGCAGTCTTCGCGCTTGCGGTTATGCATGATGAACGGCGTGGCGTCGTCGCCCGGCGTGCCGATGGCCAATACCAGTGCCTGGCTGTCGCGAATCGCGCGGATCTTGCCGGTTTCGCATTCAACGGCCGGGCCGGCGTCGAAGATGTCGACGTAACCCTGGTAACTGAACCCTTCGCTCTTGAGCATCGACAGCGCAGGCTCCGTGTCGGGATGAACCTGGCCGATCACCGCCCGGGCATCCTCCGACAGGAAACAGGTGTACAGCGGGAACTTGGGCATCAGCTCAGCGATGAACGCCTTGTTGCCCACGCCGGTCAGGTAATCGGCCTGACTGAACTCCATCTTGAAAAAGTGTCGCCCCAGGCTTTCCCAGAACGGCGAGCGGCCTCTGTCATCGGACATGCCACGCATCTCGGCGATGATCTTGTTGCCAAACAGATTCGGGAACTCGGCGATGAACAGCAGCCGCGCCTTGGCCAACATGCGGCCATTGAGGCCACTGCGGTAGTCGGCGTGCAGGAACAGCGAACACAGCTCGGAATTGCCGGTCAGGTCATTGGCCAAAAACAGCGTCGGAATTTCCCGATAGATGTTCAGCTCCTGGGAGGCGCTGACCGTCAGGCCGACCCGGAAGTTGTACCAGGGCTCGCGCAGCCCAACAGCCCCGGCGATGGCGGAAATGCCCACCACGCGACCGTCGTCGTCTTCGAGCACGAACAGGTAGTCCGCATCGCCACGCCCGGCTTCGCCGCGAAAAGTCTTCTCGGCCCAGCCGACCCGATGAGCCAGGCGCTCCTCGTTGGCCGGCAAGGTGGTCAGGCCGGTGCCGGTGCTGCGGGCCAGGGCAATCAGAGCGGGTAAATCGCTGCTGCGTACGGGACGAACGATCATGCTATCTCCTCAAACGGGTCGCTCTCGGCCACCCGCGAAACTCAGCTGTAAGGCGTTAAACCGCCACCAGGCGCACGCTGGCACCCTCGCCGACGCCCAAGGCTTCGGCCGCTTCCATATCCAGGGTCACCGGCTTGCCGGGCGCGTAGTCGAGTTCCAACAAAACCGCGCGGTAATCCTGCAACTGGGCGTTGGCCACCAGGTATTGCCGGCCGGCGCCCTTGACGGGCTCACCGAGCTTGACCGGCACCACGCGGCTCTGGGCAATCGAGCGGATCCCCGAAACGCGGGCATGCAGTGTCGGGCCACCGTCAAAGATGTCGATGTAATGATCGGTCTCGAAACCTTCGCGCATGAGGATGTCGAAGGTGATCTGCGCACGCGGATGGACCTGCCCCATGGCTTCCTGAGCGGCGTCCGGCAACAGCGGCACGTAGATCGGATAGTGAGGCATCAGCTCGGCGAGGAAGGTGCGGCTCTTCAGCCCGCACAGGCGCTCGGCGGCAGCGTAGTTGAGGTCGAAGAAGTTGCGACCGATGGCGTCCCAGAACGGCGAGTCGCCATTTTCGTCGCTGTAGCCGACGATCTCGGTCACCACCGAGTCGGCAAAGCGCTCCGGATGGCTGGCGACAAACAGCAGGCGCCCACGCGAATTGAGCTCCGACCACGGCGAGCCGACCAATTCCGGCACCACATAGAAGCTGGTCAGCAGGCTGTTACCGGTCAGGTCGTGGCACTGAGAGAGCACGTGGATCTTGTTGTGGATCTTCAGCTCACGGGAAGCGTGAACGAACGTCTCGTTGCGAAAACTGTAGAACGGCTCGGAATAACCGGCCGAGGCCACGATGGCCGAACAGCCCGCCAGCTTGCCGGTCGCGGTGTCTTCAAGGACGAAGAAATAGCTTTCTTCGCCGTTGAAGCTGACTTCGGCGGCAAACGAGGCTTCGCTCGCGGCGATCTTGTCGCTCAGGCGTTCCACGTCATCCGGCAAGGAAGTGACACCGATCGGACTGTCCGCAGCCAGACGCTGTACCTCGCCCAGATCCGCCATTTGTGCGGGGCGCATCACCAGCATGGTGTCACTCCTTTACTTGAAATAAATGGTTCGACCATTAGGTCGATACACAGAGAAAAAATACGGACCGGCTACGCATCAATCCAAGCGCGAGAGTGGACTTCTTGTGGGAGCGAGCCTGCTCGCGATGCGGACACTTCGGTCTGCCTGGCGGGCCAAGGCGATTGCAATCGCGAGCAGGCTCGCTCCCACAAAAGCCCGGCTCCCATTGGAGCCGGTACAGTCTGTAAACAATCAGGCTTGCGTCAGCTTCGCCGCGGCCCGCTCGAAGCGGTCCAGGCCGGCATCGATGTCGGCATCCTCGACCACCAGGCTCGGGGCGAAACGGATCACGTCCGGGCCGGCCTGGAGGATCATCAGGCCTTCCTGTTCGGCGGCGTTGAAAATGTCCTTCGCCTTGCCTTTCCAGGCGTCGTTCAGCACACAGCCGATCAGCAGCCCCAAACCACGCACCTGAGTGAACAGGCCGTATTTCTCGCCGATCTGCTCCAGGCGGGCCTTGAACTTGTCATGCTTGGCTTTGACGCCGGCGAGCACCTCAGGCGTATTGACCACATCGATCACCGCTTCGGCCACCGCGCACGCCAGCGGGTTGCCGCCGTAGGTGGTGCCGTGGGTGCCGACCACCAGGTGCTTGGCCAACGCTTCGGTGGTGAGCATTGCCGCGATCGGGAAACCACCGCCCAGGCTCTTGGCGCTGGTGAGAATGTCCGGGACCACGCCGTAATGCATGTAGGCGAACAGGTGGCCGCTACGGCCCATGCCGGTCTGCACTTCGTCGAACACCAGCAGCGCGTCGTGGGCATCGCACAAATCACGGGCCCCTTGCAGATAACCCAGCTCGGCCGGCAATACGCCGCCCTCGCCCTGGATCGGCTCCAGCACCACGGCGCAGGTCTTGTCCGAAATGGCCGCTTTCAAAGCCGCCAGGTCGTTGTAGGGAACGTGGGTAATACCGGTGATTTTAGGCCCGAAACCGTCGGAGTACTTCGATTGCCCGCCCACGTTCACGGTGAACAGCGTACGGCCGTGGAAGCTGTTGAGCGCGGCGATGATTTCGTATTTTTCGCTACCGAAACGATCGAACGCGACGCGACGGGCCAGCTTGAAGGCGGCCTCGTTGGCTTCGGCGCCGGAGTTGCAGAAGAACGCCCGCTCGGCAAAAGTTGCATTGACCAGTTTATGGGCCAGGCGCAGGGCCGGCTCATTGGTAAAGACGTTGGACACATGCCACAGCTTGTTGGCTTGTTCGGTCAGGGCGGCGACCAGTGTCGGATGGGCGTGTCCCAATACGTTGACCGCGATACCGCCGGCGAAGTCGATCAGTTCGCGACCGGACTGGTCCCACACGTGGGAACCGGCGCCACGCACAGGGATGAAAGCAGCAGGCGCGTAGTTGGGGACCATAACCTGATCGAAATCGGCGCGTTGTACGGCGGCTTGCTCAACGGACATCGGAGTCTCCTGAAGAGGAACACCCGCCTGGAACTGGCGAGCGATGAGGGGATTGTAAGGACAGTTTTCAGCTCGGCCTTGTCGCCAAGCGACAACTTCTTATAGCGCCAACCCCCGTTTTTAGCGGGTTTATGGCAATGCGACAAATAGCGTCGCAAAGGCGCAGTTTAAACGTTGTCGCGGGATTTTAGGCGCTGGCTTCTACATTTCCCTGGCCATGCAAAACCTTGTGGCGAGGGGATTTATCCCCGCTGGGTTGCGAAGCAGCCTAAAGCCAGGCAATTCGGTGTGCCAGATAGATTGGGTTGACTGTCTTGGGGTTGCTTCGCAACCCAGCGGGGATAAATCCCCTCGCCACAGGGTTACATACCCCGGCCCTTACAGAGGAGGCGCCGGCCCTAGCCGCGCTCGGACGGCACCGACGACAGTTCGAAGGGGCTGCTGCTGCGCCGCTGGTTGCGGTCTTCCCGGGGCGTGGCGCCGAAAAAGTTGCGGTAGGCACTGGAAAAATGCGGCCCCGAGGAGAAGCCGCAGGACAGGCCGATCTGAATGATCGACTTGCTGGTCTGCATCAGCATCTGCCGGGCCTTGTTCAGGCGCAATTCCAGGTAGTACTGGCTCGGCACACGGTTGAGGTATTGCTTGAAGATCCGCTCCAGTTGCCGACGGGACACGCACACGTGCTGGGCAATTTCGTCGGTGGTCAGCGGCTCTTCGATGTTGGCTTCCATCAACAGCACGGCCTGGGTGAGCTTCGGATGGCTGGAGCCCAGACGGTTCTGCAAGGGGATGCGCTGACGCTCGCCGCCCTCGCGGATGCGCTCGACCACCAGCTCTTCCGAGACCGCGCCGGCCAGTTCCGCGCCGTGATCGCGTGCCAGCACCGCCAGCAGCAGATCGAGCACCGACATGCCACCGCAAGCGGTCAGGCGATCGCGGTCCCAGTCAAACAGATGGCTGGTGGCAATGACTTTGGGGAAACGCTCGGAAAAGTCATCCTGCCAGCGCCAATGCACGGCGGCGCGGAAACCGTCGAGCAAACCCAACTGGGCCAATGGGTAGACACCGGCGGATAAACCACCAATCACACAACCGGCACGCACCAGTTGTTTGAGCGCGCTACTCAGGGGCTGCGCAAGCGCCGCCGGTGGCTCGTCGGCCAGCAGGAACAGCTTATGCAAGCCTTCGAGCTTGCCAGCCCAAGGCTCGCCCGGTAGCTGCCAAGCGCCTTCGGGCTGTGGTTCGGCCTGCAGGAACGACAATTCGTAGACGACATCCGGATGCACCCGCTGAGCAACACGCAAGGCCTCCTCGGCCAGCGCCAGCGTCAAGGCTTTAGTGCTGGGCCAAATCAGGAAACCAATTCGATGGGCAGTCATGGTGGGCAATCCGAAGCGAAAACAGTGTTAAAGCCAAAAGCGGCTGCAACCAAATTAGACCATCTGGCGCACGGTGCGCAGCATGACCTGAATCAGGTGCGTAACGGGAGCGATTACTTGAGGCTGCCCGAAAGAAATTGTTGCAGCCGCTCCGATTGCGGATTGACCAGTACTTCGCGCGGGTTGCCGCTCTCTTCGACGATGCCTTTGTGCAGGAAGATCAGTTGGTTCGACACCTCACGGGCAAAGCCCATTTCGTGGGTCACCACCACCATGGTCCGGCCTTCCAGCGCCAGGGCCTGCATCACTTTGAGCACATCGCCCACCAGTTCCGGATCCAGGGCCGAAGTCGGCTCATCGAACAGCATGACTTCCGGCTCCATCGCCAACGCCCGGGCAATCGCCACGCGCTGCTGTTCGCCGCCGGACATGTGCCCTGGGTAGGCGTCCTTGCGATGCGCCACACCGACCTTGTTCAGGTAGTGCTCGGCCTTTTCGCGCGCCTCGGCCTTGGCCACGCCCAGCACATGCACCGGCGCTTCCATGATGTTTTCCAGCGCGGTCATGTGGGACCACAGGTTGAAATGCTGGAACACCATCGACAACCGCGAACGCATACGCTGCAGTTGCTTGGGATCGGCGGCCTTCAAGGCACCGTCCTTGCCCGCCACCAGGTTCAGCTCTTCGTTGTTGAGCAGAATCTTGCCGGCATGGGGTTGCTCAAGCAGGTTGATGCAACGCAGGAAGGTACTTTTGCCCGAGCCACTGGAACCGATGATGCTGATCACATCGCCGGCGGCGGCCTTGAGGGAGACACCCTTGAGCACCTCGTGACTGCCATAGCGTTTATGCAGGTCTTGGACTTCGAGCTTGTACATGCGGTCGGTTCTCACAAAACGTCAGTCGTTGAGCAGTCGATCGGATCGATGCGTTATCAGTGCTTGCGCGGGGCCAGGTAACCCAGCCAGCGGCGCTCGGCCAGCTTGAACAGGCGCACCAGGATAAAAGTCAGGCACAGGTAGAAAACGCCGGCCGTGATGTAAGCCTCGAACGGCAAGTAGTACTGCGCATTCACCGTGCGCGCGGCACCGGTGATGTCGATCAGGGTCACGATGGAGGCCAGGCTGGTGGTCTGCAACATCATGATCACTTCGTTGCTGTATTGCGGCAGCGCCCGGCGCAGCGCCGAGGGCAGCAGGATCCGGCGATACAGCTTGTAGCGCGACATGCCCATGGCCTTGGCCGCCTCGATCTCACCGTTAGGCGTGGCCCGCAGGCTGCCGGCGATGATTTCGGCGGTGTAGGCGCTGGTATTGATGGCAAACGCCAGGCACGCACAGAAGGTCGCGCTGGACAGCCATGGCCAGAGGAAGCTCTCGCGTACGGCTTCAAACTGCGCCAACCCGTAGTAGATCAAAAACAGCTGCACCAGCATCGGCGTGCCGCGGATCACATAGGTATAGAGCCAGGCGGTCATGTTGACGATCGGCTGCTTGGAGACCCGCATCAGGCCCAGGGGCAATGCCGCCAGCAAGCCAAAGAACAGCGACAGGGCCAACAGCTTCAAAGTGGTCAGCAGGCCACTGAAGTACAGCGGCAACGCTTCATAGATGACGTTGTAGTCGAAGATCATAGATCAGCCGCCCTTACGCCTACCGAGTAGCGCTTCTCAAGTTGACGCAATGCCAGCAACGAGACACTGGTAATCACCAGGTACATCGCCGCCACTGCCAGGAAGAAGGTGAAAGGCTCGCGGGTGGCATCCGCCGCCTGCTTGGCCTTGAACATCATGTCTTGCAGGCCCACCACCGAAATCAGCGCCGTGGCCTTGGTCAACACCAGCCAGTTGTTGGTGAACCCCGGAATCGCCAGACGAATCATCTGCGGCACCATCACCCGGAAAAACACCTGGAACCCACTCATGCCATACGCCACGCCCGCCTCGGCCTGCCCCTTCGTGATAGCCATGAACGCGCCGCGAAAGGTTTCCGACAGGTATGCACCGAAGATGAAGCCCAGGGTGCCGATACCGGCCGCCAACGGGTTCAGGTCGATGTAATCGTCATAACCGAGCATCGGCGCCACGCGATTGAGCAGGTCCTGGCCGCCATAGAAAATCAGCAGGATCAGCACAAGGTCGGGAATGCCGCGAATGACCGTGGAATACAGGTCGCCCAACCACGCCAGCCAGCGCACCGGCGAGAGGCGCAACGCGACGCCGATCAGCCCCAGGACAATGGCCAGGGCCATGGACGACAAGGCGAGCTGAAGCGTCAACCATGCGCCATCGAGGATGACAGCCCCGTAGCCTTTCAACATGATTCAGGTCCTCGAGAGTGGGATGAAAAAATGGCGCAAACCGCAGAGATCCTGTTGCTTGCGCCATTTCGCACGAGTGGCGGGACGTCGTTACTGGCCGTAGATATCGAAGGCGAAGTACTTGTCCTGGATTTGCTTGTATTTGCCGTTCTCGCGAATGGCGGCAATCGCGCCGTTGATCTTGTCCTTGAGAGCATCGCCCTTGCGCACCGCGATGCCTACGCCGTCGCCGAAGTATTTGACATCGGTGAAGGCCGGGCCCACGAACGCAAAGCCCTTGCCGGCGTCGGTCTTGAGGAAACCGTCATCCAACAGGGTAGCGTCTGCCACGGTGCCGTCGAGGCGGCCGGCGGACAGGTCCAGGTAGATTTCATTCTGCGAACTGTACGGTTTGATCTCGGCACCCAACGGGGCCAGGACTTCACGGGCAAAACGCTCGTGGATCGAACCGCGCTGCACGCCCACGTTCTTGCCTTTGAGCTCGGTCAGGCCGTCGCTGACCTGGGTACCGGCCTTCATCACCAGACGGGCCGGGGTGTTGTAGTACTTGTTGGTGAAATCAACAGACTTCTTGCGATCTTCGGTGATGGACATGGACGACAGGATCGCGTCGATCTTGCGCACCTTGAGCGCCGGGATCAGGCCGTCGAACTCCTGCTCGACCCACACGCACTTGACCTTCATCTCTTCGCACAGCGCATTGCCGATGTCGTAGTCGAAACCGACGATACTGCCGTCCGGGGCTTTCGAGGCGAACGGAGGGTAAGCCGCTTCAATACCGATTTTCAGGGGCTTTTCTGCGGCGAATGTCGACAGGGACAGCACGGACAGTGCCAGGGCGCCAAGCAGCACAAGTTTCTTCATCTTGGGACTCCATCGGGAAAGGGCAAAAACGGCAGAGTGAGCAACAGCCCAATATGCGAATGGGTGGAACGAACTTTAGTGCTGCGTCCTAAGAAAGCGTGCGTCTATTCAACGCAGCTCACGACGAGCGAGTGATCGGCATTCTAACGACAGGGCCGAAGCCGATATTTCTTCAATGCGACAACAAATTACAGAAGCATAGAAAACGCGACTCGAGCGCATTGACAGCTTTGCAAATTCATGCAAGAGAAAAAGAAAGGGAACCGATCCATGCTGCAAATAGCGGGCCCATTATTCGCAAACCCTTCTAATCCGGCAAGCACAGCGTGTCGCCTTCTTTCACGAACAGCGAGCAAAGGCCCTCAAACGGGGCATTGCGTTGCACATCGCCCCGTGATGGCGCCTTTGGTTACACATTTCGAAAGGTCGGTAACGTTCAGACCCCTCCTACTTTAAACGCCGATATTTATTCATCCATCGAACCCGTGGCGAGGGAGCTTGCTCCCGCTGGGCTGCGCAGCAGCCCCAAAGCCAGGCACCGCGTTCGTTCGAACACTCAACCTGTGGCGAGGGGATTTATCCCCGCTGGGTTGCGCAGCAGCCCCAAGATTCCCAATCCGATTCTACCTGATACACCGAGTTGCCTGGTTTCAGGGCCGCTTCGCAGCCCAGCGGGGATAAATCCCCTCGCCACAAGGGTGCGCGCCAGGCCCACAAAAAAGCCCCGCCCGGCAAATACCGGGCGGGGCTTTCGGTGTTACGGGCTACCGTCAGGCGACGTTCATGGTCTTGTGCGTCTCGATCAGGTGCGCCACTACGCCCGGATCAGCCAAGGTAGAGATGTCACCCAAGCCGTCGTACTCCGCCGTGGCGATCTTGCGCAGAATGCGGCGCATGATCTTGCCGGAGCGGGTTTTCGGCAGGCCCGGGGCCCACTGGATCACGTCCGGCGAAGCAATCGGACCGATCTCCTTGCGCACCCAGTTCTTCAGTTCCAGACGCAAAGCCTCGCTGGTTTCTTCGCCGGCATTGAGGGTCACGTAGACATAAATGCCCTGCCCCTTGATGTCGTGCGGCACACCCACCACCGCCGCTTCGGCGACTTTCGGGTGAGCGACCATGGCGCTTTCGATCTCGGCCGTGCCCATGCGGTGGCCGGACACGTTGAGCACGTCATCCACCCGACCGGTGATCCAGTAGTAGCCGTCTTCGTCGCGACGCGCGCCGTCACCGGTGAAGTACATGCCGCTGAAGGTCTTGAAGTAGGTGTCGACAAAACGGTCGTGGTCGCCGTACAGCGTGCGCGCCTGGCCTGGCCACGAATCGAGGATCACCAGGTTGCCTTCGGCCGCGCCCTCCACCAGGTTGCCGAGGTTGTCCACCAGCGCCGGCACCACGCCGAAGAACGGACGCGTGGCCGAACCCGGCTTCAACGCCGTGGCACCCGGCAACGGGCTGATCAGCACGCCACCGGTTTCGGTCTGCCACCAGGTGTCGACGATCGGGCAACGTTCCTTGCCGACATTCTTGTAGTACCAGTCCCAGGCTTCCGGGTTGATCGGCTCACCCACCGAGCCCAACAGACGCAGGCTGCTGCCATCGGCGCCTTCGACGGCGGCGGTGCCCGAGGCCATCATTGCGCGGATAGCGGTCGGCGCAGTGTAGAGAATATTGACCTTGTGCTTGTCGATAACCTGAGCCACCCGGGTGATGTCCGGGTAGTTCGGCACGCCTTCGAACAACAGCGTGGTCGCGCCGTTGGCCAACGGACCGTAGACGATATAGCTGTGGCCGGTGACCCAGCCGACGTCGGCGGTGCACCAGTAGACTTCGCCCGGCTTGTAGTCGAATACGCGCTCATGGGTCAGGGCCGCATAGAGCAGGTAGCCGGCGGTGGTGTGCTGCACGCCCTTGGGCTTGCCGGTGGAACCGGAGGTGTAGAGGATGAACAGCGCTTCTTCGGCGCCCATTTCTTTCGGCGCGCAAACGGTGCCGGCCACCTTCATCAGGTCTTCGTACCAGATGTCGCGGTGCTGGTTCCACTTGATGCCGCCACCGGTGCGCTTGCACACGATGACTTTCTGAATGCTGCTGGTTTCCGGGTTGGTCAGTGCGTCATCGACGTTGGCCTTGAGCGGGATCTTCTTGCCGGCACGAATACCTTCGTCGGCCGTAATCACCACTTTGGATTTGCAGTCGATGATCCGGCCGGCCAGTGCTTCGGGGGAGAAACCGCCGAACACCACCGAGTGAATCGCGCCGATCCGGGTGCAGGCCAGCATGGCGACCACGGCTTCGGGGATCATCGGCATGTAGATCGTCACCACGTCACCGCGATGCACGTCCTGGCCGCGCAGGGCGTTGGCGAACTTGCAGACTTCTTCATGCAGTTCGCGATAGGTGATGTTGCGGCTCTCGGCAGGGTCGTCGCCCTCCCAGATGATCGCAATCTGATCGCCGCGCTCGGCCAGATGACGGTCGAGGCAGTTGTAGGAAACGTTCAAGGTGCCATCGGCAAACCACTTGATGTCGACATGGTGATCGTCAAAGGACGTCTGCTTCACCGTGGTGAAAGGCTTGATCCAGTCGAGGCGCTTGGCCTGCTCGCGCCAGAAACCATCCGGGTTAACCACCGACTGCTGGTACATGGCCTTGTAGGTCGCCTCGTCAGTCAGCGTGTTAGCCGCTACCTCGGGACGAACGGGATACAGAGAAGCCGCACTCATCTTTCTTACCTCGGTGACATAGTTGTTTTTGTATGTACCCGTTGTAGCCGGGGCGAGCCTATAGAACCATTCGACGATGGTAGTAACAAGTCCCTACAAAATGTCGGTACTAACGTGCCAGCCCTTGCCAGCGGGCATTTCCCCGTGAGAGCGAGCCCGCTCCCACAGTTGAATTCAGTGAACGCCTATCTTCCGTCCAACACAGACCCTCTGTGGGAGCGGGCTTGCTCGCGAAGACGGTGGTCAATCCAACACCGACATAACTGCAAACAAGCGGTTGCAGCAACGATTATTACCAGATCAACCAACAGTGTTTATCAAAACCCGGTCTTTTTGCGATTAACCCCACCCCCTAAAATCAACCTCGCCAACCGGCAAACACGATTAACGCAACGCAGCCCCCACGAAGGCCGTTAATCAACCCTCAAAATCCTGCTCCACACGCAGCCCCAAAAAGGTTGCGTGACCCCACTCGACCTCAAAAAAGGTGAAACAGATGAAAGCTTTATGGGTTCTGGTCATCGCAGGCCTTAGCGCCACCGCGATGGCAGACGAGGCCCCGACCGACGTTGCACAGCAAACACCAGCCATTGAGGAGTACACCTACTCCACCCACCTGGACATCGCCAACGTCATCTCCATGAGCGAGATCCCGAACGTCTGCGAAGTGGTTCCGGCCAAGATTGAATACGACGACTCCAAAGGCCAGCGCCACATCCTGCGCTACAGCGTCATGGGCACTGGCTGCTCCAACGGCTGATCAACCTAAACCCACCAGGAGCAACCTCCATGAAAACCAAACTGATCCTCGCCCTGACCCTGTCCGTCCTGGCCGCCCATACCTTTGCCGCCGACGGTTATGACCGCACCGGTTCCGCTGTCGCTGAAGACGGCTATGACCGCACCGGCTCGGCGACAGTCGCTGAGGACGGCTACGACCGCACCGGCTCCGCCACTGTCGCTGAAGATGGTTACGACCACACCGGTTCGGCACACATCGGTTGATCATAAATGGCATTTTCCACAGCCCGGTTTCGATCGGGCTTGGTTGTGTCTGTAACCGTCAAAAAGCCTTTGCAAACACAACATGTAGTGCAAAACCGCAAAAAACGCTCGTTTTTTGATCAAAAAATACCGTCACCCGACCCATGCAAAAAAAATCTTCAGCGGCCAAAGCCTTGTAAACCCTTGCTCCCACGCGAATATGCCGCCCGCGACCTCCTCCGTGGGCTATTTCGCCGCAGCACGTAGGCAAAAAAGTCCTTATAATGCCGCCTTAAACGGGCCCGCAATATTCCCTTACAGGGAGTCAAACCAGCCTGAAGCCCACGCAGAGGCCTATCGCCTCCTCGCGCTCACAGCCGCTTCAGAACGACCCGTACATTTTTCTGTTTATTGCCTGCGTCAGCTGCTGCAACAAACGATTTTCCAAGATCCACCGCGGCCAGTAGGCCTTCAACGGGCATCTGGCCCTCACGCAGGAGACAACACGTCATGCTGAGCTGGGACGAATTCGACAAAGAAGACGGCGAAGTCGCTGTAAAAGGCGCCAACGCCGGCCACGCTTCTGAAGCCAACATGGACCGCCTCGACAGCGCCGGCGGTGCCGCCGCCCTCGAAGCCCGCGCCGTGACGGCCAGCGACTCGGCCGCGATCATTCGCGCCAAAGCCGCCCTCGACAAACTCGACGTGGCCGAAGGCCTCGCCGAACTCGAAGGCGCCTCCGCCCGTGTCGCCGTCGATGAAAAGCGCATGATCAACTGCCGCGCCGACCTCAACCAGCTGGTGCCTTTCAAATACGACTGGGCCTGGCAGAAGTACCTGGACGGCTGCGCAAACCACTGGATGCCGCAAGAAGTCAACATGACCGCCGACATCGCCCTCTGGAAAACCCCGGAAGGCCTGACCGACGACGAACGCCGCATCGTGATGCGCAACCTGGGCTTCTTCTCCACCGCCGACTCCCTGGTTGCCAACAACCTGGTCCTGGCCGTGTACCGCCTGATCACCAACCCCGAATGCCGCCAGTACATCCTGCGCCAGGCGTTCGAAGAGGCGATCCACACCCACGCCTACCAGTACTGCATCGAATCGCTGGCCATGGATGAAGGCGAGATCTTCAACATGTACCACGAGATCCCATCGGTCGCGAAAAAAGCCGCCTGGGGCCTGAAATACACCCGTTCGATCTCCGATCCGAAGTTCGAAACCGGCACCCCGGACACCGACAAAGAGTTGCTGCGCAACCTGATCGCTTACTACTGCGTTCTGGAAGGCATCTTCTTCTACTGCGGCTTCACCCAGATCCTCTCCATGGGCCGCCGCAACAAAATGACCGGCGTCGCCGAGCAGTTCCAATACATCCTGCGCGACGAATCCATGCACCTGAACTTCGGCATCGACGTGATCAACCAGATCAAAATCGAAAACCCGCACCTGTGGGATGCCGAAATGAAGGAAGAAGCGACCCAGATGATCCTGCAGGGTACGCAGCTGGAGATCGAATACGCCCGCGACACCATGCCTCGTGGGGTGTTGGGGATGAATGCGGCGATGATGGAGGACTATCTGAAGTTCATCGCTAACCGTCGTCTGTCGCAGATTGGTCTGAAGGAAGAGTATCCAGGGACGACTAACCCGTTCCCTTGGATGAGCGAGATCATGGACTTGAAGAAAGAGAAGAACTTCTTTGAGACTCGGGTGATTGAGTATCAGACGGGTGGTGCGCTTAGCTGGGATTGATTCGAAAGAATCCTAGGCTGCACGACTCACCAAGAACCCCGTGAAAACGGGGTTTTTTGTGCGCAACAGAAGCAAAGCCGCGTTTAATTTCATGGCCGGCAAGCGACTTCTGTCCTACGAAAAACTCAGAATCGTTCCGCGTTGACGCAGCATCTCCTCATCACCTAACTTAGTCGCAGGTGCCTAAGAAACGCCCAACGTAGTAGCTAATCGCCCAATATAAAGCCGCACACTGTCCGAGGACGTGTGCAACTCTGTATAGCGAAATAGCTTGTTGGGATTTCTCTTACACCCTCTACGTCGGGCTCGCGCCGCTAACTTCAATACGTAGAGGTCGTTATGCTCATAAAGAACCAGCCCGCTCTCCCTACACCTCGGAGATCGATCACGCCTGATGCTTACATGCCGACGGTATTCACTCGCCTAAACCTCCACCTCCACGCCCTCCTCCTGGAAAACCAACCCTGGTTCTGTGCCCGCGACCTCGGCCGATTGATGGGCGTGCACCTGAACGACCGTATGGTTAGCAAGCTGGATGAGGACCAACGGCACGTTCTGTTGATTCGTTATCACGGCCAGCCTGAAAAGCGGCTGATGCTCAGCGAATCTGGCGTGTACGCCCTGTTGATTTATCACTACGCGCCGGGGAATCGCTTGTTACGCGAGTGGCTGACGCATCAGGTGGTACCGGCATTGCGGGACGCCCAGGCCTCCAGCGATACCGAGCGGCCGATGTTAAGTGTGTTGGATTGGCCGGAGATGTCTTTGAGTTTGTTGCATTGGCAAAACGACGGGTGGATTCGGCTTCGGGACATGCCCTATCTGTTGCTCAATCGAACTCGAGGCCGGGCGGTGGCGGATAAACGTTGGTGGCGTAGGTTGCTGGAGGTTTTTCACGTATCTGGGCATTCAGTGTCGTAGGACGCCCTGAGTGAATGCGGTGCTTTTTCTGTAGGAATTTTCGTAGACAGCCATAATGGCCAGTCAGTATCGTCCGAGGGTTTTTAACCCTCGGCGATTGTATGGATACCCCAAAGGAAAAAAGCGGCTGGAGCGACGAAGAGCTTGAGGCGTCAGTTGATGCTTACTTGAAGATGCTCGATCGCGAGTTAAACGGCCAAATCTTTAGGAAGTCGGTGGAGAATCAACTTTTGCGTGATGGGCCATTGAGCAAGCGCAGCGCCTCGTCGGTTGAGTACCGCATGCAAAATATCTCGGCGGTGCTGGAGCAGATGGATTTGCCGCGAATCAGCGGCTACATGCCCGCCAAGAACATTGGCGCTGGTGTGGCTCAACGAATCCGCAAAGTGCTTGCTCATAAAGTGGTGCCTGGGGCGGGAGAATCTGCTCCGACCGCTGACCACGAGAAGTTGATCAGCCGAGCCGCCAAGCTGCAAAAGAAAGGGCTCAAGACCGAGCCATCAGGAAACCCGAACCCGCAACAAGTCAGTACGACCACGACGTCTTACGTTCGGGATCCGAAAATCCGGGCGTGGGTAGCTGAATTGGCTAAAGGTGTCTGCGAAGGTTGCGGTCAGCAAGCGCCTTTCGAGGTGGACGGGTTGCCGTTTCTTGAAGTGCATCATGTGAAGCATCTGGCTCAGAAAGGGTCGGATAGCATCACCAACGCGGTTGCGCTGTGCCCGAACTGTCATCGGCGTTGTCATCTTGCCAGTGATAAGGAAACCTTCACTTTGTCTTTGTATGAGAAGGTTGGTCGGTTGGTTGCTGAGTGATGAATCGTTAAGTTGGGGCCGCTGCGCAGCCCAGCGGGAGCAAGCTCCCTCGCCACGAGTGTCAGGCCACAGGTTGGTGCCGGGCTGGATTGCCGCGTTGTTTTTGGATGGTGGGAAAAGAATCTATGGAGATAGGCAGTGACCAAAGAAATCAAAAGTGAAGCCTTCGAGTCGATTCACAGCTCGGCTGAGGCGCTGCTGAAGATCGGCGCTATCGACACGGCCACTATGCGGGAGTTCGACGAGGGCTGCATGGCTGAAGCGCCTGCTGAAATCTCAGATCAGGAAAATTCGTCCGAACTCATGACCGCCCCTCAAAACCCTCGATGATGTCCCCGGGGGTGCGGTCAAAATCCGCCGACGTCCGAATCTTCCCCTTCAACCGACCAGGCTTGCGCGCCTGAAGCGTATCGAGATGGGGTAGCTGATCCAGATAAGGCTTACCGGCCTTGGTGATCACCACCCCGTCACCCTGCCATGCACGCGAATCTACAGATTTTGCGTCATCACTCATTCGGTCGCCCCTTGTCATCATCCTTGGCCTTTACAGTGCCCCGCAGAATAGCAACTACTGGGCTGGCCCGCGTGCATGCGCTGAAGATTGGCGCCGCGAGCAGGCGCTTCAGAAACAGGCTTGTCCGACCCAGTCGGAACTATAATGCCGATTATCGCGGCTCGACCCTTCACTTCCGGCAATATAATTCCGGTTATGCACGCGCGTGGTGAAGCGAGTTGTAATTGCGACGCTGCCGTCTGTGTTCGAGCGGCGTTTTTTTTGTTGGCTTTATGGATTGGGGGCTGCTGCGCAGCCCAGCGGGGATAAATCCCCTCACCACAGGATCGGCGTCGAGCTGGAGGTGCATCAATAACATCTCGGGCGCTGTCCATGGCCGGGACACTGCTACAGATTTTGCTCTGAGCTGAAAACATTCAGTGCAAGCCACCCCGCCTCCCGCTATTAATACGCATCCCCACTCAAGGACCCGAGCCCCTCATGAAATTCGACCTCGCCTACTGCCTCAGCCTCGACGACAAACTGTCGATCTATGACGTGCGCGATTTGAATTTTGACGAGACGGTGGCGTTCGATTCCGCGAAGGAACAGTTCCAGTGCCCCAACGATGCCTGTCGGGCGGCGTTTGATGCGGCGAATGTGTTGGGGACGTTCAATGCCAAGAACGTGAATTACGTGCGCACCCCGCACTTCAAGAACGTCCCCAGCACCCGGCATGTCGAGGGTTGTCCTTATGTCAGCCTGAAGACGCCGGCGTCGGGCGTGGAGGCGGATGGTGGGGAAACGGATGACAGTCGGGAAGAACATTTCCCGTCGGAGTTGTTGCTGACTCGGCGTGAGTATGTGCGCAAGCCCTCCAGTCCGGCGGTGGCGGCGGACGTGATGCGCGAAGAGCGTGTGCCTTCAGCCGCCAGTCATGACGAGCACCCGAGCCGTGATTCGGCGCCGGACAAGACCCATGTCTTCGCCCATCCGGTGGAGTGTTTTGTGTCGAACTTCGCGGACAAGGAGCTGCTCAAACGCACGCCGCTGAAGATTGGCGAGCACACCGCGCCCTACAGTTCGTTCTTCAAGAAAATCGAGTTTCTGCTGGACAACAAAGGGCTGATTTACTGGGGCAAGATTAAAAAGATCGAGGACTACCACAGCGCCAGTTTTCGCATCGATTTCGAACAAAAAGTCTGGTTCAAGCAACCGGGCGAGGCGAAGAAAAAGCCTTACTCGGTGAACGTTTACCTGAGCAAGAAGCTGATCGACAACTACCGCAAGCGCAAAGCATTTCTGGCAGAGATCAAGCACGCCATCGACAGTGACGCGCCGTTGTATTGCTTCTTTTATGGCGTGACGCCGGAGTTGAAACAGGTGCCGAGCAAGAAAAACCCCGAGCAGACGTTCGGGGTGTTCAGTGCCCATATCGAGAATCTGGACCACTTCATTATTCGGGAAGCGCCGGGGTTGGCGGGTCAATAGCGCCCCTACCCCAGCCACATCCCAACCATCACCACCATCAACAACCCCACATACACCCGCGCATGCAGCCGATCCGGTATCCGCCCGATCCATGGCGTTGCCAGGCGGATGCCCAGTAGCACGCCGAGTGTGAGCACGACAAAGGCCATCAAGTCGACATAACCGACAAACCACGGGCCGAAGTCGGCTCCGGCGAAGCTGGCCAAGGCCATGTAGGTGACGGTGCCGGCCAACGCGACGGGCACGCTCAGCGGATTGGCCATGGAGGTGGCCTGGGACATGTTCAGGCCACAACGGCGCAGCAGTGGGACGGTCATGACGCTGCCGCCGACGCCCAGGAACGTGGCGATGATTCCGATGGTTGTGCCGCCCAACGCGGTCTCCATGGGCGCCAAAGGTCGTAGGACGGCATCGCTGACGCGTGTCAGAAAACCTCGCCGCAGCAGGCAGTCCAGGATGGTCAGGCCCAGGTAAGCCATGAAGGCGTAACGGATAACCTCGCTGCTCATCCAGGTGGCAGCTGCTGCGCCGAGAATGGCACCCAGGGCAATGAAACCGCCGAACGGCCACAGGTAATGACGAATCAGCTGACCGGCACGGTGGTGTTTTCCGGCGGCGACCAAGGCGTTGACGATCATGACGCAGGTGGAGGTGGCGACGGCAATGTGCATCGCCGATTCACCGATGGCGTCACCCGAGTGATGGGCCATCAGCATGCGATACATCAAAGGCACCACGACGAAACCGCCGCCAAAGCCGAACAACACCGCCGTTAAGCCACTCAGGCAGCCGAAGCACGCAAGCAATACATAGAACATCGAGGCGAATCCGTGAAATGGGAGGCAACCCACGTTAGATAAGCGAAGCTTGGCCCGCTCTAGCAAACTGGCCAATAATATTTGCGTTTACGCCAATGATGAGCAGTCCCTCGATGCGCAACACTTCGATCGATTTATTGGATGCGATTCCCAGGACTGTCGTCGCCATTGGCACTGACTACCCACCGGGACATTTACTGCCCTCGCACCATCATCGCCGGGCGCAGTTGCTGTATGGCGCCACGGGGGTGATGCAGGTCCGCACCGAAGACGGTAATTGGGTGGTGCCGCCGCAACGGGCGGTATGGATCCCGCCCGGGGTGGCCCATGAGGTGTTGATGCTGGGGGTCAGTACACGCAGCTTGTACATCGAACCCGCCGCCGTGACGGCCATGGGCGCCCGTTGTCAGGTCATCAGCGTATCGCCCCTGATGCGCCAGTTGCTGCTGGAAGCCGTTGAGCTTGTGCCGGAATACGACGAGGCCGGACGCGACGGCGCGCTGATCAATCTGTTGCTGCACGAACTGACCCGCAGCGCGCATCTGCCGCTGCACCTTCCACTGCCCAAGGACCCACGCCTGCTCGGCCTGTGCCAAGGGTTTCTGGAGCACCCCGACGCCCACGCGTCACCCGCGCAGTGGGCGGCGCAATTGCCCATCAGCCTGCGCTCGTTCAATCGGCTGTTCAGCCGTCAAACCGGCCTGAGTTTCAGCCAATGGCGACAACAAGCGTGTGTGATGTCGGCATTGTCCCGGTTGGTCGTAGGCGATTCGGTAACCCGTATTGCCCTGGATCTGGGCTACGACAGCCCCGCAGCGTTCTCCACCATGTTTCGCCGGGTGCTGGGTCACGCACCGAGTGCCTGGCTGGAGAAGACCACTGGTCATTGATCAAAAAAATGAGATTGATCAGGATTCAAAACAACTGTACAAAAACACAGTATTTTTTGAATCCACCGCTTTGGAGAACTCCCATGGCCTCTCTCGCAATCAAAACCACCCTGGAACGCATCGCTGTCTATCAATTCACCCCTGCCCACAGTGCACAGGCCCGAGCCATGCTGGGCTGGAGTGTCGAAGAACTGTCCCGGCAGTCCGGCGTGTCGATCCGGGCAATCCGGCGTTTCGAAGCGGGGGGCGAGCTGCTCGATGTCACCCGCCTGGCCCTGGCCTTTCGGCTGGAAGCCGAAGGCCTGGTGTTCTTCCCTGGCTTTGCGCCGGGACGCGGCATGAATATCAAGGGTGCCACACCAGATCCGATGGAGCGGCCAGACTACGCAATGATCGAATGAACGATTCGTCGAGGATCAGGCCATGTCGGGCTGGTCCTGATAAGGCGAGGGTTCCACGTCCAGCCACCAGGCTCGACCACGTTGCGGCTGTGCGAGATTAAAGGCTTCACCCATTTGCGGGGTGGTGATAGACACGTTGCGTTCCCAGGCCAGGGCCAGGATGCGATCGAAGGGTTCGTACCAGGCATGCATCGACAAATCGAACGTGCCGTTGTGGATCGGCAGCAACCAACGGCCCTTGAGGTCGATATGCGCCTGGAGGGTTTGTTCCGGCTGCATGTGGATGTGCGGCCATTCGACGTTGTAGGCGCCGGTTTCCATCAGCGTCAGGTCGAATGGGCCGTATCGCTCGCCGATGCGCTTGAAGCCGTCGAAGTAACCGGTGTCGCCGCTGAAGAAGATCCGGGTGGCGCCGTCGATCATCACCCACGAAGCCCATAGCGTGCTGTTGGCGTCGAACAGGCCACGGCCGGAAAAATGTTGGGATGGCGTGGCGATAAACTCGATACCGTCCACTTCGGTACCCTGCCACCAGTCCAACTGACGCACCTTGCTGGCGTCGACGCCCCATTTGATCAGGGTGTCGCCTACGCCGAGAGGGGCCAGGAAATACTGTGTCTTTGCCGCGAGTTTGATGATGGCCTGATGATCGAGATGGTCGTAGTGATCATGGGAAAGAATCACTGCTTCGATGGGCGGCAGCTCTTCCAGGCTGATGGGCGGCTGATGGAAGCGCTTGGGGCCCGCCCATTGCACGGGGGAAGCGCGCTCGGAAAAAACCGGGTCGGTCAGCCAGAATTTGTCCCGCAGCTTGAGCAGCACCGTGGAATGACCGAGGCGGAAAACACTGTTGTTCGGCGCGGCCAGCAGGTGGGCGCGCGTCAGCGGTTGTACCTCGATGGTGCCCGCAGGACGGGTATTGCGCGGTTTGTGGAAGATCATGTTCCACATGATGCGCAGCATCTGGCCGAGCCCTTCGCGCGGTGTATGGGCGTGGTTACGGTACTTCCCTTGTTCCTGCTGGGATGAAGGAAGCACCGCAGGGCTGTCAGTCGAAGAAATAATGGTCATGATGCGAAAACTCCAAGGACGTCGTCGCAATTGCGCTTCGTCGTTGTGGGACGCTAATGGCCGTTGCATGCACGCTCAGCCGTACGTTTGATCACCAGAACTACACTACCCGGTGTAGTTTGTAGATTGCATGAATCCAGGGAGCAAGTAAACTGCCAAGTGTAATTTCCCTTCTTCCTATGACGACTTGCCATGACCGTACCGCTGCAGCGCCTCACCGAGCGAAAACGCGCATCCATCCTTCAGGCTGCGATTACCGAATTCCGTAGCAGCGGTTTCGAGATCACCAGCATGGACAAAATTGCGGCGACGGCCGGTGTGTCCAAGCGCACGGTGTATAACCACTTCCCCAGCAAGGAAGCCCTGTTTGCCGAAATTCTGAATCGGTTATGGGACAGCGTTACCGCAGAACAGGACACGGCCTACAGCCCGGAGCAGCCCTTACGCGAGCAGCTTCGAAAGCTGCTGCGAGCCAAACTGCACATGCTGGCGGACGATAATTTTCTCGACCTGGCGCGCATCGCCATCGCCGCCACGATTCACTCCCCCGAGCGGGCCCAGGACATGGTTGCGCGCATGGGACAACGCGAAGAAGGTTTGACCGTGTGGATTCGCCACGCCCAGGCCGATGGCCGGTTGAAAGCCGTGGAGCCGGCGTTTGCCGCGCAACAGATGCACGGGCTGATCAAGACATTCGCCTTCTGGCCCCAAATTTCCATGGGCCAGCCGTGCCTGACCGAGGATGAACAGGTTCAGGTGGTTGAATCGGCCCTCGACATGTTTCTGGCCCGCTATCAGCGCTGAATATCAGCGTAACCGCAGATTGCGCCCCAGTTCATCGAACAGCGTCACCACCGAACGCAGCGCACGGCAGTCGGGGCGCGTCAGCAGCCAAAGGGCCGTGTCATACCCCGCCAGCGGTTCGCCAATGGGCGTCAGCCCCTTGTTTTCACCGATTAGAAAGTCCGGCAACGCCGCGACCCCCAGGCCGGCTCGAACCAACTCGGTGACCGAGAGCATGCTGTTGCAGCGATAAGCCGGCACCACGCCAGGCAGATGCTGACGGCGCCAAGCCACCGTGGGGTGATCGGGAAGAAAGTCATCCGGCGCGATCCACGCCATCGCCGCCAGATCATCCCGTTCCAGTGATCGCAGGTAAGTTGCACTGGCACATAGCCGATAGACCACGGTGCCCAGTTGGCGCCCGACCAGATGTTCCGGCGGCGTACGGGTCAGGCGCAAGGCGATGTCGGCGTCACGGCGGCTCAGGTTGGCAAAGTCGTTGGAGGTGCTCAGCTCAAGGGACAGCGCCGGGTAGGCAGGCATGAACCGCGCCAGGGCCGGCAGCAATAGTGCTTGCAGGACCGAATCGGTGCAGGTCAGGCGCACCGTACCGCTGACGACCTCACCGCCCTGTTCCACCCCGATACGCGCTGCCTCCAACGCCTGCTCGGCGCGCTCGGCCTGCTCAGCCAGCGTCTGGGCCAGGCTCGTGGGCAAATACCCTGCACGGCTTTTTTCGAACAAGGGTTGGCCCAGGGCGGCCTCCAGCCGCCGTACCGAGCGGAAGACCGTGGACACATCCACGTTCAGCAAGCGCGCGGCCCGGGCCAGCGAGCCGCCACGGACCAGCGCGAGGATCAGGGACAGATCGGGATAGTCCAGACGATAGTGCGTCGGTGCATTGATCACTTGGGTAAACGCCAATATTGATTGCGTGAGCGCCAATCTATAGTGGCAACCAAGAATCAACAAGCGGCGAGCCTCTCATGGAAAATCAGCGTTCTTTGCACATCGCCCTGGTCGGCGACTATGACCCTCAAATAACGGCTCATCAGGCGATCCCCCTCGCACTTGAGCTGGTTGGCAAACAAACCGGTTATCCCATGGGTTTTCAATGGCTGGCCACCGACCTCATCACCGACAGCGCCGCCCTGAATGATTTCGACGGCATCTGGTGCGTACCCGGTAGCCCCTATCGAAACGAAGACAGCGCCCTGCAAGCCATACGTTTTGCCCGCGAACAGCGTCGCCCTTTCCTCGGCACCTGCGGCGGTTTTCAGCATGCCGTGCTGGAATACGCCCGCAACGTGATGGGCTGGACCGATGCCGCCCATGGCGAAACCGCTCCCGAGGCTGAACGGGCCCTGCTGACGCCGTTGAGCTGTGCGTTGATCGAAACCATCGACTGCCTTGAGCTTGACGCCGATTCGTTGATTGCCAAGGCTTATGGCCGCCTGACGGTTTTCGAAGGTTATCGCTGTAGCTTTGGGGTCAATCCACAATTTGAACGAGATTTGCTGAGCGGAGGCTTGCACGCCGCCGCACGAGATTCGGCGGGTGCCTTGCGGGCCGTGGAGCTGCGCGATCACCCCTTCTTTGTCGCCACCTTGTTCCAGCCTGAGCGAGCAGCGTTGGAAGAACGTGTACCGCCGCTAGTGAGTGCGTTTGTCGAAGCTTGCCGGAGGACAGCATTATGAGCCCCCCGTATTACGCGGTGATTTTTACCTCCCTGCGCACTGAGGGGGACCAGGGTTACGCCCAAGCCGCTGAACGCATGCTGACCCTGGCTCAAAAGCAGCCGGGCTTCCTGGGCGTCGAATCGGCCCGCGGCGAAGACGGTTTGGGCATCACCGTGTCCTACTGGAGCAGCGAAGCGGCGATCCTGGCCTGGAAGCAGCACCCCGAACACAGCGCAATCCGCGAACGCGGTCGCTCGACCTGGTACGCCCATTGCCACACGCGGGTGTGCAAGGTCGAACGGGACTATGCCTTTCAACGCCAAACCTGATGTCAGCCTGCAAAACCCGTGGGCTTGCTCGCGATAGTGCTAGATCAGCTTGCATCCATGCTGAATCTGCCGCCGCCATCGCGGGCAAGCCTTGCTCCCACAGGTTTTTCAGGGGTTCGCAGATGTCCGCCTTACCGCAGCCCCTTGTGGGAGCGAGCCTGCTCGCGAAAGCGCCGGATCAGCTTGCATTCATGCTGAATCTGCCGCCGTCATCGCGGGCAGGCCTTGCTCCCACAGGCGTTTTCAGGGGTTCACAGATACCCAGTCCACCGCAAAAACCTTGTGGGAGCGGGCTTGCTCGCGAAAGCGGTGGGTCAGCTTGCAGCAATACTGAAACTGCCGCCGCCATCGCGGGCAAGCCTTGCTCCCACAGGCGTTCTCAGGTGTTCAAAGATACCCAGTCCACCGCAAAAACCTTGTGGGAGCGAGCCTGCTCGCGAAAGCGCCGGATCAGCTTGCATTTCATGCTGAATCTGCCGCCGTCATCGCGGGCAGGCCTTGCTCCCACAGAGGGTTCTTATCCCATTCATGATCGGCGTGGCTTCAGCCTTCCACCAACTGCCGCACCGCGACGATTTCGGGCAAATCACGGCGGGCCATGTAAACCCGCAGCGGTTCGGTGAGGTTGATCCGGTCGTCGATGTTCTGGTCCAGCAGCAACTGGATGCGCTCGCGATTCAGGGTCATGGTGCCGTCCGCTACGGGCGTCCAGACAAATTCGGATGCCGCAATGATGCCGTCGTCGGCCACGTCCATGCCAAAGGCGTCTTCGCTGAAGCGCACGATGTATTGGCCGGTTTTGCGGTTCAGGCCGACAAAACCCTTGAGCTGGTCGGCGGCCTGGCAGATGAATGTCGAAGTGGTGCGCATGGTAAACCTCATGGATGCGTCCCGCAGGACGTCTGATCGATGGTTTACACGCAGGGCAAGTGGTTGCTGTCTTCGGGTTTCCCTCTGCCGGGGAAACTGGTGCGGCCAAGCGTACTGCAAAGCGGCCTGAAAAAGCGTGGGAAAAATCTGCTTTGCGCATTTTTATGTCGGTATAGCGATAGCGCCAGGAACGTTCAGTTGTTAAAAGATAGGTCTTTGCGAAACCTACGAAAGGATCTCGAGCATGCCTGTCACCTTCACCCGTAGCGCCCTGATGCTGAGTCTGCTGCTTGGCTTCGGCCAGACACAGGCCGGCGAAGTCCCATCCCCCAAGGCCCTCGCGGCCCTTCAAGGTATTCCTCACCCAGCGGTAATCGCCCACCGCGGCGCCTCGTTTGACGCGCCGGAGACCACCGCCGCGGCCTACAAACTGGCCCGCGACCTGGGCGCCGATTACCTGGAGCTGGACCTGCAACGCAGCAAGGACGGCGTCCTGTTCGTGCTGCACGACGACAGCCTGCTGCGCACCACGGATGTCGCGACCAAATTCCCTGAGCGCAAGGACAGCACCGCCAATGAATTCACCATGGCGGAACTCAAAACCCTGGATGCCGGAAGCTGGTTCAACGCCGCCTACCCGGACCGCGCTCGCCCGTCATTCGCGGGTCTGAAAATTCTGACCCTGGATGAAGTCATCAACATCGCCGAAGGCAACCCGCTGCACAAACCGGGGCTGTACATTGAAACCAAGGAGCCGAAGCTGTTCCCCGGCATCGAACGCGATCTGAAGGATAAATTGCAGGACCGCGGCTGGTTGAGCCCAGCGGGCTCCAAGCTCGCCAAACGTGCCACCGGTGTAGGCCAAGGCAAGGGCAAAGTGGTCTTGCAAACCTTCGAAAAGAGCAGCCTCGAACTGCTGCAAAAAGAAATGCCCAACGTGCCGAAGGTGCTGCTGTTGTGGGTGGGCGATGGCTACATAGAGGCCAAGTCGAAGGTGACGTTTGCCGAGTCCGGCGAAACGGACAAGGCGGCTTACTACGCCAAACAGCAGCCCAAGGACAAAGCCGAATTTGAACAATGGGTCCAGTTCGCCAAGGCACAAGGCGCCATCGGCACCGGGCCGTCTGCCGCGTTGGCTCAGGGTGGCAGCCAAAGTTATTCAGACCTGGTGCAGCCGTGGATGAACCAGTACACACATGACCAGGGTCTGCTGGTGCACGTCTACACCGTGGATGAAGCGGTGGACTTCAAGAACGTAATGGATGCCGGCGTGGACGGTATCTTCACCAACCGCGCCAGTGAACTGCTCAAGTACTTAAAGCGTCCCGAGGCTGGCAGCGTGGCACGGTTGCTGGAGAATAACGGGTACTAAACCCAGACAACGCCATAACGAAACTTGCACCGGTAGTCTGTAGGGGGAATCTGAATTCAAGGGAACTCTTTCCCTCCTCGCAGTCTATGCTTTCACAAGCCTTACTTCTGCAGTCCCGGAACCTTTCGAAAGTTTTTTCAAATTAAGGGTGAATTAAGTTACCACAGTTAATCTGAACTCACTTAAACGACACACCCCTTATCACACCAAGGAAAGAACCCATGAAAACTTTAACTGCCCTGTTCACCGCCGCAGCCCTGACCCTCACCGCGGGCCTGGCCCAGGCTGATGTTCGAGTGGACCAGATTCCACAACTGGTCAAGGAAGGCAAGATCAAGTCGCTGGAATCGATGAATGAAGAGGCCCTGAAGTTGCACCCGGGCGCCACTATCACCGACACCGACCTGGACAACCACTTCAACGGTTATGAATATGAAGTTGAACTGAAAACCGCCGATGGCAAAGAGTATGACGTTGACTTCGATGCCACTACCGGCAAAGTACTGTCCAACAAACAAGACACTTGATTGAACATCAAAAAATAGCCGCGCAGCCTTAGGGTTGCGCGGTTTTTTTACGTCTTCGAACAACTGACACTCACAATGATCAGGCACTCAACCGCGCCGTCACTTCATTCAACTGCCCCGACAAACCGTGCAGGTTTCGACTCGCGGCTTCGGTGCGCTGCACATTGTCCAGGTTAGTGCTGGCGATGCAGGTGATTTCGGTCAGGTTGCGCGAGATGTCTTCAGCCACCGAGGTCTGCTCTTCTGCGGCGGTGGCGATCTGACGGTTCATGTCGCGAATCGCTTCCACGGCCTGGGTAATGCGCTCGAGCATCGCACCGGCCTGAGTCACCTGCTCCACGCTTTCCTCACTGCGCGACTGGCCGCTCTCGATGGCCTGAGCCGCGTCCACCGCGCCGGTTTGCACGGTCTGAATAATCTGGTTGATCTCGATGATGGACGAGGCAGTGCGCTGGGCCAGACTGCGCACTTCATCGGCAACCACCGCGAAACCGCGCCCGGCCTCGCCAGCCCGGGCCGCTTCGATGGCAGCGTTGAGGGCCAACAGATTGGTCTGCTCGGCGATACCGCGGATCACTTCCAGAACCTTGCCAATGCGCCCGCTATCGGTTTCCAACTGGCGGATGACCGTGGCGGTATTGGCGATTTCACCGCGCATGCGGGTGATGGTGTGGATGGTCCCTTGCATGACCTTCTCGCCCTGCTGCGCCGATTGATCAGCATCGTCGGCCGCTCGCGCCGCGTCGGCGGCATGGCGGGCGACTTCCTGGGCGGTGGCGGACATTTCGTTCATCGCCGTCGCCACCTGATCGGTGCGTTCGAATTGCTCGCTGGTGCCTTGGCTCATCAGGCTGGCGATGGCATTAAGCTCGCCGCTGGCACTGTCCAGCTCGGTGGCACTGCGTTGCAGACGCGAGAAGGTTTCGGCGAGAAAATCGCGCAGGGTATTGGCGGCCAGCGCCAGATCGCCCAACTCGTCCTGCCGGTTGCTGACCACGCGCTCGGCGAAGCGGCCGCGACTCAGTTGGGTCACGTAATCGATCAGGTTGCGGATCGGCTGCACCAGGTTGCGATTGACCAGCCACAAACTGAACAAGCCGATCAGCAGGCCGGAAACCAGCATGACCACGGTGCCCAGCATAATCGTGTGGTCGGCGCCGGCACTGATTTGCGTCGATTGCTCACTGGCAAGCTTGCGTAATTCCACCACCAGCGCACTCATTTGCTCACTGGCGGCGCGGTCCACGCCCTTGACCGCCGCATCACCCGCCGCGGCATCGCCACCCGCCGCCACAAACGCCTCACGGCCCTTTTGGTAGGCCGCACCCAACTGCTTATGTTCGTCTCGCAGCCCCTCAATCCGGGTCTTGATGGGCGTCGCAACCCCTTCGAGGCCGACCAACTGGCCAAGAATGCTCTGGACATCGTTCTGGCGATCTTCGAACTGCTTCCAGTATTTAGCCAGGTCCGCCGGCTGCTTGCCGCGCAGTAGCACGTTCTTCCATTCCTGGACCTGCACCTTGAATTGCAGGTTGGCCTCATCGATCAACTGCGAAGCACGCAACGGGCCATCGATCAGGTTGCGATAATTCTGCACGCCATTGGAAAGGAAATGGAAAGACGCCAGGGCAATCAGCAGCATCGCCAGCAGGCTGCCACTGAGCAAAGCGAGAATCTGCGCTCTCAGGGATTTTTGTAGAAACATGGAGGGAAATCTCTTGAAAAGAAGAAAGAGCCAGGCTCACGAACGACACGTCCCGACCTCCATGTTCATGGTTTGCAGTGTCGCAACCGAATCCGGGGATATGTACTAGCCATCGACCCGCCGGGCTTATTCTTGAGGCTTCGCGACGGCCGGTAGCGGTCGTTTGACGATTGGACATGTCCTGTCCAGACAAGCCCTTTTGTCGCCGCAACGGAACTTAAAAGTCTTTTTGTCATTTCTTCTGCGGTATCCTGCCCAGGCTTTGTAAAAGCGCGGATCTACCAGATCTACCCACAGACTTTGCGAGGAGCGCGATATGCACGAGATTCCTAATCTCCCCTTCCCTAGCCTGCACGAAACTGAGCAGACGACCACGCTACAAGCCGGGGGGCAACCAGACGCCCAACAACCCGAGCCCAAAGAAGCCACTGAACGCCGCCAGGCCGACAGCGAAGACTGATTCACCCGCACGACCAGACCGTGTGGAAAGCGCTAAGATGCGCTTTCCACACTGCCTGAATCCTGAGCCCCCCCATGACCGATGACCCCACCTTCAGCGAAGCCCAAGCCAGCGTTCTAATCGGCACCGCCGAAAAAATGGTCGATATCTGGACGCGCCTTTCCCCGGAAAAACAGGCCGCCTTGCTGGCACGTTTCGGCACTGAAGAAAACGCCCTCGCCGCATTGGTCACCACGCATCTAGTGACCGGACAAGACGACAACCCAGCACCATCCGGCAAATAGTTTTACTTTTCCACGCTTCACGGTCGTGGGCACCGCTATCATAAGCAGCCTATCTATCCTGCTGCTCCGTGGACCCTTTACCCATGCCAGATACCCAGCGCCCCTTGGCGGTCACGCTGCAAGTCGTTTCCATCGTTCTGTTCACTTTCATTGGCTACTTGAATATCGGTATTCCCTTGCCGTGTTGCCCGGGTTCGTCCACAGCGAACTGGGCTTCGGCGCGGTGATCGCGGGGCTGGTGATCAGCGTCCAGTACCTGGCCACCCTCCTCAGCCGTCCGTATGCCGGCCGCATCATCGACAACCTGGGGAGCAAACGCGCGGTCATGTTCGGCCTCGCCGGTTGCGGACTAAGCGGGGTGTTCATGCTGGTCTCTGCCTGGACGTCAACCCTCCCGACGCTGAGCCTGATCAGCCTGCTGATTGGCCGCCTGGTGCTGGGCAGTGCCGAAAGCCTGGTCGGCTCGGGGTCGATCGGCTGGGGCATCGGTCGGGTCGGTGCGGCGAATACCGCCAAGGTGATTTCCTGGAACGGTATCGCCAGCTACGGCGCGCTGGCGATTGGCGCGCCGTTGGGCGTGTGGCTGGTGAAGTCCCTGGGGCTGTGGAGCATGGGCGTCAGCATTGTCTTGCTGGCGCTGCTGGGGCTGGCGCTGGCCTGGCCGAAAACAGCGGCGCCGATTGTCACGGGCGAACGGCTGCCGTTCATGCATGTGCTGGGGCGCGTCCTGCCCCACGGCTGCGGCCTGGCCCTGGGCTCCATCGGTTTTGGCACCATCGCCACATTCATCACCCTGTATTACGCCACGCAGCAGTGGGACAACGCGGTGCTGTGCCTGAGCCTGTTCGGCGCCAGTTTCATCGGCGCGCGTTTGCTGTTCGGTAATTTGATCAACCGCTTGGGCGGCTTTCGGGTGGCGATCGCCTGCCTGTCGGTGGAAACCCTGGGGTTGTTATTGCTGTGGTTGGCACCGGATGCGCAGTGGGCCTTGGCCGGCGCGGCATTGAGCGGCTTCGGTTTTTCCCTGGTGTTCCCGGCGCTGGGGGTGGAAGCGGTGAACCTGGTACCGGCCTCCAGCCGTGGCGCGGCGGTGGGCGCCTATTCGTTGTTCATTGACTTGTCACTGGGGATTACCGGGCCGTTGGCCGGTGCGATTGCCGCAGGTTTCGGTTTTGCTTCGATCTTTTTGTTCGCCGCGCTGGCGGCATTGGGCGGGTTGCTGCTGAGTCTCTACCTGTACCGCCAGGCGCCGAAGTATCGCCAGGAGCGGGAGAAAAACTAGAAATCCACCTTGCCGCGCCCGGCTTTGATCGAACCGCGCTTGGTCTTGGATTCCAGGCGACGTTTCTTCGAGCCCAGGGTCGGCTTGGTCGGACGGCGCTTCTTTTCGACCTTGGTGGCGCTGAGGATCAGTTCGGTCAGGCGTTCCAGGGCATCGGCCCGATTCTGTTCCTGAGTGCGATATTGCTGGGCCTTGATGATCAACACGCCGTCGCTGGTGATGCGACTGTCGCGCAGCGCCAGCAGCCGCTCCTTGTAGAAGTCGGGCAAGGACGAGGCCGCGATGTCGAAGCGCAAATGCACGGCGCTGGAGACCTTATTGACATTCTGCCCCCCGGCGCCCTGGGCGCGGATGGCCGTCAGCTCGATCTCGGCATCCGGGATGTGCACAGTGTTGGAAATTGCCAGCATGAAAAAAGAGGTCCGGTATCAGGACCCACAGGATACCGCGAATCCCCAAGACAACACCTGCCCCTGTGGGAGCGAGCCTGCTCGCGATGGTGGCGGCACAGTCAATACAGATATCGCCGGTGATGGCCTCTTCGCGAGCAAGCCCGCTCCCACACTGGATCTTCAGTGGTCACAGAGTGTGTGTTCACCGCAGAGTCTCGTGGGAGCGGGCTTGCTCGCGAAGGGGCCGTCACATCCGGCCTAGGTTTCACCTACCAGACCGCCATCGCGAGCAAGCTCGCTCCCACACTGGATCTTCAGTGGTCACAGAATGTGTGTTCACCGCGGAGTCTCGTGGGAGCGGGCTTGCTCGCGAAGGGGCCGTCACATCCGGCATAGGTTTCACCTACCAGACCGCCATCGCGAGCAAGCTCGCTCCCACATTGGATCTTCAGTGGTCACAGAATGTGTGTTCACCGCGGAGTCTCGTGGGAGCGAGCTTGCTCGCGAAGGGGCCGTCACATCCGGCATAGGTTTCACCTACCAGACCGCCATCGCGAGCAGGCTCGCTCCCACAGGTTTCGTGCTTACTTGGCTGCCACCACCGCCATGTCCTGCCGGGCACTGCGCTTGTTCTTGATCACGTAGCAGCCCCACATGAACACCACCCACACCGGAATCGCGTAGACCGATATCTGGATGCCGGGAATCAGCAGCATCACGCCAAGGATGAACACCACGAACGCCAGGCAGACGTAGTTGCCGTACGGATACCACAGTGCCTTGAACAGCGGCGTCTGGCGGGTCTGGTTCATGTGCTGGCGGAACTTGAAGTGCGAATAGCTGATCATCGCCCAGTTGATCACCAGGGTCGCGACCACCAGCGACATCAGCAACTCCAACGCATGCTGCGGGATCAGGTAGTTCAGCAACACCGCCACCAGCGTGACCGCAGCCGAAGCCAGGATCGAACGCACCGGCACGCCACGCTTGTCGATCTTGGCCAGGGCCTTGGGCGCATCGCCCTGTTCGGCCATGCCCAGCAACATGCGGCTGTTGCAGTAAGTGCCGCTGTTGTACACCGACAACGCGGCGGTCAGCACCACGAAGTTGAGAATGTGCGCGGCTGTATTACTGCCCAGCATCGAGAACACCTGAACGAACGGGCTGCCGCTGTAGGCATCACCGGAGGCATTGAGCGTACTCAGCAGGCTGTCCCATGGAGTCAGGGACAACAGCACCACCAGGGCACCGATGTAGAAAATCAGGATCCGGTAGATCACCTGGTTGATGGCCTTGGGGATCACGGTTTTCGGTTTGTCGGCCTCGGCCGCGGTGAAGCCAAGCATTTCCAGGCCACCGAAGGAGAACATGATGATCGCCATCGCCATCACCAGGCCACTTACGCCGTTGGGGAAAAATCCGCCGTGAGCCCACAGATTGGTCACCGAAGCTTGCGGACCACCATTGCCGCTGACCAGCAGATAGCTACCCAGGGCGATCATGCCGACAATTGCCACGACCTTGATGATCGCGAACCAGAACTCGGCCTCACCAAACACTTTGACGTTGGCCAGGTTGATGACGTTGATCAGGACGAAAAACGCTGCCGCCGAAGCCCAGGTAGGAATGTCCGGCGCCCAGTAGTGGATGTACTTGCCGACCGCGGTCAGTTCCGACATGCCCACCAGGATATAAAGAATCCAGCAGTTCCAGCCCGACAGGAAACCGGCGAAACCGCCCCAATACTTATGGGCAAAGTGACTGAAGGAGCCGGCCACCGGCTCTTCGACAATCATCTCGCCCAACTGGCGCATGATCATGAAGGCGATGAAGCCGCAAATGGCGTAACCGAGGATCATCGACGGGCCGGCTGACTTCAGCACACCCGCCGAGCCGAGGAACAGGCCTGTGCCGATCGCGCCGCCGAGGGCGATCAGTTGAATGTGTCGATTTTTCAGGCCGCGTTTCAGCTCGCCTGAATGCGTATTTTCTACAACGGTCATGCGTCACCTGTTTGTTTTTATCTGTGACGAAATCGAACCCGACACGCTTGTGACGTGGCGGAGTGAACAAGGCGGATAACCTTGAAAGTGCGTGGGTACGCGAAGGGTCACAGTAAAACGCGGCGCATTGTACACCGCCGCCCCACTGCGACCAGACCCCCGCGCACCCCGTCCTTCAGGTCTGCCGCGCATCTGACCCGTCCCGCTGATTTGAAACAAGCGCTGCGAGGTGTCGGAAAACCCTACGAACCGACCTCTTCGGCAGCTTTTTCTTACAGCGCAGCCAAACACCGGTACCGACCCGCTCGATAGGCAAAAATCGTCAGCATTTCTTTACGAACCGTAACGCAAGCTTTCCATGTGGGAACTTTCTGAAAGCTGACTGCAAATTGACGGTAGCTAGCTACCTAAGCAAAAAACCACACAGCCAATTGTTTTTGAATGAGTAATTTCCTCGAAAAAAATAGAACAAAAAGTTCAAACGAAAAAAATAATTTATTTTTTTGCATTCCAAAAAACCCTCGACTAGGTTTTCAGCGACTTGCCAAGGCGTCGTGCCGGCAAGTTGTGCGGAGCCGATTCCGGTCAGTTTTCATTCGCGGAATCGACCCCGCCACTTTCCGTAAAAGTCATCTAGGAGATTCACTATGCAAGCACTGGACAAAGACTTGGAAACCGAACTGCAACTGGACGAATGGTTTGAGGCACCGACCCATGAGGCCGCGGTTGAAATGATGCAAGCCGACGCCGTCGTTCCGTTCGGCACGGCGATGTGGCCCCTGTAAACACTACCCGGCGGAGCTGATCCGGCCGGTCGGCTCCGCCACTTTGCAGATTCTCAGGGAAGCCAACACCACTGTCAGGGAAGAATAAGCATGGACACACAACGAGCCATCTCACATTTCCTTTACTACCTCGAACACCATCCCGCCCTGGTCGGCATTCAGCCTGCCAAGGTGTTGCTCGGCCATACCGCCGATTACGAAGCGCTGACCGGGGCCATTGCCGAACAGGCTGGCAGCGGCTCGCCCTTCCGGTTCAGCGCCATGCGCCTGGACCTTGAATCCACGGAACGACTGTCCAAGGCCATTGCCGACAGCGATCTGTACATCTTCTTCTACGACTCTTCCACCCTGCCCAACCCGCGCCCCGACGGCCCGGACTTTGTTCGCGCGTTGCAAGGCGTGATGGCGGACAACTGGAAAAAATCGCTGCTGTTCAAGGATTACGGCGATTATTTCTACGACACCTTCAGCGTGATTCCCCAGCGCATCGCCGGGCTCAACAGCCACCTGATCCGGCGCATGTCCCAAGCGACGACCTTGAGCTTCCAGGATGACCTGGGTTCGTATTTCGACACCGACCTCAACAGCGTCAAGAAATGGACCGACATCAACGGCCTCGGCAACCATGACCTGGCCCCCGGTGAAATCGCCACCCACAGTGACACCATTAACGGCCAGGTGAAGTTTGTCGGCACGTTCCTGAGCACCATCCCGTTCGCCCGCAAGTACGGTGTGCTGCAGTCACCGCTGGAGCTGTGGATTGAAGACTCCACCATTCAGAAAATCGCCACCGACGTGCCGGGGCTGGAACACGATTTCAACAAGTACCTGGACGCCAACCCGTCCAACCGACGCATCGAGGAACTGGGCATCGGCACCAACGAAGGGGTCAAGAGCCTCTACGCCCGCAATGCCGGTTTCGAGGAGCGCCATTGCGGCCTGCACCTGGGGCTGGGGGGCGGGGCCAAGGGCAGCCATCACCTGGATCTGATTTTTGAGAGCGGTGTGCTGGCGCTGGATAATGAGCGGATGTTTGATGGGCGGTTTGTGCTTTAGGGGCAGCGGCAAGCTGTGAGCTTCAAGCGGCAAGAAAGAGCAAGTAGCCTCTAGAGGGTGGTGGAGCTGCTGGCCTCTTCGCGAGCAAGCCCGCTCCCACAATGAAGCGGGGCCGACCCAAATCTTCTATTCACTGAAGATCAAGTGTGGGAGCGGGCTTGCTCGCGAAGACGACCGCACCGGCACCGCATCAATAACGCCAGACACAAAAACGGCAACCCAGTGGTTGCCGTTTTTTCTTGCAGCTTGCCGCTAGAAACTCAAAGCCGCCTCACTCCGGCTTACGACGCCCAAACCCCGGACGCTGTCCGGAACCGGCCGGAGCACCACGGCGTTTACCCGATGGCGTGTCGCGGTCGACCAGCACAATACCCGGGCGCTTCTTCGGCGCCGGCTTGGCCGGGCGCTTGGTGTCGGCCGGGCGATCGGCGACTGGCGTACCGCGACCCGCCGGAGCACCGCGACCTTCACCGCGCTCGGTCCGACCATTGGCCGGACGCGGCGTACGTGGGCCGCGCTCACCGTCCTGACGAGGCGCAGGCTTGCGGGCTGGGCGTTCACCTTCGATCTGCGGCTCACGGGACGGACGCGGCCCCGCAGCCGGACCATCAGCGGCCGGACGCAGCGTGCGCACGCGCTCGGTCTTGCCCATCGGACGCGAGGATTTACGCTGCATGCGCTCCAGCTTGTCCTTGCTCTTGGCGGTCATCTGCGGCATCGCCACCGGCTTGAGGCCGACTTCGGCGGCCAGGATGTCCACTTCGTACTGGCTCATTTCGCGCCAGCGGCCCATCGGCAGGTCGGAGTTAAGGAACACCGGACCGAAACGCACGCGCTTCAGACGGCTGACCACCAGCCCCTGGGACTCCCACAGGCGCCGCACTTCACGGTTGCGGCCTTCCATCACCACGCAGTGGTACCAATGGTTGAAGCCTTCGCCGCCCGGTGCCTGCTTGATGTCGGTGAAACGCGCCGGGCCGTCTTCCAGCACGACGCCGGCCTTCAAGCGCTCGATCATTTCGTCATCGACTTCGCCACGTACACGCACGGCGTATTCGCGGTCCATTTCGTAGGACGGGTGCATCAGGCGGTTGGCCAGCTCACCGTCGGTGGTGAACATCAGCAAACCGGTGGTGTTGATGTCCAGGCGACCGATGTTGATCCAGCGGCCTTCTTTGGGCCGCGGCATCTTGTCGAAAACGGTCGGACGGCCTTCCGGGTCGTCACGGGTGCAGATCTCGCCGTCAGGTTTGTTGTACATGATCACGCGGCGCACCGTTTCGGCGGCCTCTTCGCGCTTGATCACCTTGCCATCAATGGTGATGGCGTCGTGCATGTCGACACGCAGGCCCAAGGTGGCATCTTTGCCGTTGACCTTGATCCGGCCCTGGGTGATCCAGGTTTCCACGTCGCGGCGCGAGCCGACGCCGATGCGCGCGAGGACTTTTTGCAGTTTCTCGCCTGCTGGGCCGATTTCCTGGCTGTCGTTCTGGTCTTGGTCTTTCATTCTGGGCACCTCCCGGTGTGGTCGGGTCAGGCCTGGCCTGACACGTTGAAAACAGGTCTATGACGAAGGGATCGCCAAAGGGTCGCGAATCATACGCTCGTTAAGGCGTTTGCGCATCAGAGACTAGCTGATCGACGAACCTTCAGCGCTTTTTCCGCCGACCGGTGGCGCCCAGTTTGATCAGGCGCAGGGCCGCTTCGGCCAACACCGTGCGCTTGTCATCCTTGTCGAGTTTCTTCCAGGCCTTGATCTCACGCTTGCTGCGGCCACAGCCGATGCAGATGTCGTCGTCGAACTTGCAGAGGCTGATGCAGGGGTCTTTGGTGGAACTCATGAACATTTCCTGCCGCGCTGCATTAGCAATGTGGGAGCGGGCTTGCTCGCGAAGAGGGAGTGTCAGGTTAATCAATGTTGACTGACCCACCGCCTTCGCGAGCAAGCCCGCTCCCACTGAGGGTTGAGGTGTGTCAGTAATCTCTGCGACACCCGTCGGATCAATCCTCGAACTGGCGTCGTTCGTTTTCGATCGCTTCGGCCAGGGCGCGGGCCTCGGCTTCTTCGTCGCTCAATTCAGGTTCGGGTTCGCGTGGTTCGAGCGCGGCGACGGCGGCCAGCAGTTTTTCCCGGGCCGCTGCGACGCCAAGAATATCTTCTTCTGGTTCGGGGTCAGGTTCGGCCTGAAGTTCAACTTCGCTGCCCGGTTGTGCGTGCTCATCCGTTTCGCCGTCAAGATCCGCTGCCTCGCGAGGCAGATCGTTGAAATCGGTCTTGAGCCCCTCCTCCATGGTGTCCAGTTCCAGCAACAACGAATGGAAGCTGGTTTCTTCCTTGGGCTCCTCCGGCTCGGCACTGGCGTCGGCCAGTTCTTGCAAGCTTTGAGGCACCGGCGCGTCGTCGAACTCCAGCATCGGCTCCGGTTCCAGCTCCCGCAGTTCGGCCAGCGGCGGCAGGTCGTCCAGGTTCTTGAGGTTGAAGTGATCGAGAAAAGCCTTGGTGGTGGCAAACATCGCCGGTTTACCCGGTACGTCGCGATAACCGACGACCCGGATCCACTCGCGCTCCAGCAGCGTCTTGACGATGTGGCTGTTGACCGCCACGCCCCGCACATCTTCGATTTCGCCCCGGGTGATCGGTTGACGATAAGCGATCAATGCCATGGTTTCGAGCATGGCGCGGGAATAGCGCTGAGGCCGCTCTTCCCACAGACGCCCGACCCAGGGCGAAAACTTCTCGCGGATCTGCAGGCGGTAGCCGGAGGCCACTTCCTTGAGTTCGAACGCCCGCCCCTCGCAGGACTTACCCAGCAGCGCCAGGGCTTTCTTGAACACGGCAGGCTCGGGCCGCTCGCCTTCTTCGAAGAGTTCGAACAAGCGCTCCATCGATTGCGGTTTTCCCGAGGCCAAGAGGAAAGCTTCAAGCAACGGTGCCAGCTCGCGGGGTTCAGTCAGATTCATTGATTTGCTCGTTATTCGGCTCGTGCCCGCACGTGGATCGCTGCGAACGGCTCATTCTGCACCAGCTCGACCAAGGATTCCTTGACCAATTCCAGGACCGCCATAAACGTCACCACCACTCCCAGGCGCCCTTCCTCAGCGGTGAACAGCTCGACGAAGGGCACAAAACCACCGCCCTTGAGCCGCTCCAGTACATCGCTCATGCGCTCGCGGGTGGACAACGCTTCACGGCTGACCTGGTGACTTTCAAACATGTCGCCCCGGCGCAGCACCTCAGCCATGGACATCAGCAACTCTTCGAGGCTGACATCCGGGAGCAGTTTGCGCGCTCGCGCCTCGGGCGCATCGAGCTTGGGCACCACCACGTCGCGCCCGACCCGGCTCAAGCCGTCGATGCCTTCGGCCGCCACTTTGAAGCGTTCGTATTCCTGCAGGCGGCGGATCAGCTCGGCGCGCGGATCGTCTTCCTCCTCTTCGACCTGCGTCGAGCGCGGCAGCAACATTCGCGACTTGATCTCGGCGAGCATGGCCGCCATCACCAGGTATTCGGCCGCCAACTCCAGGCGCACCGACTGCATCAACTCGACATAGCCCATGTACTGGCGGGTGATTTCCGCCACGGGGATGTCGAGGATGTTGATGTTCTGTTTGCGGATCAGGTACAGCAGCAGGTCCAGCGGGCCTTCGAAAGCTTCAAGAAACACCTCCAGCGCATCCGGCGGAATGTACAGGTCCAGGGGCATTTCCATGACCGCCTGGCCATAGACCATGGCGAACGGCAGCTCTTGCTGAGCGCCGGCCTGGCTGTCGGCACTCTCAACGGCGGTTTCCACTGCGGACACTCAGGCCTCGACCAGAAACGGGGCTGGATCGCCGCAACCGATACGCACCACTTGCGGCTCGCCATCGGCCAGATTGATCACCGTGGACGCCTTCATCCCGCCGAAACCGCCGTCGATGATCAGGTCGACCTGATGCTCGAGCAATTGGCGCATCTCGTAAGGGTCATTCATCGGCTCCGTCTCGCCGGGCATGATCAAGGTCACGCTCATCAGCGGCTCCCCCAGCTCGGCCAGCAACGCCAGGGCAATGGGGTGGCTGGGCACCCGCAGGCCGATGGTGCGTTTTTTCGGATGCAGCAACAGCCGCGGGACTTCCCGGGTAGCGTTGAGAATAAAGGTGTACGGCCCAGGGAGGTGGGCTTTGAGCAGGCGGAAGGTGCCGGTGTCGATCTTGGCGAACAGGCCCAACTGCGACAGGTCGCTGCAGATGAGCGCAAAGTTGTGCTTGTCATCCAGTTGACGCAGGCGTCTGACCCGCTCTACAGCGTTCTTGTCGCCGATCTGGCAACCGATGGCGTAGGACGAGTCGGTGGGATAAACCACCACACCACCGCCCCGAATGATTTCCACCGCCTGTTTGATCAGGCGCGCTTGCGGGTTTTCCGGATGAATCTGGAAAAATTGACTCACATGTTCTACCTGTTCAGACGGTGGCGGTAACGGGATCATGTTTGAATCTACACCATAGTGGTGGCAGATCTTCCGGCAACGGGCGATATTCGCCGATCTCGGACCAGCCTCCAGGGCCATGAAAATCACTGCCGGCGGTGACCAGCAGGCCGAACTCACGGGCCAGAATCGCCAGGCTGCCGACCTGCTCGGCCGGCTGATGGCCATTGACCACCTCAATGGCGTGGCCCCCTGCTTGAATATAGTCGGCCACCAGGCGACGGCGCTTGCTGCGGGTGAAATCATAGTGCCACGGATGCGCCAGGCTGACCCAGGCTCCGGCGGCTCGCAGGGTCTGGACAGTCTCTTCCAGCGTCGGCCAGTGTTGCTTGACGTCCCCCAGTTTGCCGGCCCCCAGCCATTTGCGAAACGCTTCGGCGCGGTCCTTGACGAAACCTTCGCGCACCATCCAGTCCGCGAAGTGCGGGCGGGCCGGGGCGTTACCACTGTCGCCCAGCGCCTGCTGGATTTGCCGGGCGCCCTCAAGCGCACCGGGCATGCCTTTGAGGGCAAGCTTGCGGCTGATCTCTTCGGCACGCAGCCAGCGACCGTCGTGCAGTTGCGCAATGGCCTGGACCAGGGAAGGCGCATTTACATCAAAACCGTAACCCAATACATGAATGGTCGCGCCGCCCCAGGTGCAGGACAACTCCACCCCGTTGACCAGTTGCATGCCCAGCGCCGTCGCCGCGCCACGGGCCTCGTCAAGGCCTTCGAGGGTGTCGTGATCGGTCAGGGCCAGGACTCGCACGCCGTGCTCGAACGCCCGCGCAACCAGAACCGCAGGCGCCAGGGCGCCATCGGAGGCCGTGCTATGGCAGTGCAAATCAACATTCACGAGAGTTTGTTACCTCAAATCAGCTGGCCCTATCGCGGCCAAGGATGTTTGTTATTATGCCGCCACATCCTGCTTCTGGCTGCCACTGTGAAACAATTCATCGACTTCATCCCGCTTCTGCTGTTTTTCATCGTCTACAAACTTGACCCACGGACCGTCGACATTGCCGGTCACTCCTTGACTGTAGGCGGTATCTACAGCGCCACCGCGATGCTGATCATCAGTTCGCTGGTGGTCTATGGCGCACTGTTCGTGGCCCAACGCAAGCTGGAGAAAAGCCAGTGGCTGACCCTGATCGCCTGCCTCGTCTTCGGCAGCCTGACCCTGGCCTTCCACAGCGAAACCTTCCTTAAGTGGAAAGCCCCGGTGGTCAACTGGCTGTTCGCCCTGGCGTTCATCGGCAGTCACTTCGTCGGCGATCGCCTGCTGATCAAGCGCATCATGGGCCACGCCTTGAACCTGCCGGACGTCATCTGGACCCGGCTCAACATCGCCTGGATCGGTTTTTTCCTGTTCTGCGGCGCCGCCAACCTGTTCGTCGCGTTCACTTTCCAGAGCTACTGGGTCGACTTCAAGGTCTTCGGCAGCCTGGGCATGACGCTGTTGTTCCTGATCGCCCAGGGCATCTACCTGTCCCGTCATCTGCACGATGCCGACACCACCACGCCAAAAACCGAGGACTGACATGCTCTACGCAATCATTGCCACCGACGTCGCCAATTCCCTGGAAAAACGCCTGGCCGCTCGCCCTGAACACCTTGAGCGCCTGCAACAGCTCAAGGCCCAAGGCCGCGTCGTGCTGGCGGGCCCGCACCCGGCGGTGGACAGCAACGACCCCGGCGCGGCGGGTTTCTCCGGCAGCCTGATCGTCGCCGAGTTCGATTCCCTGGCCGCGGCGCAAGCCTGGGCCGAAGCCGATCCGTTCGTTGCCGCCGGTGTCTACGCCAATGTCGTGGTCAAGCCGTTCAAGCAAGTCCTGCCTTAACATCCCGATGGGTGATGAGCCTTCGCGGCTCATTGCGCTCAATCGCTCATTGTTCTCGTTTACCTGCCGACAACCTGTCTAATCTCGATTGGAATTCAGGAGCTGCAATGCGCAAAGGTCCGCTGTGCCTGTTAGGGGTCATGTTGGTGATCGGGGCTCCCGCCCATGGGGAAGAGAACACCGACGGCAGCCATTCGACGCCCTTGTCCTTGAGCGCAGGCAGTCAGATCACCGAATTGCAGCAACGCTTGAAAAACAGCGAACGCATGCGCGAGGAACTGACCCAGCAACTGCAAAACGCCAACAGCGAACGCGAGAGCGCACTGGTGAGTCGATTGCGCCAGGAGAACCAGCGCTTGAAGCTGCAACTCAAGGAAGCCCAGGCCAGCCCCCTGCCACGCCTGCTGACCGATCAGCAGCAGTGGTTCGTCATTGGTGCCGGGGTAGCGCTATTGGCCCTGCTCTGCGGTATCTTTGCCAGCGGTGGACGTAGACAACGTCGGCAATGGCTAAATTGAGTGAGTCATGAGCGAGCTGTTACTGATTGATGATGACCAGGAGCTGTGTGAGCTCCTCGGCAGTTGGCTGGGCCAGGAAGGGTTTCTGGTCCGGGCCTGCCACGATGGCCAAAGCGCCCGCAAGGCCTTGGCCGAAACGGCCCCGGCGGCGGTAGTGCTGGATGTGATGCTGCCTGACGGCAGCGGCCTGGAACTGCTCAAGCAGTTGCGCAACGATCACCCGGAGCTGCCGGTGCTGATGCTCTCGGCCCGTGGCGAACCGCTGGATCGCATCCTGGGCCTGGAACTGGGGGCCGACGATTACCTGGCCAAACCTTGCGACCCGCGGGAACTGACCGCCCGCCTGCGCGCGGTCTTGCGCCGCAGCCATCCGACGGCGGTGTCCAGCCAGATCGAACTCGGCGACCTGACCTTCAGCCCGGTGCGTGGCGTGGTCAGCATCGATGAGCAGGAGCAGACCCTGACCGTTTCCGAAAGCCGCCTGCTCGAAGCGCTGCTCAAGCAGCCGGGCGAGCCACTGGACAAGCAGGATCTGGCGCAGATCGCCTTGGGCCGCAAGCTGACCCTGTACGACCGTAGCCTCGATATGCACGTCAGCAACCTGCGCAAGAAAATCGGCCCTCACGCCGACGGTCGCCCGCGCATCGTGGCGTTGCGTAGCCGTGGTTATTACTACAGCCTCTGAACGCTGCAACGATTCCTTGCATGAACCGGGTAAATGATCCCTTTGTGGCGAGGGGATTTATCCCCGCTGGGGTGCGAAGCGCCCCCCAGATGTGTCTGCCACCACGGAGCATCAGATAAAACCAAGAGGGCCGCTGCGCGGCCCAGCGGGGATAAATCCCCTCGCCACAAATAATCTCCTCGCCGCAGTTTTTGCGTCCACTGTTTTGTAAGCTCGTCACCAAACCGTCTTTACTCAAGCTTTACGCCCCCCTGACCGCCGCTGACCTTGATCTCCGTAATCTGAACACATCCGGAACTGACCGGGAACGAGACAAGGAGATACACCATGCGCAAGACCCTTATCGCTCTGATGTTCGCTGCTGCCCTGCCTACTGTCGCGATGGCCATGCCGGAAGGCGCCGGCCCGATGGGACCGATGGACGGCCCGCGTCATGGCGGCCAGATGCACGGCAAAGGTCCGTACAGCCAACTGGACCTGAGCCGCGAACAACGCCAGCAGATCCGCAAGATCATGGGCGAACAGCGCCACGAGCGCCGCGAACTGGTAGAAAAGTACCTGGCCAAACTGTCGCCTGCCGATCAGAAAGCCATGAAAGATGAAATGGCGGCCCGACACGAAAAAGTCGACGCCCAGATCCGTGGGTTGTTGAAGCCTGAGCAGCAAAAAGAGTTTGACGCGATTCAGAAAAAGCAGGCCGAGCGTCGGGCCGAGTGGGCCGAGTTCAAGGCCTGGAAAGCGCAACAGCCGCAAAAGGCGCAATAATGCGCTGACGTTTCCCAGCCCAACAGCCAATCGCCGTTGGGCTTTCTTTGTTTTCGAGGATTTATCGTGCGTTCACTGTTCTGGCGCATCCTGGCCAGTTTCTGGCTGGCCATCGCCCTGGTTGCAGGGCTTTCGATTCTGCTGGGGCACATGCTGAACCAGGATGCCTGGATCCTCAGTCGCCATCCGGGCCTCAATACCCTGGCCGAAGAGTGGACGCAAACCTTCGAAAGCCAGGGCGAAGACGCCGCCGAGCAGATCCTGCAACAGCGCAAGCACCAGTATCACATCAACGTTCAGGTGCTCAACGAAAGCGGCGACCCGGTGGTACGCGGCACTTTCCCGCGTCGCGCCGCGGCCTTCGAGGCGCGACAGAACAACGACGACCGACGCTTGCCCTGGCGGCGCTTGACCGACGAGTTCACCAGTCCCAAAACCGGCGACACTTACCTGTTCATCTACCGCATACCCCACCCCGAACTGGATGCCTGGCACCGCGGCAGTCTGCTCTGGCCCCTCAGCGCGTTGGGTATCGCCTTGGTGGTGCTGACGTTGTTCAGCCTGTTGGTGACCCTATCCATTACCCGGCCGTTGAGCCGCCTGCGCGGTGCGGTGCATGATTTGGGGCAGACCACCTACCAGCAAAACAGCCTCGCCAAACTGGCCAATCGCCGAGATGAATTTGGTGTGCTGGCCACCGATTTCAATCGCATGGGCGCTCGCCTGCAAAGCCTGATCGCCAGCCAGCGCCAATTACTGCGCGATGTGTCCCACGAATTGCGCTCGCCCCTGGCACGACTGCGCATCGCCCTGGCGCTGGCGGAACGGGCCAGTCCCCAGGAGCGTGAAAAGCTCTGGCCGCGCCTGACCCGCGAATGCGATCGCCTGGAAGCGCTGATCAGCGAAATCCTGGTATTGGCCCGGGTCGACGCCGACAACGCCAGCGCTGAAGAAGTGGACCTCAACGGTCTGCTGATGACCCTGCAAAAAGACATGCAGCTGGCGTCACCGGAACAAAGCGTGCAATTGGATGTTGAACCGAACCTGACTCTAAAAGGCTGGCCGACCATGATCGAACGTGCCTTGGATAACCTGCTGCGCAACGCTCAGCGCTTCAATCCGACCGGGCGACCGATCGAAATGGGCGCAGTGCGCCAGGGCGAACGGATCCTGATCAGCGTGCGCGACCACGGGCCCGGCGTGGAGGCCGAACACCTGGGGCAATTGGGCGAGCCGTTCTACCGCGCCCCCGGCCAGACCGCCGCCGGCCATGGCCTGGGCCTGGCCATCGCCCGTCGCGCCGCCGAACGTCACGGGGGTGCGCTGGTGCTGGGCAACCATCCTGACGGTGGGTTCGTCGCGACCCTGGAACTGCCGCTGGTCCCGGGGGCCGTTGTCCAGCCTTGAGCATTGCAAGATATCCCTATGGGGGCTGTCACACCGCCTTGATCATCCATCCCGTCGCATAGTCGGCATCCTGGGACAGCGTTTCTATCTCCCCTGTTAAAGGTTGAATCGCATATTCTTGCCTATCACCCGCAGCGGGGTTTGAAGTCCAAGAACGCAAGTTGCCCAAACCTGGATCGCCGTCATGGGTGGTTCGAATGGCTCCCCATGTCTGCAGGTCAGGAATATTACCTCCAAAATTCACCGCAGCACCCCAGCAGTTCCAGTAGGTGTGCCATCTGTAGGCCTCCCCCATGCCCATCAGCAGCCAGACATTGGAAGTAGTAACTGTGTAGGAAACACTTCCACCCATTTGATCACGAATGGTGATCGTGGCAGTCCCTGAGAACTTCGATACAACCCGTGGTTGATCTGCTGAAAAAAGCTCAGCCACATTTGGATCGCTGGAGGTATAGCTATAAGGAGGCACACCTCCGGACGGTATCCGCTCCACGTATGCGCCAACTGGCGGGCGCACTGGGAATTTCTCGGTTCTGTACATTGGCGTGCTGAGAGTGGCGTGGCTGGTGTCGACAGTCAGACGCTCCACCACCGTAATCCTCCAGGGCGGCGACACTGGATTACTACGGAGGATCGCCCGGGCGGTGAAACTATGCCCCCCTATGGCAAGCCCGCTCAGAGTGTCACCCCATAAGCCATTGGTATCGACCTCGACCGTCTTTTTGTATTCATCATTGTCGAAAATTTCGACTTTCGTGTTGGGCGTTGCTTCGCCGGTCAGCATCACGGTGGTCGCGAGGGTGTAGCCGTTATCGGAGATCGGCGTGTCGCTGGGATCCTTGACCGAGGTAATGAGCGGTGTGTCCAGCACCACGGACCTGATCGAGTAAGTGCGCAGGGGAAAGCTGATGGCCTCGGTGATCTCCGGGGCTTTATTGAACGTCACCTGCAGCACGACGTTCAGGTCAGAGCGGTCGCGCAATAGTTGCAGTTGACCTTGGGGAACCGGTCTGGACAGTCCGATCCTCACTTCATCCGCCGTCAGGCTTGTGGCGGTTTGCAAGGTGATCGTATGCCTCGTCCCGTCAGTCTTGGTGCCTTCGCAGTAAAGCCATACCTTCTGGTCAATGGCAATGAGCGGCCAGGGCACCACCGTCACAGTGGCGTCACCCGCGTAACTGGCCAGGTCAAGCTCAGGTCCGGCGCCGCCATTGGCCGCTTCGGGAATCAGCGGCGTCGGCAGATCGCTCTGGGCGATGTCGCGCACGTTGAGCAGGAGCGGATCGGAGGGAGTGGTGGTCGCTCGGTTATTACGGGTGACGGTGTAGGTTACCGTCACCGTCTTGCCCACATTGAAGGCCAGGACCGCGACCGGGATCGGCACCTCCCTGTCCCCAACGGTGCCGACCTCCTCTGCGTCAGTGGTGTAGGAACCGGCGCCGGGCGTACCTGCCCAAGTCACGCTCAGCAGGTCGGTGGGCAACATGTCGTCATAGCGCACCACCACGGTCAGCGTGTCTTTTGCATCAACCGGGTCGAGGCTGTTGCCAAGCGTTTCCTTGATCCAGGGCGGGGGCAGATTCAACTGCCGGTCAAGATGAATATCCAGGCGCTTGGTGGGCGACTGGTTGGAGTTGCCCAATTGGTCTGTCACCCGATACTCGATGAGTGTATTGGGGTTGTCACCTGCCTGTTGGAACGTGGCGGTGAACAGAGTCCTGGTCACCGGTATCGAGGTGTCGGCCACCTCAAAGGGAATAGTTACATTCCCCACTAAAAAGTTAATGCGGTCGTAATTTTGCGGGTTGGTGTAGGCGAAACCGAACTCCACCCCCTGCGCCGCCCGCTCGGTGCTGACCCCATTGGCGACAACATCGGACGGGATCAGTAGATCCAGGCCCTCTGGCGCAGGGTCACCCGGTGCCCGCAGGTGATACAGGACATGTAAGTCCCTGGAGGATGCGGCGTTTTCACCGGGACGGGTCACTTTGTAATGCAGTCTGTTGACCCCATGAATTAACTGCCCGTGGGGGATACGCAAGGGTATGCGATCCTGCTCTTCCCCCGGATATACAGTCTTGCCGGCGACGGGAGTGGGATCATCATTGACGTACAGGTCAGCGCGATCATAGGCCGCCATTGTCCAGGATTGACGCTCGAGTTCCGTCCACGGATCAATCACGCAGAGAAGCCCCTGAGGCTCGCCGTCGTAAAGGCTTTTAGGGATGCCTCCATCAGCGAGACCGGCAGGTTTCACCGGAGTGACCCAACCCGGAATGATCACAGGGTACAGGACGAATAATTCGTCCAAGATGGAGGATTGGATATCCATTGGTTTCTCCTGGCAGGTGACGGGCGTGAGCCGCTTTGGCACGGCTATCACACGCCAGGGTGAGGAAACTGGCTACTGTCAGAGCTAACAGGTGAGGGCAGGTTTAAGACGAGCGGTCGGTGGTCGGTGTGAGGCTGGCTGATGGACACCCTGATGGACTGGGAGCACAGGCGCCCGTGGCGAGGGAGCTTGCTCCCGCTCGGCGGCGCAGCCGTCGTAAAACCAGCCGGCGCGGTCTACCTGCAAGACGGCGTCGGCCCATTTGGGGCGGCTGCGCCACCCAGCGGGAGCAAGCTCCCTCGCCACGAGCGAATGCATAGCTCACCCTGACATGTTGTTCCATATTGATCATGACGAACTCGCACCTACCGCGAAACGCAGCGGGTGAGGGGGAGTCAGGATTGGCTGGTCTTTGGCTTTGCGAAGGCCATGGAGCGCTGCCTGATTATTCGAAGGGGGCGGATGAAGCAGGGAGACAATTTCCGATATATCGGCCTGCACCCTGGTCTCGGTGTCGCCATCTTCACAACGATGGCGACCCAAGGCATCAACGTGCGATCAAGACAATTCCCATTGCTCAATGAACGGAACTTCATGTCTCCACGACCATAAGTGCACTTGCATGATCATATTCGTACACCGCGATTTGATCGTTGAACTTGTCAGGTATAACGCACCACCGCCGCCCGGCATCCACAATATCGGCAGACCAGGCCCGATCCCCGCCAAAACCAGCATTGCCGTTATAAGCCAGCAAAAGCATGCCCCACACCGATAACATGGGAAGGGTCCCACCCTGAAGCTGTGCGTAGTACCAACTATCCCCAAACGTTCCTCGAGTAGGATTGACCCTGCTGACTATCCAGACATTGGCAACGATGACTCGATAGGAGGCACTTTGGCCGGATGAGTCGCGCACAGTTATCGTAGCGGTGCCCCGCCCCCTCGATATGACCCGCGGATGCGCTTCTGAAGCAACCTCGGCAACAGCGGGATTGCTGGATGTGTAGTAGTAGGGCGCGAGACCACCTGACGGTACTCGTTCCACGAACGCGTTAGTGGGTGGATTGGGCGGTATAGCAGTAGTTCTGACATGCAGCCCGTTGAGAAGACCGTCCGCGGGGTCGACAGTCAGACGCTCCACCACCGTAATCCTCCAGGGCGGCGACACTGGATTACTACGGAGGATCGCCCGGGCGGTGAAACTATGCCCCCCTATGGCAAGCCCGCTCAGAGTGTCACCCCATAAGCCATTGGTATCGACCTCGATCGTCTTTTTGTATTCATCATTGTCGAAAATTTCGACCTTCGTGTTGGGCGTTGCTTCGCCGGTCAGCGTCACGGTGGTCGCGAGGGTGTAGCCGTTATCGGAGATCGGCGTGTCGCTGGGATCCTTGACCGAGGTAATGAGCGGTGTGTCCAGCACCACGGACCTGATCGAGTAAGTGCGCAGGGGAAAGCTGATGGCCTCGGTGATCTCCGGGGCTTTATTGAACGTCACCTGCAGCACGACGTTCAGGTCAGAGCGGTCGCGCAACAGTTGCAGTTGACCTTGGGGAACCGGTCTGGACAGTCCGATCCTCACTTCATCCGCCGTCAGGCTTGTGGCGGTTTGCAAGGTGATCGTATGCCTCGTCCCGTCAGTCTTGGTGCCTTCGCAGTAAAGCCATACCTTCTGGTCAATGGCAATGAGCGGCCAGGGCACCACCGTCACAGTGGCGTCACCCGCGTAACTGGCCAGGTCAAGCTCAGGTCCGGCGCCGCCATTGGCCGCTTCGGGAATCAGCGGCGTCGGCAGATCGCTCTGGGCGATGTCGCGCACGTTGATCAGGAACGGATCGGAGGGGGTGGTGGTCGCTCGGTTCTTACGGGTGACGGTGTAGGTTACCGTCACCGTCTTGCCCAAATTGAAGGCCAGGACCGCGACCGGGATCGGCACCTCTCTGTCGCCGACGGTGCCGACCTCCTCTGCGTCGGAGGTGTAGGAGCCGGCGCCGGGCGTACCTGCCCAAGTCACGCTCAGCAGGTCGGTGGGCAACATGTCGTCATAGCGCACCACCACGGTCAACGTGTCTTTTGCATCAACCGGGTCAAGGCTGTTGCCAAGCGTTTCCTTGATCCAGGGCGGGGGCAGGTCCAGCCCTCCCTCCCCGATGACGGTGGCCCTGGCGGTTTTTGAGGTGCCTACCAGCACCGTGTTTCTGAGCAACCTATAGGACGCTTGCACCGTACTGCCCGGGATGACCTTGTCATTTGGAATCGTCAGGACACAGGCTTTTTTCTGCCCGAATTCATCCGTTTCAACCGTGCCCGTGGCCAGGACCACGACATCCGGCTGGCCCGCGACCTTCGCGACATAGGTCGCCTCCACCGTGTCCCCAGGCAGGAAACGCGATTCACCGGTCAGGACGATCAACAACAACGGGTTGGTCCCCAGCTTGTCGAGATCAATAGTGTTTGGATCGTCGCCGGCATCACTGGCAATTTCACGTGGGATCGGCTGCGGCAATCGGGCACCGGCCTGGTCCACGTCCACCGTCTGCACCGCCGACCAAGGGGCGTCTGGGTCCGGGGAATTGTTGAGCTGGTCGTTGACGGTGAAGGAAAACCTGAATTCAGGATCGTCTCTCAGGTCGGCGCTGGTGACGTCGAAGCACACACGGGTGGGTGTCGCCGAGCCATGCGCGGGCGGCGCCGGGGCCTGGGTGACATCGACGGTGTGATACACGTCGCGGCCATTGCAATTGAGCCGGATACGATCATAGGCCCGGCAATACGGGTAAGCCACGCACACCGTCGCCCGAGTGAAACCTGGCCCCACGCCATTCTTGATTTCGTCCGGCAGTATCAGCTCCAGTTCGGAATGCGCATTATCGCCGGGCGTCACGTCCTCGATGCCGGGTCGGATACTGTTGTATAGAATCTCCAGTGGTGGCTCTGAGGTGCCAAAATTCTCACCGGCACGTGTCACGGTATAGGTCAGCCGATTGACGATCCCCGGGAGCAATTTGCCGAGTGGGATGTACAGCGTGACCGTGTCATCGATGCCTTGAGTCTGATCGCTATCCAGGGCCAGCTCGCCATTCAGGTTGATAGAGACAGTATCGCCTGCGTCCTGCCCCAGATAAGGCCCCACCTCCACCGCGCATCCCATGGGTTCCAGGTCATAGATATGCTTGGGCACGCCGTAATCGGCGCCTTGCACGGGCATCGTCGCGCGAGGCAGTCTGGGCGGGTACAGCACCAACACGGTTTGGTCGGCGGTGGTCGATGAGTCGGTCATGAGACATGCCCCGTTAACTTTGAGGTGATATCACACCTCGGATACGGGGGACTGACTACTGTCAGAACTTACAGGTAAGAACAGACTTTAGACGAACGGTTGAGACGGAGAATGACTGGACACTGGAATCAAGCCTTGAGCAAAGCAACGCTTGCCTCACCGAGATTAAAGCGACACCCCCCAACCAAACGATAATTCCTCTTATTCAATCTCCCCGGCCCTGTTAGACTTTGCGCCCTCGTTTCACTCGTCCTCCAGGAAGTCCGATGCCGTCGTTGCCTCTTCGCTTATGCGCTCTGTTCATGGCCCTGGGCCTGAGTGCCTGCGATGATGCCCCGCGCTTTACTCAGGCCGAACCCGGCGAAGCCCGGTCTGCCGGCGCGGCGACGGTGCGCAAGAGTGATCAGAACGCCTTTTCCCTGCCCTCGGCCAACCTGCCACCTTCGCGGCGGGTGGATTTCGCCGTGGGTAACAGTTTTTTCCGCAGCCCTTGGGTGATCGCGCCATCGACCACCACCGCGCGGGACGGTCTGGGGCCGTTGTTCAATACCAACGCCTGCCAGAACTGCCACATCAAGGACGGTCGCGGCCATCCGCCGGCACCGGACGCGGCCAGCGCGGTGTCGATGCTGGTGCGCCTGTCAATTCCCGATACCCCGCCCTACGCCAAGGTCATCGAACAACTGGGGGTGGTGCCGGAGCCGACCTATGGCGGGCAATTGCAGGACATGTCCGTGCCCGGTGTCGTCCCCGAAGGCAAGGTGCGGGTCGATTACACGCCTGTCCCGGTGCGCTTCGACGACGGCACCGTCGTAGAACTGCGCAAGCCGCATCTGCAGATCACCCAACTGGGCTATGGCCCGATGCACCCCGATACACGCTTTTCGGCCCGCGTCGCCCCGCCGATGATCGGCCTGGGGCTGCTTGAAGCCATTCCTGAAGAAGCTATCCTGGCCAACGCCCAAGCCCAGGCACGGGAAAACAAGGGCATCCTCGGCCGGCCGAACCAGGTCTGGGACGATGTCCAGCAAAAGACCGTATTGGGGCGTTTCGGCTGGAAGGCCGGACAGCCGAACCTCAATCAGCAGAACGTCCACGCCTTTTCCGGTGACATGGGGCTTACGACAAGCCTGCGGCCCTTCGATGACTGCACTGATGCCCAGGTCGACTGCAAGCACGCGCCGAACGGCAACGGCGCCGATGGCGAGCCGGAAGTCAGCGACAACATTCTGCGACTGGTGCTGTTCTACAGCCGCAACGTCGCGGTACCGGCCCGGCGCGAGGTGGACTCGCCCCAGGTGCTGGCCGGCAAGAATCTGTTTTTCCAGGCCGGCTGCCAGTCCTGCCACACCCCGAAATACACCACGTCCACCAACGCCGCCGAACCGGAACTGGCGAACCAAGTCATTCGCCCCTACACCGATCTGCTGTTGCACGACATGGGCGAAGGCCTGGCCGACAACCGCAGCGAATTCAAGGCCAGCGGCCGTGACTGGCGGACCCCGCCACTGTGGGGCATCGGTCTGACCGAAGCCGTCGGTGGTCACACCCAGTTCTTGCACGACGGTCGCGCGCGCAACCTGCTCGAAGCCGTCCTGTGGCATGGCGGCGAAGCGCAAGCGGCGCAGCAACAGGTTTTAGCGTTCACTGCCGAGCAACGCGCGGCGTTGCTGGCGTTCCTGAATTCCCTTTAAACGCATTTTCCGAAAAACGGGAGTCCGACATGTTCCGTCCCAAGCTGTTGTTCACCAGCCTCGCCGCCATCGTCCTCGGCGCCTGCTCGCCCCAGGATCCGCAAGCGGTCACTTCGGCGGCGATCGCCAAGCAGGTGATCCTGCCGACCTACAGCCGCTGGGTAGAGGCCGACCGGCAACTGGCAACCAGCGCCCTGGCGTTCTGCCAGGGCAAGGAAAACCTGGAGACCGCCCGCGCCGACTTCCTCAAGGCACAAAAAGCCTGGGCGGAGTTGCAACCGCTGCTGATCGGTCCACTGGCCGAAGGCAACCGCGCCTGGCAGGTACAGTTCTGGCCGGACAAGAAAAACCTGGTGGGCCGCCAGGTCGAGCAACTGGTCAACAGCCAGCCGCAGATCGACGTTGCCGGCCTGGCCAAGTCCAGCGTGGTGGTCCAGGGCCTCTCGGCCTATGAATACCTGCTGTTCGACGCCAAAATCGACATGGCCGACAGCGCGCAAAAAGCCAAGTATTGCCCGCTGCTGATCGCCATCGGCGAACGTCAGAAACAACTGGCCGAAGATATCCTGTCACGCTGGAACACCCACGACGGCATGCTTGCCCAGATGAGCAAGTTTCCGAACCAGCGCTACGCCGATTCCCACGAAGCGATCGCCGATTTGCTGAGGGTCCAGGTCACCGCCTTGGACACCTTGAAGAAGAAACTCGGCACGCCGATGGGCCGCCAGAGCAAGGGCGTACCACAACCTTTCCAAGCCGATGCCTGGCGCAGCCAGTCGTCGTTGCAAGGTCTGCAAGCCAGCCTGAGCGCAGCCAGGACCGTTTGGGTCGGCGTGGACAACAAAGGCCTGCGCAGCCTGCTGCCAAGCGAGCAGAAACCCCTGGCCGACAAGATCGACGCGGCCTACGACACCTCGTTGAAGCTGTTCGCCAGCAGCCAGCGCTCGCTGGTCGAAATGCTCGGCGATGACGCCGGACGCCAGCAGCTCAACGAACTGTACGACAGCCTCAACGTGGTCCATCGCCTGCACGAAGGCGAACTGGCCAAGGCGTTGGGTATTCAATTGGGCTTCAATGCCAACGACGGTGACTGATCATGTTTCGACGTCAGGCTCTGGCACTGGGCAGCCTGCTGCTCGGCGCCGTTACCCTGGGCGGCTGGACGCTGTTCAAGCAAAAGGACAAGAGTCCGCTGCTGCTTTCGGCACGGGACGACAGCGACGGCAAGCACTACGCCGTGGGCTATCGACTGGACGGCAGCCGGGTGTTCGCCACCCAGGTCAAGCAGCGATGCCATGACATCATTGACCATCCGACACAACCGATTGCGCTGTTCGTCGCCCGTCGCCCAGGTACCGAAAGCTACCTGATCGACCTGCGCGACGGTACGCTGCTACAGACCCTCACCTCGTTGCCGAACCGGCACTTCTATGGCCACGCGGTGATTCACAAAAGCGGCGAATGGCTGTACGCCACCGAGAACGACACGACCGATCCGGGCCGCGGCCTGCTGGGTGTGTACCGTTTCGAAGGCGAACGCTTGGTGCACAGCGGCGAACTGTCCACGCACGGCATCGGCCCTCACCAAGTGTCGTGGATGCCCGACGGCGAAACGCTGGTGGTCGCCAACGGCGGCATCCGCACCGAGGCCGAAAGCCGGGTCGAGATGAACCTCAATGCCATGGAGCCGAGCCTGGTACTGATGCAGCGCGATGGCACCCTGCTGAGCAAGGAAACTCTCGCGCAGTCGATGAACAGCGTGCGCCACATGGGCATCGCCAGCGATGGCACCATCGTTTGCGGCCAGCAATTCATGGGCGATGCCCACGAATCCTCCGAGCTGCTGGCGATCAAGCGTCCGGGCCAGCCGTTCCAGGCATTCCCTGTGGCCGAGCATCAATTGCAGGCCATGGGTCATTACACCGCCAGCGTTGCCGTACACAGCGACCTGCGCCTGGTGGCCCTGACAGCGCCCCGTGGCAATCGCTTTTTTATCTGGGACCTGGACAACGGCGAAGTACGCCTCGATGCGCCTCTGCCGGACTGCGCCGGTGTAGGTGCGGTGGCCGACGGTTTCGTCGTGACCTCGGGTCAGGGCCGTTGCCGTTTCTACGATTGTCGCCAGTCACAACTGGTCGCAAAGCCACTGGATCTGCCGGCGGGGCTCTGGGACAACCATTTGCATTTGGTTTGATCGAGGGAGAGAAGCCTCTTAGGCGCCGAGTTCCCTGAATTTTCGGAACATTCCCACACAACCCAGGCCCGCCAGCATCTGGAATACCCCGAAAACTCAGAGTAATGTGCCCGCCTGTCTGTCCTTTTCTCTCAGCTTTTTTCCAAGGAAGTGGAACATGCTGCGACGCCGCATGCTGATCATGTTGGGTGTTGTCCTGCTGGTGGTACTGCTGCTGGCCGGCTACAAGGCCTTCTCCGTTTACCAGCAGATCCAGATGTTTTCTGCCCCCAAACCGCCGGTCAGCGTCGCCGTGGCCACGGCCGTCGAGCAGCCTTGGCAAACTCGGCTGTCCACCGTTGGCAGCCTCACCGCATTGCAAGGCGTAGACCTGAGCCTGGAAATTGCCGGGACGGTGCAGAAGGTGCAGTTCCAGTCGGGGCAAAAGGTCAAGGCTGGCCAGCCACTGGTGCAACTGGACAGTGACGTCGAAAGCGCGCTGCTGGAAACCGCCGTGGCCGACCTTGGTCTGTCGCAACTGGATTTTGGCCGGGGTCGACAACTGGTGGGCAGCCAGGCGATTTCCAAGGGCGAGTTCGACCGGCTCGCGGCGCAGTTGAAAAAGAACCAGGCCACGGTCAACCAACTCAAGGCTTCGCTGGCCAAGAAACACATCGTCGCGCCTTTCAGTGGCACCATCGGCATTCGTCAGGTGGACGTTGGCGACTACCTGGCCAGCGGCACGGTGATCGCCACCCTGCAGGACCTGAGCAGCCTGTATGTGGATTTCTACCTCCCCGAGCAAGCGGTCCCCCTGCTCGCGGTTGGCCAGATCGTCAACGTCAGTGTCTCGGCCTATCCCGGCCAGACCTTCGTCGGCGCCATCAGCGCGATCAACCCCAAAATCGAAGACAGCACACGCAACGTGCTGGTACGCGCCACCTTGGGCAACCCCGACGGCAGGCTGTTTCCCGGCATGTTCGCCAGCCTGCAGGTGATCCTGCCGGACAAGGCCAAGGCCATCGTCGTGCCGGAAAGCGCCGTGACCTACACCCTCTACGGCAATTCCGTGTACGTCGTGACGCAGAAGAAAACCGACGACGGCAACGTCGAGAAAGATGACAAGGGCCAACCGATCCTGATCGCCGAACGGCGCTTCGTCGAAACCGGTGAGCGACGTGATGGGCAGGTGCTGGTTTCCAAAGGGGTGCAGAGCGGCGAACAGGTCGTGATCGCCGGCCAGATCAAACTGGATAACGGCACGCCCATCGCTGTCAGCGACGACAAGACCCTGACCGAACAGAACAGCCCGCCCCCGGCGGACTGATCAAGGAACCCTCATGGCTTTTACTGATCCGTTCATCCGCCGTCCGGTGCTCGCCACCGTGGTCAGCCTGCTGATCGTGCTGCTGGGTTTCCAGGCCTGGAGCAAGCTGCCCCTGCGCCAGTACCCGCAGATGGAGAACGCCCTGATCACGGTGACCACCGCCTACCCCGGGGCCAACGCCGAGACCATCCAGGGCTATATCACCCAACCGATGCAACAGAGCCTGGCCAGCGCCGAGGGCATCGACTACATGACCTCGGTCAGCCGTCAGAATTTTTCGGTGATATCGGTCTACGCCCGCATCGGCGCCAACAGCGACCGGCTTTTTACCGAGCTGCTGGCCAAGGCCAACGAGGTCAAGAACCAACTGCCCCAGGACGCTGAAGACCCGGTGCTCAGCCGCGAGGCCGCCGATGCCTCGGCACTGATGTACATCAGTTTTTTCAGTAAGGAACTGAACAACCCGCAAATCACCGACTACCTGTCACGGGTGGTCCAGCCCAAACTCGCAACGTTGCCGGGCATGGCCGAAGCGGAGATCCTGGGCAATCAGGTCTTCGCCATGCGCCTTTGGCTGGATCCGGTCAAGCTTGCCGGTTTCGGCCTCACCGCCGCCGACGTGACCGATGCCGTACGCCAGTACAACTTCCTCTCGGCCGCCGGTGAGGTGAAGGGCGAATACGTGGTTACCAGTATCAATGCCAACACCGAGCTCAAGTCCGCCGAGGCCTTCGCGGCGATCCCGCTCAAGACCGACGGCGACAGCCGCGTGCTGCTGCGGGATGTGGCCCGGGTGGAGATGGGCGCCGAAAACTACGACACCATCAGTTCCTTCGGTGGCACGCCCTCGGTGTACATCGGCATCAAGGCCACCCCCGGCGCGAACCCGCTGGACGTGATCAAGGAAGTGCGCAGGATCATGCCGGAGCTGGAGGCCCAGTTGCCCGCCAACCTCAAGGCCGAGATCGCCTACGACGCCACCTTGTTCATCCAGGCATCCATCGACGAGGTGGTCAAAACCCTCTTCGAGGCGGTACTGATCGTCATCGTCGTGGTGTTCCTGTTCCTCGGCGCCTTTCGCTCAGTGCTCATCCCGGTGGTCACCATCCCGTTGTCGATGATCGGCGTGATGTTCTTCATGCAGTTGATGGGCTACTCGATGAATCTGCTGACCCTGCTCGCCATGGTTCTGGCCATTGGCCTGGTGGTGGACGATGCCATCGTCGTAGTGGAAAACATTCACCGGCACATCGAGGAAGGCAAGAGCCCGTTCGATGCCGCAATAGAAGGTGCCCGGGAGATCGCCATGCCGGTGGTCTCGATGACCATCACGCTGACCGCGGTGTACGCACCGATCGGTCTGCTCGAGGGCCTTACCGGGGCTTTGTTCAAGGAGTTCGCCCTGACCCTCGCTGGCGCGGTGGTGATCTCCGGGATCGTCGCCCTGACCCTGTCGCCCATGATGTGCGCCATGCTGCTGCGCCATGACGAAAACCCCTCGGGACTGGCCCATCGGCTGGACATGGTGTTCGAACGTTTGAAGGACCGCTACCAGCGCATGCTGCACGGCACGCTCAACACCCGGCCGGTGGTGCTGGTGTTTGCAGTGATCGTGCTGTTGCTGATTCCGGTGCTGGTCATGTTCACCAAAACCGAGCTGGCCCCCGACGAAGACCAAGGCATCATTTTCATGATGGCCAATGCTCCGCAGACGACCAACCTCGACTACCTGAACGCCTACACCGATCACTTCGTCACCATGTTCAAGGAGTTCCCCGAGTACTACTCCTCGTTCCAGATCAACGGCTACAACGGTGTGCAGTCCGGCATCGGCGGCTTCCTGCTCAAGCCCTGGAACGAACGCAGCCGCACCCAGATGGAAATCCTGCCTGACGTCCAGGCCAGGCTGGAGAGCATCCCCGGCCTGCAAATATTCGGTTTCAACCTGCCCTCCCTGCCTGGCACCGGTGAAGGCTTGCCATTCGCCTTCGTCATCAACTCACCCAAGGACTATGCGACGCTGTTGCAGATTGCCGATCGGGTCAAGAAGCGCGCGCTGGAGTCCGGCAAGTTCGCCTTCATGGACATTGACCTGGCTTTCGACAAACCCGAAGTCGTCGTGGACATCGATCGCGCCAAGGCCGCCCAGATGGGCGTCTCGATGCAGGACCTGGGGGGCACCCTCGCCACCTTGCTCGGGGAGGCCGAGATCAACCGCTTTACCATCGAAGGGCGCAGCTACAAGGTCATTGCCCAGGTCGAACGGCCGTTCCGGGATAACCCGGACTGGCTGAACAACTACTACGTGAAGAATACCCAGGGTGAGCTGCTGCCGCTGTCGACGTTGATCAAGGTCAGCGACCGGGCGCGACCACGGCAGTTGAACCAGTTCCAGCAACTCAACGCAGTCACGATTTCGGGCTTTCCCGTGGTGAGCATGGGCGAGGCGATCGAGACGGTGCGTCAGATTGCACAGGAAGAGGCGCCAGCAGGGTTCGCCTTCGATTATGCAGGAGCTTCGCGTCAGTTCGTTCAGGAAGGCAGTGCCCTTTGGGTCACTTTTTCCCTGGCCCTGGCGATCATCTTCCTGGTGCTGGCCGCCCAGTTCGAAAGCTTCCGGGATCCACTGGTGATCCTGGTCACGGTGCCGCTGTCGATTTGCGGGGCCCTGATTCCGCTGTTTCTTGGCTGGTCGAGCATGAACATCTATACCCAGGTAGGACTGGTCACGCTGATCGGCCTGATCAGCAAGCACGGGATCCTGATCGTCGAATTTGCCAACCAGTTGCGCAAGGAACAAGGCCTGACACCACGGGAAGCCGTGGAGCAAGCTGCGTCGATTCGTCTGCGACCGGTGCTGATGACCACGGCGGCGACGGTATTCGGCATGGTGCCGCTGATCCTGGCGACCGGGGCCGGGGCGGTGAGCCGCTTCGACATCGGCATGGTCATCGCCACCGGCATGTCGATTGGCACCTTGTTCACACTGTTCGTGTTGCCCTGCGTCTATACACTGCTGGCCAAGCCGGACAAACCCTAGCTTGCGGCCACTGGCCCTGTAGGCGCTGCCGAAGGCTGCGATCTTTTGATCTTATGATCTTTCGCTTGAGACTCAAGTGCCCACGGAAAGATCGCAGCCTCGCTTCGCTCGACAGCTCCTACGCAGCTCCTGCGGCCCGGCGGGGATAAATTCCCTCGCCACGGTGATTTACTACAGGTCCAACAATAAAGGCCTCGCATACGCGAGGCCTTCTAGGGGTTTGCTGCCCATCAACTCTGGGGCCTCATGCCTTGGGAAAGACTGAACATGAACAACAACAGATCATCGTCCGGCCGGATCGCCTCGCTGGCCTTGGCCACACGTGGCAAAGGGCAGTGCGCGTCCGGGTGGGAAGCACTGAGGATCTGCGAACGGGGCTGCTCCCATACCGCCACCGCCATTGAGGTAACTGCCAGGGCTCCTACGAGAAACAAACCTCTAGCAATTTCTAATTTCATTGCTATAAACCTTTGATAGCGCTGCCAAACGCCGCTCTGTAAAAGTAGACGAGTTTTTCCCATTCTGAATCGCTGAACGACGAATGGCGTCGCAGTTGCTTCATGTCGTGGGACGCTGCGGTCCGGGAAGTCAGGCGTTGACGGGACTTTTCCAAATCCAGCAGGGCCACTTCGGCCCGAGCGGACTCACCCTCTCCGGTCACGCGCACAAATACATGCTTGATATAGAGGCAACCATGCTGCCAACGCCCCTTATGCATGCGAGCCAGGTTCTCTGCCAATGCCTGGAGAATTCGGTCATGCCCCGCTTCGCCATGACGCTCGCGCCCGCCGGCGGCATACCAGTGCTCCAGCTCCATGAAACCATCCAGCGCATGAGTCACAAGCAACGCACGCCACTTGTGAATCGGGTCCCGCTGTGCACCACAGAAGATGACCTTTGGAACGCTGACGTCGAGCCGGGTCAATGCCAGCAGGGCATCTTGCTCACGTAGCACGGTTGGGCGGCCAAACGGATGCAACAAGCTACGGTAAATATGCCCTGTCTGACGCTTGGCATAGAGCAGATCGCCGCCGTTGTTGATCCGCTGCACTCCGCTTTCACCACCACGACGCACATTGGGTTGTTCCACCCATTCACCCTGCTGATTCCAGAAGTGTTCGAAGCCACAGCGGGGGGCCGCTGTTTTCTCTACTGCCACAACCATGCTGTTACCTCTTGCGTAATACATAAACTCGCCACATGGCATAGAGTGGCAGGAAGTCCAGTCGTTCCTGAATGCGGAAACCAGCCTGTCGAAATTCACCTTCGACTGTAGCGGCTGGTAACACAAACCGATTCTGGTAGCCTTTCTGCCCACGCGTGTGCTCCAGACGCTTACGTTTCCAGGCCTTGAAATTGCCATCGACCCACAATGAAACGATCACGCTATCACGAGTGACGCGCTCGAATTCCCGCAGAATCGCCAGTCGATGCGCAGGTTCACCGATGTGGTGGAGCAGGCGCATGCAAAAAATGCTGTCGACGGCGTTATCAGGCAAGGCAATGTCGAACGCAGAAGCGTGCAAGGGTTGTACCCGTTTTACGACATCGGCGGGTTGAGCGTTCAACGCGGTCTGGAGCATGGCTGTGGAATTGTCCGCACCGATGATCACCCGGTTCGGCTTTTCGGCCAGCACAGGCCATAAACGCCCGGCACCACACGGCAAGTCCAGCACCAGTCCTGGGTCACCTGCCAACGTCAAGGCCGTGCGTGCCAGTTGTTCATCACGGCGGTGGGAAAGGCGACGACTCAGACCGGTCTGGTGTTTATGCAGGTATTGGTGGGCGTGCTTTTCGTCATATTTTTCGGAAAAGTCGAGCTTGATAGGATTGGACATTGGCGGGGGCCTCCATGACGGAATGGCTCCCACGTTAATGGCCGACATGTTCGCACCAGGTCATCCCTTTGTGAAAACTTCGTCGTGCACGCGCTCGATGGTTTTCGGAATATTTCAGACGGGCAGACTTGAGTGCGATCCTCAGTCCTGGGGATTCAATTGAACCTCGAAATGGCAGCCGTTGGGCTCCATGGTGTTGAGACTCACCCTCCAGCCCTGGTTCTCGCAGATCCGTTGGACCAATGAAAGCCCCAACCCAAGCCCCTCGCCGCGCTTTTCATTGCCACGCACGAATGGCTCGAACATCGCCTCACGTTTCTCCTCGGGGATGCCCACGCCACTGTCCTCAACCACGAACCCGGTCGCAGACAGCGTGAGGCGAATGAAGCCCTGGTCGGTGTAGTGCAAGGCGTTGCGCAGCAAGTTGCCCATGACGGCGGTCAGGAACGTAGCGTTGTACGGAGTGTCGGCGGTTTGCCCCGGCTCGAAGATCAAGGTCAGCCCTTTGGCTTCGATCGGAGCACGCCACAATCCAACGAGGTCCTCGGCCACCTGGCCTAACGTCAATCGGGGCGACATGCCGCTGTCTTCGCGCTGGGTCCTGGCGAGCATCAGGAACGTTTGCACCAACTCGCGCATTTCTTCGCTGGCCCGACTGATCCGCTCGACCTGTTTGCGACCGCGTTGATCCAGGGCCGGGTTCTCCAGCAAAAGCTCACAGGAGCTGGCCAGGACCATCAGCGGCGTGCGCAACTCATGGCTCACGTCGCTGGTAAACAACCGCTCACGCGTCAGGGCCTGGCGCAGTCGCCCCAGCGTAGCGTCGAATGCCACGGCCAGCTCACCCACTTCATCGGCGGCATAGTCAGGGGCCAGCGGCGGGGCCAGCCCGAGGAGCTGGTCGCGATGGCGCACCTGCCGGGCCAGGCGCACGACCGGTGCCATCACCCGACGAGCCAGGACCCAACCCAGGAATACCGCCAGTGCCAAGCTGAGCACGAAGCCCACCAGCACCACGGCGAACAGCAACCGCTCGCGCTCTTCGAAGTCGCTCTGGTCCTGCAGTAACACGTAGTGTCGACCGTCAACAATCTCGACCATGGCGTGATACGACAATTGCGCACGAAAGACCTCGTGGAAACCGCGATCCAGGTGACGCAGATCCTTGGGCAAATCGAAGTCACCCGGGCCGCCGCTGAAATAGAACAACTGGTCAGGTTCTGGACGGTGACTCCAGTCCGAAACACTGTCCATCAGCAGCAGGCGTTGCAGGTCTCCGCCGAGCCCGGCGGAAATCAGTCTTTCTTCCACCAAGTGAACCGTCGCCACGATGCCCATGGCGAATGCCCCGGCGACCAACGCGCTCATCAGCGCAAAGGCGATGATGATCCGTTGGGCAAGGCTCTGCTTAAACTCCATCTCGGCCCTCGGCCAGGCGGTAACCAACGCCATGCACGGTGTGCAACAGCGGTTTGTCGAACGGTTTGTCGATCACCTGACGCAGTTGATGGACATGGCTGCGCAGGCTGTCACTGTCCGGGCAATCATCACCCCACAAGGCTTCTTCGAGGATTTCCCGCCGCAGCACGTGAGGGCTTTTCTGCATCAAGACCGCCAGCAGTTTCAGGCCGACGGGGTTGAGCTTCAGCAGTTTGCCTTCGCGGGTGACTTCCAGGGTATCGAGGTCGTAACTCAGGTCACCGACCTGCAAGGCACGCCGCCCGCCGCCCTGGGCCCGACGCATGACCGCTTCGATCCGCGCCGCCAGTTCCGACAAGGCAAAAGGTTTGACCAGGTAATCATCGGCGCCGGACTTGAAACCCTGCAGGCGATCATCCAGTTGATCCCGGGCCGTGAGCATGATCACCGGCGTATCACGTCGCGCGTCCTCGCGCAGGCGCTTGCACAAGGTGTAGCCGTCGATGCCCGGCAGCATGATGTCGAGCACGATCAGGTCGTAGTGCTCAGTAGCGGCCAGGTGTAACCCCGACAGGCCGTCCTGGGCACAGTCGACGGTATAGCCTTTGAGCCCCAGGTAATCGGCCAGATTGGCCAGGATGTCACGGTTGTCTTCAACCAACAGAATTCGCATGGGCATCTCCTCTGCGCACGTGGACGGTCATCGTGGCCCGCGCAGCTTAAGGCCAAGTGTGAATCACGGCTAGGGGTGTATCGGCGGCCCTGGCGAGTAACCCCATGTGGGAGCAACTGTCTTGGCGGGTTTATTTAGCCCTAGACTTCCCGGCCACCCCAAACTCCTCTGTGGTGGTTTCCGGTTTCCCTGCTCCCACCACTGTCGTGCGGCCCATAGAGTGGGTTGCCCGGCATTGACGAGTTTTTCACCCGGCATTCACGCTTCGCCCACGGCACCCGGACCAGACTGCGCGCAACGTGCTGTTCAAGAACACTCCAGCAAAGGTACTGCCATGGTTTCCACCGCCACCCGCCCCGTTTCCAGGCCGTTGAATTTCTGGATCGCCCTGGGCCTGCCCATCGCTATCGCGGTCATCCTGGTACTGCTGGAACTGACCACGCTGGACATGGACCTGGCCAGGCTGTTTTACGACCCGGTCGACGGGTTCATCGGTCGGCACAGTTTTTTTCTGGAAGACATCCTGCATGATCGGGCCAAACAGGTGGTCATCGTGTTTTCCGTCTTGTCGATCCTGGGGTTCATCGCCGCGTTTTTCTCCACCCGGCTCAAACCGTTCAAACGCGAACTAGGCTGCCTGGTGCTCTCCCTGGCGCTGGCAACTTCGTTCGTCACGCCGATGAAAGCCGTGACGGCAGTGCAATGCCCCTGGAGCCTGAAGGAGTTCGGTGGCAAGCAGACCTACAGCGAGCTGTTAAGTCCGCGCCCGGCCACTGACAAGCCCGGCCGATGCTGGCCCGGCGGTCACGCCGCTGCGGGGTTTACGCTGTTTGCGTTGTTCTTCGTACTGCGCGACCGTCGTCCGCGCCTGGCCCGCCAAGCCTTCATATTCGCCTTCGCCCTGGGCACGTTGTTCTCCGTGGGCCGCATGATGCAAGGGGCGCACTTCTTTTCCCATAATGTGTGGACGGCGGTGTTCTGTTGGTTGATTTGCCTGGGGTGTTACTACTACATCCTTTACAGACCGGCCGTTGGAGCTGACCCAGTGGCCGAGGGGCATCCTGTTAGCGCCTAAACCCCGTGGGAGCAAAGCTTGCTCGCGATTGCGGTGGTTCAGCTCGCCAGATGCCGGAGCAACCCTCGCAATCGCGAGCAAGCTTTGCTCCCACAGGGACCGCTGGTCCCCTGCCAATGCTGGGACAAACCCGAGGCATTAAAAAACCCCGCCTGCTTTCGCAGACGGGGTTTTTCAGTACAGGGTAAGGCTGGCTTACATCATGCCGCCCATGCCACCCATGCCGCCCATGTCTGGCATGCCGCCGCCAGCTGGAGCGTCTTCCTTGATTTCAGCGATCATCGCCTCGGTGGTGATCATCAGGCTGGCAATCGACGAAGCCGCTTGCAGAGCCGAACGAGTCACTTTGGCCGGGTCCAGGATACCCATTTCGATCATGTCGCCGTATTCGCCGGTAGCCGCGTTGTAACCGTAGTTACCCGAACCCTGCTTGACCTTGTCGACCACAACGCTTGGCTCGTCGCCGGAGTTGGCAACGATCTGGCGCAGCGGTGCTTCAACAGCACGACGCAGCAACTGGATGCCCACGTTCTGGTCATCGTTGTCGCCTTTGAGCTCGCTGATGGCCTGCAGGGCACGAACCAGTGCCACGCCGCCGCCAGGTACCACGCCTTCTTCGACGGCTGCGCGGGTTGCGTGCAGGGCGTCTTCAACGCGGGCTTTCTTCTCTTTCATTTCAACTTCGGAGCCGGCGCCAACCTTGATTACTGCAACGCCGCCAGACAGCTTGGCCAGACGCTCTTGCAGTTTTTCACGGTCGTAGTCGGAGGAAGTGTCGGCCACTTGTGCACGGATCTGAGTGACGCGGGCCTGGATATCAGCCTCGACGCCGGCACCGTCGATCACGGTGGTGTTTTCCTTGGACAGGATCACGCGCTTGGCGTTACCCAGGTGCTCCAGGGTGGTGCTTTCCAGGCTCAGGCCGATCTCTTCGGAGATAACGGTACCGCCGGTCAGTACGGCGATGTCCTGCAGCATGGCCTTGCGACGATCACCAAAGCCCGGTGCCTTGACGGCAGCGACTTTAACGATACCGCGCATGTTGTTCACAACCAGGGTCGCCAAGGCTTCGCCTTCAACGTCTTCAGCCACGATCAGCAGTGGGCGGCCGGCTTTGGCAACGGCTTCCAGCACTGGCAGCATTTCGCGGATGTTGGAGATTTTCTTGTCGACCAGCAGGATCAGCGGGCTATCCAGCTCGGCAACCATGGTGTCCGGCTTGTTGACGAAGTACGGCGACAGGTAGCCACGGTCGAACTGCATGCCTTCTACAACCGACAGTTCGTTTTCCAGGCCCGAGCCTTCTTCAACGGTGATCACGCCTTCTTTACCGACTTTTTCCATGGCTTCGGCAATGATGTCGCCGATGGAGTTGTCGGAGTTGGCCGAGATGGTGCCGACCTGAGCGATGGCCTTGGTGTCGGCGCATGGCTTGGACAGGGCTTTAAGCTCTTTGACGATGGCGATGGTCGCCTTGTCGATACCGCGCTTGAGGTCCATCGGGTTCATGCCGGCAGCGACAGCCTTGAGGCCTTCGTTGACGATGGACTGAGCCAGAACGGTGGCGGTGGTGGTGCCGTCACCGGCGTCGTCGTTGGCACGGGAGGCAACGTCTTTGACCAGCTGCGCGCCCATGTTTTCGAAGCGATCTTTCAGCTCGATTTCTTTGGCGACGGAAACGCCGTCCTTGGTGATGGTCGGAGCGCCGAAGCTCTTCTCGATGATCACGTTACGGCCTTTCGGGCCCAGGGTCGCTTTTACTGCGTCAGCCAGGACGTTGACACCGGCGAGCATTTTCTTGCGGGCGGAATCGCCGAATTTAACTTCTTTAGCAGCCATGATCGATATTCCTTAAATACTTTGTAGTAACGGGAAAATGAGCGGGAGAATCAGCCTTCCAGGACAGCGAGGATTTCGTTCTCGCTCATCACCAGCAGGTCTTCGCCGTCGACTTTCACTGTGTTGCTGCCGGAGTAAGGGCCGAACACAACCTTGTCACCCACTTTCACGGCCAGCGCACGTACTTCACCGTTTTCCAGTGCCTTGCCTGGACCTACAGCGAGAACTTCACCGTGGTTGGCTTTTTCAGCAGCCGAACCTGGCAGGACGATACCGCCAGCGGTTTTCTTCTCTTCTTCGCTGCGACGGATGACGACGCGGTCATGCAGAGGACGAAGCTTCATTGTCGATCTCTCCTAATTTTGGTTTTCATCGGCCGGTGTAATCCCGGCGGGTTTAACAAAAGCCGGCGGAGCCGGATGCGGTTCGTCAAGCGAACCGCGGAAGTCTGTCCAGTGTCGCCACCGGAAACCTTGCGGTGACCCATACATAAGGGCGTACAAGCCGATTTCAAGGGTCGGGTAGAAAATTTTTTACTTCACGAAGCCGCAAACGAACACGGCACCCGAAGGTGCCGTGTCGCTGGTTTTACTTGGGATCGCGGTGCTCGAACTCGCCTTCGATCACATCGGGTTCGCGCCCCACAGGCTGTCGTGGCGTCGGCCCGCCGCGGGGCTGAAGGTCGTCGGCGAAGGCTCGCTGGCGAATAGCCTGTTCTTCGGCACGCTGGCGCATTTTATTGGCCAGCAACCGACGGGTGAACGGCAGCAGCATGACCAGGCCCAGCACATCGCTGATGAAGCCAGGCAGGATCAACAGACCGCCACCCAAGGCCAGCATCAGGCCTTCGAGCATGGTCTGGGCAGGCAGCTCGCCACGGTTCAGGCTTTCACGGGCCCGCAATGCCGTGGCGAGGCCGGCGATGCGCAGCACGAACACGCCGAGCATCGAGCCGAGAATGACCAGCAGCAACGCCGGGAAAAACCCGATCGCACCGCTGACCTTGACGAATACGAACAGCTCCAACACCGGGAACAGCAGAAAGAGCAACAAAAAAGGGCGCATCAAAAGGTTCCTCAACGCAAGAATGCCTTGCTATCAAACCCTAAATGACGTCGCCCTTTCGTGAATTCAAGCGTCAGCCTCAGCATTTTTTGGCCATTGCTCGGCGTGAGCCAGATAAACCAAGGCTTCGCGCACTTGTGTCGGCGTATTGCAAGGCGCTGGAAACGCCAGCCAGTGCAGGGCCTGACCGATACGCAGGTGTATGCCTTCGCCGTCGATACCGACCAGTTGCGCCGGTTCGGTTGCGGGCAAACTGGCCAGCTCGACGTAATGCGCGATGGCCTTGGCATGGTCGGCATTCATGTGGTCGATCATGCTGGCTTCGGCCTTGCCGGCGAAAGGGTTGGCCAGGGTGATCTGGTCGATCCAGTGAATGGCACCGAAACCACCGATGTAACGATGGCGCACGGGGTTGAGCACCCAGAAATCGAAATCATGGGCCTTGTGGTAGTTCTGCGACTCAGGGAAATAACGGTAGTAACGTTCAGCGGCGGCGTCGATGGCGACGTTGTCTTCCAGCTTGCGCGCCTCGGCCAGATAAGTCAGGCGCCCGACGGCCTGCACATCCTCGGCCCCCCGCTCACCGACGAGTATTGAACACTTGGGGTCTTTTTGCAGGTTGTGGGTGTGTTGGGCGATGCGGCTGATCAGGATCAGTGGACGACCTTGGTCATCCAGGCAATACGGCACCACGGAGCCGAACGGGAAACCGGGCATGGATTTGGAATGGGTGGAGAGCATTCCACGGTATTCCTTGAGCAGCAATTCTCGTGCATGCTTGGCAGCTTCAACGCTCAAATTATGACTCCTTTAATAAAATCCGTCTGGAAACGGTCAGGCGACTGGAGCAATGTACCAGCGCGCCTTTGGGCAGTTCTCGTGTGCAGCCGGGCTACGCCGTCGCAGATCGAGAGGCCAGTAATAAAGGACATCCTCCAACCGCTCTGCAATCTGGACATGCGCATGCAACTCACCGACAAAGTAATCATTATCACCGGCGGTTGCCAGGGTCTGGGCCGCTCCATGGCCGAGTATCTCGCTGGCAAAGGCGCGAAGCTGGCCCTGGTGGACCTCAATCAGGAAAAACTCGACCAGGCGGTTGCCGCCTGCGCGGCCAAGGGCGTCGAGGCCCGGGCTTATCTGTGCAACGTCGCCAACGAGGAGCAGGTGAGCGACATGGTCGCCCGGGTCGCTGAGGACTTCGGCGCGATTCACGGCTTGATCAACAACGCCGGGATTCTGCGCGACGGCTTGCTGCTCAAGGTCAAGGACGGCGAAATGAGCAAAATGAGCCTGGCCCAGTGGCAGGCAGTGATCGACGTCAACCTCACGGGCGTGTTCCTGTGCACCCGCGAAGTGGCAGCGAAAATGGTCGAGCTGAAGAACAGCGGCGCGATCATCAATATTTCGTCGATCTCGCGCGCTGGGAACGTCGGCCAGACCAACTATTCGGCGGCCAAGGCCGGTGTTGCGGCCGCCACCGTGACCTGGGCCAAGGAGTTGGCACGCTACGGCATCCGCGTCGCCGGCATCGCGCCGGGCTTCATCGAAACCGAAATGACCCTGGGCATGAAACCCGAAGCCCTGGAAAAAATGACGTCCGGCATCCCGCTCAAACGCATGGGCAAACCCGAAGAGATCGCCCATTCAGCGGCGTACATCTTCGAGAACGACTATTACACCGGCCGGATCCTGGAGATGGATGGCGGGTTGCGGATCTAAAAGCACCGCAAGCCCGCTCCCACAGGGATTGTGTTTCAAACCATCAATCGTCGCTGACGGTAATGTTTGGCATCGCCGGCATGGCCGCTTCCTGCAACACGATCCGCGCGCCCACGTGACGGGCCAGTTCCTGATAGACCATGGCGATCTGGCTGTCCGGCTCGGCAATGACGGTCGGCTTGCCACCGTCAGCCTGTTCGCGAATCAGCATCGACAAGGGCAGCGAGGCCAGCAGCTCGACGCCGTACTGGCTCGCCAGTTTCTCCCCACCGCCTTCACCAAACAGGTGCTCGGCATGTCCGCAGTTCGAGCAGATGTGCACGGCCATGTTTTCCACCACACCCAGCACCGGGATGTTCACTTTGCGGAACATCTCCACGCCCTTGCGGGCGTCCAGCAGGGCCAGATCCTGCGGGGTGGTGACGATCACCGCGCCAGCCACCGGGACTTTCTGCGCCAGGGTCAGTTGGATATCCCCGGTGCCCGGCGGCATGTCGATCACCAGGTAATCCAGATCACCCCAGGCGGTCTGCGTCACCAGTTGCAGCAAGGCACCGGAAACCATCGGCCCGCGCCAGACCATTGGCGTGTTGTCATCGGTCAGGAAAGCCATGGACATGACTTCCACGCCATGGGACTGGATCGGCACGAACCACTTCTGATCCTTGACCTGCGGCCGGGTGCCCTCGGGCACGCCGAACATGATCCCCTGGCTCGGACCATAGATATCCGCATCGAGAATCCCGACCTTCGCGCCTTCACGGGCCAGGGCCAGGGCCAGGTTGGCGGCGGTGGTGGACTTACCCACGCCGCCCTTGCCCGAGGCCACGGCGATCACGTTCTTGACGTTCGCCAGCCCCGGCACTTGCGCCTGGGCCTTGTGGGCAGCGATCACGCTGATGACGTCGACTTTGGCGGCGACCACACCGTCCAAGGCCTCGATCGCCATCTGCAGCATCTGCGCCCAACCGTTCTTGAACAGATCGGCGGCGTAGCCGATTTCCAGTTGAACGCTGACGCGATCCCCCTGGATGTCGATGGCGCGCACGCATCCGGCGCTGACCGGGTCCAGGTTCAGGTAAGGGTCGGTGTACTGGCGAAGAACGGCTTCCACCGCTGCGCGATTGACGGCGCTCATGGGCAACTCCGATAGCAAGACTTGAAAAACAGGCCGCTATCCTACGCCCCACGCTCCTGCGTGGCGACCCGATTACAGCAGAGCGAACACCTTTTGTGGCGAGGGGATTTATCCCCGCTGGACTGCGCAGCAGTCCCAAAACATTCGAATCTGACCAGCCTGCGTCACCGAGGTGCCAGGTTTTGGGGTTGCTTCGCAACCCAGCGGGGATAAATCCCCTCGCCACAGATTGAGCCGGGCTCAGGCCCCCCAACCGATGCATGCGGAAACAGGCCGGTGGGGTGAAATATATTTCCCAGCGCTTTATAGTGGCCGACCTCCGTTTCATCAAGTAGCCGAGCCCCATGTCCGAGCCACGCAAGATCCTCGTCACCAGCGCCCTGCCCTATGCCAATGGTTCGATTCACCTCGGCCATATGCTGGAATACATCCAGACCGATATGTGGACGCGCTTCCAGAAACATCGCGGCAACCAGTGCATCTATGTCTGCGCCGACGACGCCCACGGTTCGGCCATCATGCTGCGTGCGGAAAAGGAAGGCATCACCCCGGAACAACTGATCGCCAACGTCCAGGCTGAACACAGTGCCGACTTTGCCGACTTCCTGGTGGACTTCGACAACTTCCACTCCACCCACTCCGAAGAAAACCGTGCGCTGTCGAGCCAAATCTACCTGAAGCTGCGTGACGCCGGGCACATCGCGACCCGTTCGGTCACCCAGTATTTCGACCCGGAAAAGAACATGTTCCTGGCCGACCGCTTCATCAAGGGCACCTGCCCGAAATGCGGCACCGAGGATCAGTACGGCGACAACTGCGAAAAATGCGGCGCCACCTACGCACCGACCGACCTGAAAGACCCGAAATCGGCGATTTCCGGCGCCACCCCGGTGCTCAGGGACTCCCAGCACTTCTTCTTCAAGCTGCCGGATTTCCAGCAGATGCTGCAAACCTGGACTCGCAGCGGCACGTTGCATGACGCGGTGGCCAACAAACTCGCCGAATGGCTCGACTCCGGCCTGCAAGAGTGGGACATTTCCCGCGATGCGCCGTACTTCGGCTTCGAAATCCCCGGCGAGCCCGGCAAGTATTTCTACGTATGGCTGGATGCGCCCATCGGCTACATGGCGAGCTTCAAGAACCTTTGCGACCGCACCCCTGAGCTGGACTTCGACGCGTTCTGGGGAAAGGACTCCACGGCCGAGGTGTATCACTTCATCGGCAAGGACATCGTCAACTTCCATGCGCTGTTCTGGCCCGCCATGCTCGAGGGCGCCGGTTTCCGCAAGCCGACCGGCATCAACGTCCACGGCTACCTGACCGTCAACGGCCAGAAAATGTCCAAGTCCCGTGGCACCTTCATCAAGGCCCGCACCTATCTGGATCACCTGTCGCCGGAATACCTGCGCTACTACTACGCGGCCAAGCTCGGCCGTGGCGTGGACGACCTGGACCTGAACCTTGAAGATTTCGTGCAGAAGGTCAACTCCGACCTGGTGGGCAAGGTGGTCAATATCGCCAGCCGTTGCGCGGGCTTCATCCACAAAGGCAACGCCGGTGTACTGGTGGCCGGTAACGCCGCGCCGGAGCTGACCGACGCCTTCCTGGCGGCGGCCCCGGGCATCGCCGAAGCCTACGAGGCCCGTGACTTTGCCCGTGCGATGCGCGAAATCATGGCCCTGGCCGACCGCGCCAATGCCTGGATCGCCGACAAGGCACCGTGGTCACTGAACAAACAGGAAGGCAAGCAGGACGAAGTCCAGGCGATCTGTGCCCTGGGTATCAATCTGTTCCGCCAACTGGTGATCTTCCTCAAACCGGTGCTGCCGCTGCTGGCCGCCGATGCCGAGGCATTCCTGAACGTCGCGCCGCTGACCTGGGACGACCACCGGACGCTGCTGAGCGACCATCAACTGAACGAGTTCAAGCCGCTGATGACTCGCATTGATGCCACCAAGGTGCAAGCCATGACCGACGCTTCGAAAGAAGACCTGACCGCCAGCCAGACCGACACCGGCGCCCCTGCCGGCAATGGCGAACTGGCCAAGGACCCGCTGTCGCCGGAGATCGATTTCGACGCCTTTGCCGCCATCGACCTGCGCGTGGCGCTGATTCTCAAGGCTGAAGCCGTGGAAGGCGCCGATAAGCTGCTGCGCCTGACGCTGGACATCGGCGATGAGCAACGCAACGTCTTCTCCGGCATCAAGAGCGCCTATCCGGACCCGGCCAAGCTCGAAGGCCGGCTGACGATGATGATCGCCAACCTCAAGCCCCGCAAAATGCGTTTCGGCATTTCCGAAGGCATGGTGATGGCGGCAGGTCCCGGCGGTGAAGAAATCTACCTGCTGAGCCCCGATAGCGGTGCCAAGCCGGGTCAGCGGATCAAATAACGCAACCCCATGCTGTACCGATCCCACAGTCGCCCGGCAGGCGGCTGTGGGATTTTCATATCTGGCCCACCCTGACGGTGTGCCGGATAATGCCTAACCTCTAAAGACAGGTTCTTGTTCCAGCACCCCATGACCGAAATCGTCCTTACGCTGTTCAGCGCCGCCTTGATCAACAACCTCGTGTTGCATTGGCCGCTGGGCGTCAATCCGCTGCTGGCGGCCAATGGAAGAAGGCAAGTCCACGCCCTGGGCCTGGCGACGACATGCCTGATGCTGATGGTCGGTACCCTGGGTTATCTGATCGATCACTGGCTGCTGGCTCCGGCCAATCTGACCTCGCTGCGCCTGTTTGCATGGCTGTCCTTGAGCGTGTTGCTGATTGCACCGTTGCTTCACTGGCTGGGGCGCTGGCTGCCGACGCTGCCGTTCGAGGGTTTGTGGCCACTGCTGCTGGGCAATGCCGGCATACTGGGCATCACGCTGCTCAACAGCCGGGATGATCATGGACTAGGTCTCACCGTGGCCGCGAGCCTGGGCGCCGGCCTGGGTTTCTGGCTGGTGTTGAGCCTGTTCGATGATTTGCGTCAGCGCACCTTCGATAACGATATCCCCTGGCCCTTTCGTGGCCTGCCGATCCAGTTGATCGGCGCAGGGCTCATGGCGGTGGCATTTCTTGGATTGCGCGGGCTGGTCAAAGCATGAGTCTGATTCAACGTATCGACGCCCTGCTGCCGCAGACCCAATGCGGCAAGTGCGGCCACCCGGGGTGCAAGCCCTACGCCGAAGGCATCGCCCAGGGCGAACCGATCAACAAGTGTCCGCCCGGTGGCCGCGAAACCATTGCCGCCCTGGCCGAACTGATGAAAGTGCCTGTGCTTGAGCTCGATACCAGCCGTGGCTCAGCCCCGGCGCAGATTGCTTTTATTCGCGAAGCCGAATGCATCGGTTGTACCAAGTGCATCCAGGCCTGCCCGGTAGACGCGATTGTTGGCGCGGCGAAGCTGATGCACACCGTCCTGATCGACGAATGCACAGGCTGCGATCTATGCGTGGCGCCCTGCCCGGTCGACTGCATCGAAATGCACCCATTGCCCACGGCAACCGTGGTCCCGGTGGTCGGCGGCCTGGCCTCCAGCGTCGAAGAGCAGCAGGCGCGCAGCGCCAAGCGCGATCATGCCCGGCGGCGCTTCGAACAGCGCAACGCACGGCTGCGCCGGGAAGAAGAGCAGCGTCTGGCCGAGCGCCTGGCCCGTACACAGCGCGCCTCCCAGGCTCAAATCCAGTCCGTCGATCCGGTGCAAGCGGCACTGGAGCGGGTACGGGCGCAAAAAGCCGCCAACGCCGATGCGGCGTTGAAAAAAGCCAAGATCGACCTGGCGATGAGCCGGGCGCAGTTGAACAAATCATTGAAAGCATTCGGCCACCCGCCGACCTTCGAACAACAGTCGCAGTTGATCGTGCTACAGCGCCAGTTCGAAGCGGCACAATACGCCTTGACGCAGCTGGAGGGTGCTGCGCAGCCCACAGTGTCTTCCCCCGCCCCCGCTCCAAGTGCCGAGTTGAAACGGGCCAAGATCCAATTGGCCATGCGTCGCGCCGAACTCAGCAAGGCCAGGGCCGCTGGGGCGCCGGATAAACAAGTCGAGGCCCTGGAGCACGCGGTGCAAGACGCCGAACGCCAGGTGGATGCTCATGTCGCCCCCTGAGCCCATGGACGAACGACTGCGACAGGCAATGCTGCGGGTGCTACTGGCGACATTGCCCGGCATTCTGGCGTTGACGTGGTTTTATGGCTGGGGCGTGCTTCTCAACCTGCTGCTGGCGGGCCTTAGCGCACTGGCCGTCGAAGCACTGGTGTTGCGCTTGCGGCGTCGGCCGCTCAAACCCGCACTCAACGATGGCAGCGCGCTGGTGAGCGCCACGCTGTTGGCGCTGGCCTTGCCGGCGTATTGCCCCTGGTGGCTGACCGTCATAGCGACGGCGTGCGCCTTGCTGTTCGGCAAGCACCTGTGGGGCGGTGTCGGCAATAACCCATTCAACCCGGCGATGCTCGGCTACGCCTTGGTGCTGATTGCGTTTCCCCAGCAACTGAATCAGTGGCCAGCGCTCCACGGCATGAGCCTGTCCGACGGCCTGCAACAGGTGTTCGGTGTTCACTCGGGGCCTGATGGCTGGGCAGGAGCAACGGCGCTGGACAGCCTGCGAATCAACAAAAGCCTGACCATCGATGAACTGTTCGCCGCCCACCCGGCATTCGGTCGCTGGGGTGGACGCGGCGTCGAGTGGATCAACCTGGCGTTTCTGGCCGGCGGACTGTTCCTGCTGCAACAACGGGTGTTCAGTTGGCACGCGCCGGTGGGCATGCTCGCCGGCTTGTTCGTCATCAGCCTGTTGTGCTGGAACGGGTCGGGCTCCGACTCCCATGGCTCGCCGTTGTTTCATCTGCTCACGGGCGCCACCCTGCTGGGTGCGTTTTTTATCGTGACCGAACCGGTCTCGGGCGCCAAAGCGCCCCTGGCTCGCCTGCTGTTTGGCGCAGGCGTGGGACTGCTGACTTACCTGATCCGGACCTGGGGTGGCTACCCGGACGGCGTGGCGTTTGCGGTGCTGCTGATGAACCTCGGCGTGCCCGCACTGGAGCGCTTCGCCGAGGCACGACACAGGCCTGAGCTCGTATGAAAAACTACCGCGGCGTTGCCATTCTGAGCCTGCTGATCGGTCTTGGCATCGGGGCCACGTACCTGACTCAGCTCATCACCGCAGAGCGTATCAAGAGCCAGCAACAAGACCTTGCGAACAGAACCTTGCTCGACGTACTGCCGACCGAGCGATACGACAATCAACCGTTGGCGCAACCTGTCGTAACGGTCCCCGTGACCTTGGCCCATAGCACGCTGTTGGGCGGATACCTGGCGACTCGCGCCGGCCAGCCCAGCGCGGTGTTGCTACACAGCCAGGCACTGGGCTATGAAGGCAGCATCCAATTGTTGGTCGCTATCGACCCACAGGGGCGGTTGCTGGGGGTGAAAACCCTGCGCCAGTCGGAAACGCCCGGCCTGGGCGCGGCCATCGCTGATTGGCCAAACCCCTGGCTGCAAACCTTCAACGGTAAGTCGCTCCAGGCTCCCGCCGACAGCGGCTGGGCGTTGAAAAAGGATCAGGGGCAGTTCGATCAACTGGCGGGCGCGACCGTCACCTCCCGATCAGTCCTGCAGGCCGTTCACGATGCACTGCGTTACTTCGACGAGCATAAGGCTCAACTGACCGGGAGTGATCATTGATGAATAAGCCATTGGTCCTGACCCGCGGCCTCCTGCTCGTCCCCTTGGTCGGCGCCAGCGATTCGCTGGTAAACGCGCTGGGCTTATGGCTGGCCTGGGCACTGATCAGTGCCGGCCATGGCTTGGCCATGGGGCTGTTACGGTCCCACCTGACAGCGCCTCAGCGACTGCTCGCCTCCATTGTGTTGGCCGCCACCCTGACGGCTTGCGCAGGCCTGGTGGCGCAAGCCTGGATGCTGGAAATGTATCAGCCGCTGAGCCTTTACATTGGCTGGATCGCTGTGAGCTGCGTGGCGCTGGAGCATGACGATATCTCCGTCGGCTCACGCCTGCCCGAGCATCTCCGGCTGACGGGTCTGTTCGGCCTGCTGATGATTGCCTTGGGCGCCCTGCGCGAGCTGATTGGCAACACACTATCACTGGCCTTGCTCGCCCCTGGCGGATTCATTCTGCTCGGCCTGCTGCTGGCAGCGCGCCAAGCCTGGACGGGCGCCAGCCCCCCTTCAACGATCGAGGAAACGCCGCGCCCATGAACGCCGCAAAACGCCTGGAAATATTCCGTCGCTTGCACGAAGACAACCCGGAACCGAAGACTGAATTGGCCTACAGCTCGCCGTTCGAACTGTTGATCGCGGTGATTCTGTCGGCCCAATCCACCGACGTCGGCGTCAACAAGGCCACGGCCAAGCTGTTCCCGGTGGCCAACACGCCGCAGGCGATCCACGCGCTCGGCATCGAAGGGCTGTCCGAGTACATCAAGACCATCGGCCTGTTCAACAGCAAGGCAAAAAACGTGATCGAGACCTGCCGCCTGCTGATCGAACGCCACGATGGCGAAGTCCCACAGACTCGCGAGGCGCTGGAAGCCCTTCCAGGGGTCGGTCGCAAAACCGCCAATGTGGTGCTCAATACCGCGTTTCGCCAACTGACCATGGCGGTCGACACGCACATTTTCCGCGTCAGTAACCGCACCGGGCTGGCACCGGGAAAAAATGTGGTGGAAGTGGAGAAAAAACTGATGAAATTCGTGCCCAAGGAATTTCTACTCGATTCCCATCACTGGCTCATCCTTCACGGACGTTACGTCTGCCTGGCGCGCAAGCCCCGCTGTGGCAGCTGCCGGATCGAGGATTTATGCGAATACAAGCACAAGACCTCCGACGATTGAGGCGCTATTGCTTTTATTGATTTGTCGATTGAAAAAATCTTTTTTACCCGCCCGTGGTTTATCGATATAAGGAGCGCCAACGGCAGTTTAAGCCTGGAGTCGATCCCATGAGTGCTGACAAAGAACAACTGGATGTAGAAGACGATTTCATCGCCGTTGAGGCCGACGATGTGGAACCCGTAGTCGTCGAAACCGCGAAAACCAATCTGAGCAAACGTCGCACGATTGATAATCTGCTGGAAGAGCGCCGCTTGCAGAAACAACTGGCCGATTACGACTTTGACCTCTGACACGTAAAAGCCTCCCTGATGGAGGCTTTTTACTGAGTACGCGCGGCCAGGAAATTCACACTAACCCGTTACGCTGCGCCAATTCGATCAGATCCACCAGCGAGCGGGCATTGAGCTTCAGCAACAAACGTGTCTTGTAGGTACTGACGGTCTTGTTGCTCAAGAACATCCCATCGGCAATTTCCTTGTTGGTTTTTCCGCGAGCCAGTTGCTGCAAGACCATCATCTCTCGTCCGGACAGACGATCAACCATATCGGACTCGCTTGCGTTACCCAGACTCGAACGAACCGTATGCAGCGCCTGATTAGGGAAATAACTGTACCCCGACAGTACCGCCTTGATTGCACTGAGCAATTCGGTGAGATCCTGCTGTTTGCACACATAACCGGCGGCACCCGTCTGCATGCAGCGCATCGAAAAATGCCCCGGCGCCTGGGAGGTCAGCACCAGGACTTTCAAAGGTGAAGGGTTGGCGGTCAGTCGTGCGATGACCTCCAGCCCATCCAGTTTCGGAATGCCGATATCCAGAATAACGATATCAGGCATAAGTTCACGGGAAAGTTGCAACGCATCGACGCCATTATCGGTTTCAGCAATAACTTCATATCCATGACGCTCCATTAGCAAACGTACAGCAAGACGAATGACGGGATGATCATCCACGATCAGCACTTTATTCATGGGCAAATCCAACTTCGCTGTTCGAATTTTTAGAGCACGCACAATAGCCTAGTCAATTCTACCTTGGCATGCTGCCCCCCCTGACCGCTCGCACCGAGAGACGCAACCTACAAGCTATACAGAAAAATCCTACAAATTTCTTTGAAAATAACGTGCCATGAATTTCTTTACAGAGAGGAGAGGGTCCGTCCAGCGCCCCGCCCTCCCTCTGAATCGGGCACTTTCTAGTGCCCCCCGCCGTCACTGCACTCATAAAAAGTAACTGAATTATTTACCGACAAAACAACATCATCTCCATTTAAATGGATTTGAATTAACATAAAAAATAAGCGAAATTAATTCAATCACTCCTTCCAGGAACCGCTGCCCTTATTAGCCCCAATACACCGAATTTAGCAACTATCCACTCCACCCAACTTTAATCACCGAGCCCAAATAATCGATGAGCACTCACCATGAACAAACCCTTGAAAGCCATCACCAACCCCATGACACTGATCGCTATATTCGCAACTTTATCCGAGACTTCCGCCGCTATTTCCCTGCCCTTCCTGGACGATCAGGACCGTGAATATTACCTCTGGTTTTTGATCAGCTTTCCGTTCTATCTATTGCTTCTTTTCTTCATCACACTCAACTTCAACTATCGCTCGTTATATTCACCTTCCGATTTTCGCAAGAGCAAACATTTCATGAAGACCCTGGATGATTCGGGCTGTCGGCGCGAACGGGTTTCCCGCCGGGCGATGACGGGCAAGGGATGGCTGATCACAGCTCCCCCCCATAAAAAACAGCAACGGCTGGTCATTTGGCTCGTCCCCTGGCAACCAGAAGGCGTGGCCGAGGCCAATCGATCCAAACGCGCAAAACCGGTCGCAGAACGCCCGCAAATCATCGTCTACCTCATTGGCAGCCGCCACAGCACGGAAGTTTTATCGGACAGACAGGATGGATGAGCGCTCAGGTGACAGGACCACAGCGAAAGCGCAGCACATGGGAAAGGGAGCCGAAAAAAAACGGCCTGCACAGGGCAGGCCGCTTTCATGGAGCAAGGATCAGAACAGCTTGCGACCCTTGTTCGCCGCGATGCGCATGCGCAGGGCGTTAAGCTTGATGAAGCCAGCGGCATCGGCCTGGTTGTAAGCACCACCATCTTCTTCGAATGTCGCGATGTTGGCATCGAACAGAGAGTCGTCGGACTTGCGCCCGGTGACGATGACATTGCCCTTGTACAGCTTCAGGCGCACGACGCCATTCACGTTGACCTGGGAGGCATCGATCATCTGTTGCAGCATCAGACGCTCCGGGCTCCACCAGTAACCGGTGTAGATCAGGCTGGCGTACTTGGGCATCAACTCGTCTTTGAGGTGAGCCACTTCGCGGTCCAGGGTGATCGACTCGATGGCGCGGTGAGCACGCAGCATGATGGTGCCGCCCGGAGTCTCATAGCAGCCGCGGGACTTCATGCCGACATAACGGTTCTCGACGATGTCCAGACGACCGATGCCGTGCTCGCCACCGATACGGTTCAGGGTCGCCAGCACGGTGGCCGGGCTCATTTCCACGCCGTCCAACGCGACGATATCGCCGTTGCGATAGGTCAGTTCCAGGTATTGCGGGGTGTCAGGAGCCTTCTCCGGGGAGACGGTCCAGCGCCACATGTCTTCTTCGTGCTCGGTCCAGGTGTCTTCCAGCACGCCGCCTTCATAGGAGATGTGCAGCAGGTTGGCATCCATCGAGTACGGGGATTTTTTCTTGCCGTGACGCTCGATCGGGATGGCGTGCTTCTCGGCGTAGTCCATCAGCTTTTCACGGGACAGCAAATCCCACTCGCGCCACGGAGCGATGACTTTCACGCCGGGCTTGAGGGCATAGGCACCGAGTTCGAAACGCACCTGATCGTTACCCTTGCCGGTGGCACCGTGGGAAATGGCGTCGGCACCGGTTTCGTTGGCGATTTCGATCAGGCGCTTGGCGATCAACGGGCGGGCGATGGACGTACCCAGCAGGTACTCGCCTTCGTAAACAGTGTTGGCGCGGAACATCGGGAACACGAAGTCACGGACGAACTCTTCGCGCAGGTCATCGATGTAGATCTCTTTGACGCCCATGGCTTGTGCCTTGGCGCGTGCAGGTTCGACTTCTTCGCCCTGCCCCAGGTCAGCGGTGAAGGTCACCACTTCACAGTTATAAGTGTCCTGCAGCCACTTGAGGATCACCGAAGTGTCCAGGCCGCCGGAATACGCCAGAACGACCTTGTTTACGTCCGCCATGCCATCACTCCACGGGTTGTACGGAAAGCCGGGAAGTTTAACGTCCAGCGCGGATAATTTACAGGGGCGCGACAGCTTATGACGACGAAGCGACAGATTATGTCGACCGCGCGACGATCCTTACAGGTCAGGATGTCCGCGCGGTCGTGGCTGCAGTGGGCTTGGCCGGTGTCGCGGTCGGCGCTGGAGTCTTGGCAGGAGGCGCGGCGGGTGCAGCCTGCGGTGCCGGCGCTTCAGGCACCGCCACCCGCTCCAGGCGCACAGCCACACGACGGTTCTTGGCCCGGTTGGCGGCATTGGTGTTGGGCACCAAGGGATAACGTTCGCCGTGGAACCGCACAGTGATCTGCGACTCCTGAAAACCGTTGGCCTTGAAAAAGTCCTGGACCGCCAAGGCCCGGCGACGCGACAGCTCACGGTTGGTCAATCGATTGCCACTATTGTCGGAGTGACCATCGAGTTCGACATGATTGACGGTCGGGTCGGCTTTGATGAAGTCGATCATCACCTGCAACTGAGCCTTGGCCCGGGCATCGAGTTCGACGCCTTCGCCGGGGAAGCCGATCTGGGATTGCCGCACTTGCTCGAAATTCTTCGGCAACAGTTTTGCCACGCAGCCTTGGTAATCACTGAAGGCCTTGTTGAAGCGCACGGGTAGCAGCCGGACTTCCGAAACCCGCCCATCCCCAGTATTACGCCGTACCACCGGGCTACGACCTTCCATCAGCCCGCTGATCAAGCGGCCCGCCTGGACCTGAGAGCTGTTGAACAGCACATCGCCGCTGCCGAGCCTGACCGAGCCCAGGTTGATGTCACCCCGTCCCGGCTGCCAAGGCGCGGCGGCCGCCAGCAAGATGGCCGAACCGCCACCGAGCATCGGGTTATGGGATTTGAGCCGGAAGATCGCCTGCTCGCCGGCCCGGCGCACAAATTCACCACTGCCGAAATCGGTGACCGGCTGACTCAGCCGGCACTCGAACTTGTCGCCTTCGACCGTCCACTCAATGCTCTCCAGACGGGTCTGGAAAGTGAGCGCCATCGCGGGAAGGCTGGCAAACACACTGAGCAAGGCTAGATAACGCTGGCGCACGGGAGGCTCCACTGGCTTTTATACGAAGATCGACACACGTTGAGAGTATGACGCCTGTCCGGGGGCACCCCACTGATTCGTGGCACACCTGTACGAGCTATCGGTAACTTGCGCCAGAACTTGATAGCGAGTGCCTGAATCGGTCTTTTCCGGTAGCATTCCCCAGAGTTTGACCCGCCTGGAAGCCCCCCAATGTCCGACCGCCTGACCCTGCTGCGTCCCGACGACTGGCATATTCATCTTCGCGATGGTGCTGTGTTGACCCATACCGTCGCCGATGTCGCGCGCACCTTCGGGCGCGCCATCATCATGCCGAACCTGGTTCCGCCCGTGCGCAACGCCGTCGAGGCCGACGGCTATCGCCAGCGAATCCTGGCCGCGCGCCCGACCGGCAGCCGTTTCGAACCGCTGATGGTGCTTTACCTCACCGACCGTACGCAGCCCGAAGAAATACGCGATGCCAAGGCCAGCGGCTTTGTCCATGCCGCCAAGCTGTACCCCGCTGGCGCCACCACCAACTCGGACTCCGGCGTCACCAGCATCGATAAGATTTTCCCGGCGCTGGAGGCCATGGCCGAAGTCGGCATGCCGTTGCTGATCCACGGTGAAGTCACGCGTGGCGATGTCGACGTGTTCGACCGCGAAAAAATCTTCATCGATGAGCACATGCGTCGCGTCGTGGAGCGTTTCCCGACGCTCAAGGTGGTGTTCGAACACATCACCACCGGCGATGCCGTGCAGTTCGTCAACGAGGCCCCGGCCAACGTGGGCGCGACCATTACCGCGCATCACCTGCTGTACAACCGCAACCACATGCTGGTGGGCGGGATCCGGCCGCACTTCTATTGCCTGCCGATCCTCAAGCGCAACACCCATCAAGAAGCCTTGCTCGACGCCGCCACCAGCGGCAGCGCCAAGTTTTTCCTCGGCACGGACTCAGCACCCCATGCCCGGCACGCCAAGGAAGCGGCCTGCGGTTGCGCCGGTTGCTACACCGCCTATGCCGCCATCGAGATGTATGCCGAAGCGTTCGAACAACGCAATGCACTGGACAAACTCGAAGGCTTCGCCAGCCTCCACGGTCCGCGCTTCTATGGTCTGCCGGTAAACACCGATCGTATTACCCTGGTTCGCGACGAGTGGACCGCCCCCGCCAGCCTGCCTTTTGGCGAGCTGACTGTTATCCCGCTGCGCGCCGGTGAAAAACTGCGCTGGCGCCTGCTGGAGGAAACTGTGTGAGTGAAGATCATTTCGACGACGAGCTGGACGGCAACGGCGGTTCGGGCGCAGCCCGTCACCCCATGGCAGCCCGTTTCCGGGGCTACCTGCCGGTCGTGGTCGACGTAGAAACCGGCGGTTTCAACTCCGCCACCGATGCGCTGCTGGAAATCGCCGCGACCACCATTGGCATGGACGAAAAAGGTTTTGTGTTCCCTGATCACACCTATTTCTTCCGTGTCGAACCGTTCGAAGGCGCCAACATCGAGGCGGCAGCCCTGGAATTCACCGGGATCAAGCTCGATCACCCATTGCGCATGGCGGTGAGTGAAGAGACGGCCCTGACCGACATTTTCCGAGGCGTGCGCAAAGCATTGAAGGCCAACGGCTGCAAACGGGCGATCCTGGTCGGCCACAACAGCAGCTTCGACCTGGGCTTTCTCAATGCCGCCGTTGCGCGCCTGGACATGAAGCGCAACCCGTTCCATCCGTTCTCCAGCTTCGACACCGCGACCCTTGCCGGCCTGGCATACGGCCAGACCGTGTTGGCCAAGGCCTGCCAGGCGGCCGACATCGACTTTGATGGACGTGAAGCCCACTCGGCCCGCTACGACACCGAGAAGACCGCCGAGCTGTTCTGCGGCATCGTCAATCGCTGGAAAGAAATGGGTGGTTGGCAGGATTTCGACGACTGATGTGCTGAGTAAGCATCAGGACTGTGGGAGCAAGGCTTGCCCGCGATGAACACGACACGGTATCCCAGAGATACCGAGGCGTCTGTATCGCGAGCAAGCTTTGCTCCCACAGCTGTTTCTGGTGTTTTCAACAATTGGGATAAATCCTTCCCCATAAAAAAACCGGCCCATCGAGGGCCGGTTTTTTTGTGCCTGTTGCGCTTACAGCTTGTCGCTGTGCTCGCCCAGGTAGGCGGCAACGCCTTCAGGGGATGCGGTCATGCCCTTGTCGCCTTTCTTCCAGTTGGCCGGGCAAACTTCGCCGTGCTCTTCGTGGAACTGCAGCGCGTCGACCAGACGGATCAGCTCTTCCATGTTACGGCCCAGCGGCAGGTCGTTGATGATCTGCGAACGGACAACGCCCTTGTCGTCGATCAGGAACGCGCCGCGGAAGGCCACGCCGCCTTCGGACTCAACGTCATAGGCCTTGGCGATTTCGTGCTTCATGTCGGCAGCCATGGTGTATTTCACCTGGCCGATGCCACCACCGTTGATAGGGGTGTTGCGCCAGGCGTTGTGGGTGAAGTGCGAGTCGATCGAAACGGCAACCACTTCAACGTTACGGGCCTTGAAGTCGTCCATACGGTGATCCAGCGCGATCAGCTCGGATGGGCAGACGAAGGTGAAGTCCAGCGGATAGAAGAACACCAGGCCGTATTTGCCTTTGATGGCCGAGGACAGGGTGAAGCTGTCGACGATTTCGCCGTTGCCGAGAACGGCTGGGACGGTGAAGTCAGGGGCTTGTTTGCCTACGAGTACGCTCATTGGATATCTCCTGGTGTAATAACGTGAAAACAAGGTCCGGGCCAGCCTGCCACCCTCAAGCGACAGCCCTGTGACACGAACCCACTGCGTAAGGACCGACCATCATACACTGCGAATTTGGCCTGTCTTCAACGGTTTTACGGCGAGTCCAAAAAATCCTTTCCCTTTCCCTGCTCCCTCATTTGCCTTGGATAAAAAACCGTTCGTCAGCTCTGGCGCAAGGGTTTCAGAAACCACTTTGACAATCATTCTCGTTAACATTAAGATCCGTCTCAATTGAGTCACAACCAGCGACGGTTCTTACTTATGTATGTTTGCCTCTGCACTGGCGTCACCGACGGACAAATCCGCGAAGCGATCTACGAAGGCTGCTGCAGCTACCGCGAAGTCCGCCAGGCCACCGGCGTAGCCAGCCAATGCGGCAAATGTGCGTGCCTGGCCAAGGAAGTGGTTCGCGAAACCCTCGCCAAGGTGCAAACGGCCCAGGCCTCGATTCCCTATCCGGTAGAATTTACTGCCGCTTAAATCCAGCTTCTTGAAGAACCGGGCTCAATGCCCGGTTTTTTTATGCCTTTAAATCAAATGCTTAGCCTCTAGACGCGGAACACAAACATTCTTATTCCGATTAATTTTCATTTATTATTCAATAACTTAGGTTTGACACTCGTCGGTGCGCGGCTCAAACTCAGCCTTATACACAGCTATTACAGGGCAGGCCCTCACCATGAAAGGCGACGTTACAGTCATCCAGCATCTCAACAAGATCCTCGCCAATGAGCTGGTGGCGATCAACCAATACTTCCTGCATGCGCGCATGTATGAGGATTGGGGCCTGAACAAGCTGGGCAAGCACGAGTACCACGAATCCATCGACGAGATGAAGCACGCGGACAAGCTGATCAAGCGCATCCTGTTTCTCGAAGGGCTGCCCAATGTCCAGGACCTGGGCAAGCTGCACATCGGCGAACACACACAGGAAATGCTCGAGTGCGACCTGACCATCGAGCGCGCCGGCCACGCCGACCTGAAAGTCGCCATTGCCCATTGCGAAGCCGTGGGTGACTTTGGCAGCCGTGAACTGCTTGAGGACATTCTCGAATCCGAAGAAGAACACATCGATTGGCTGGAGACCCAACTGGGCCTGATCGATAAAGTGGGTCTTGAGAACTATCTGCAATCGCAGATGGGCGAAGAGTAACCTTCCCCAAAAGCGAGCCAGTAAAAAGCCCCGCCCTCTTTCCAGAGGCGGGGCTTTTTATTGCCTGGATTCCCAGGCCACCGAAAATCCACTGTGGGAGCGGGCTTGCTCGCGAATGCGGTGGGTCAGGTAAAGAAGTGCTATCTGACCCACCGCATTCGCGAGCAAGCCCGCTCCCACATGTCCGTGTTCAACTCATCATGTGGTGAACACAGATCATCATGGATCAGGCTTCAGTCTTGTTCGCCGCCGCTTTCTCGGCAGCAGCCTTGATCGTGGCCTGCAAAGAGCCGTCGGCCGCCATCTCGGTCATGATATCGCTACCACCGATCAGCTCACCGCCAACCCACAGTTGCGGGAACGTTGGCCAGTTGGCGTACTTGGGCAGGTTGGCGCGGATTTCCGGGTTCTGCAGGATGTCCACGTAGGCAAACTTCTCACCACACGCCATCACCGCCTGAGCAGCCTTGGCCGAGAAGCCGCACTGTGGCGCATTCGGCGAGCCTTTCATGTAAAGCAGGATGGTGTTGTTGGCAATCTGGTCTTTAATCGTTTCGATGATATCCACGGAGCACCTCGGCTTAAACTTTGCGACTTCAGTTGTCGACACGGTGGCGCATTGTAACGGAAAGCCGAGCACGCTGCTCGGTCTCCCCGAGAGACAAATTCACGCAGCCACCACCTTCACCGGAACCCCATTGAGCGCTGCATTGCCAGACAACTCATCCAGCTGACAGTCATCGGTCAGGTCATTGGCGCTCGAACCGGGCTGGGCGCTGGCAATGGTCATCTGCACGCCCGGCCGGGCATGGCCCCAACCGTGGGGCAGGCTGACCACGCCTTTCATCATGTCCAGGCTACCCTGCACCTCGACTTCAAGCATACCCACCCGCGAACTGACTCTCACCCGCTGCCCGTCGCTCAACCCGCGACTGCTCAGATCCTCCGGGTGCATCAGCAATTGATGACGCGGCTTGCCCTTCACCAAGCGGTGGAAATTGTGCATCCAGGAATTATTGCTGCGCACATGACGACGGCCAATCATTAGCAACTCATCCGCTTGGGGTGCCTGCAACTGGGCAAAGCGCGTGAGGTCGGCAAGAATGACCGCCGGTGCAGCCTGCACTCGCTGGTTTTCGGTTTTCAACCGTGGGGCCAGATTGGGCTTGAGGGCGCCCAGGTCGAGGCCATGGGGATGATCGAACAGGGTCGCCAGTGACAACTTATGCGGTGAGGCATCGCCATAGGCGCCGGCACGAAGGCCGAAATCGATCATTTGCGCCGGCGGCATGGTCGGCTTGAGTTCCTTGCCGGTTCGGGCAGCGAAAGCCTTGGCCAGACCGACGAAAATCTCCCAGTCGTGCAGTGCCCCTTCGGGCTTGGGCAGGATCGCCCGGTTGAAACGGGTCACATTGCGCACCGCGAACAGGTTGAACGTGGTGTCGTAATGGTCGTTTTCCAGGGCCGAAGTGGAGGGCAGGATCAGGTCGGCGTAGCGCGTGGTTTCGTTGATGTACAGATCGACGCTGACCATGAACTCCAACCCGTCGAGCGCCTGCTCCAGTTGCCGTCCGTTGGGGGTGGACAGCACCGGGTTGCCCGCCACGGTGACCAGCGCACGAATCTGGCCTTCGCCCTCGGTGAGCATTTCCTCGGCCAGAGCCGAAACCGGCAACTCGCCCGCGTATTCGGGACGCCCGGAGACTCGGCTTTGCCAGCGATTGAAATGCCCTCCCGAGGTGCTGGCAACCAGATCCACCGCCGGCTCGGTACACAGGGCCCCGCCGACCCGATCAAGATTGCCGGTCACCAGGTTGATCACCTGAATCAGCCAGTGGCACAGCGTGCCGAACGCCTGGGTCGAAACGCCCATCCGGCCATAACAGACCGCTGAAGGCGCGGCGGCGAAGTCCCGGGCCAACTGCCGGATCTGCGTAGCCGGCACGGCACAGAGCGGGCTCATCGCTTCGGCGGTAAAAGTCGCAACGGCCTGGCGCACCTCTTCCAGGCCATCCACCGGCAGGTGGCTGTCACGGGTCAAGCCTTCGCTGAAGAGGGTATTGAGCACACCAAACAGCAACGCGGCATCGCCACCCGGGCGCACGAAAACATGCTGGTCGGCCATCGCCGCCGTTTCGCTGCGACGCGGATCGACCACCACCACTTTACCGCCACGCGCCTGGATCGCCTTGAGGCGCTTTTCCACGTCCGGCACGGTCATGATGCTGCCATTGGAGGCCAGCGGGTTGCCGCCCAGGATCAACATGAAGTCGGTGTGATCGATGTCCGGTATCGGCAACAACAGGCCGTGACCGTACATCAGGTGGCTGGTCAGGTGGTGAGGCAGTTGGTCCACCGAAGTCGCCGAGAACCGGCTGCGGGTCTTGAGCAAGCCCAAAAAATAGTTGCTGTGGGTCATCAGCCCATAGTTATGCACGCTGGGGTTGCCCTGATAGACCGCCACCGCGTTCTGACCGTGGCGCTCCTGAATCCCCGCCAGCCGCTCGGCCACCAGCGCGAAGGCATCGTCCCAGGCAATCGGCTGCCACTCGCTACCGACCCGCTGCATGGGCTGGCGCAGGCGATCCGGGTCGTTCTGGATATCTTGCAGGGCTACCGCCTTGGGGCAGATGTGGCCGCGACTGAAGCTGTCCAGGGGATCGCCCTTGATCGAGGTGATCGTCAGGCCCTGGCCTTCGGTCTCGGTGGTTTCGAGGGTCAAGCCACAAATGGCTTCGCACAGATGGCACGCACGGTGGTGGAGAGTCTTGGTCATGGCCAGCCTCTGTTTTATTCGTAACGGGCCCTTTCGGCCACGGAAACAAAACTATGGCGCGTGATCCACCCCCGCGCCAGCGACGTTCGTCCTGTGAATTGCCGGGCATCAGGCCCGCCGATGCAGGGACCTCAAGGCTGTTCGGGAGGTGGCGCCAACAACTGGATTTCCTCGATGGTTTCCACCTGTTCGTGAGCGATGGGCACGCCCGTCAACTCTCCGATCAACCGCCAATGCTCGTCGAGCCCGCTGCTGATGGTGGCCATGCGATCGATCATGCGTCGACCTGCGGCCTTGGTCACTTCGTCGTCGCTGCGCAGCAACTCGAATGACATGGACGTCACCGAGGCGGTCAGGTGAGTCAGGGAGCGCGCGGTCAGCCCCAGTAGTTCCATCAGTTGTTGCTCTTTCGAATCCATTTCGGGGCTCCTGCATTTAAGGTTCATTTATAACCCAGGCCCTGGAATTAGGAAATATTCCCGCCCCGGGGCAGGCCCGGCCAGATCCCTCGACAACCCACCACAAACCACCCCGGCGCCGTGGCGTGTCGGCCCGGTCTGATTGCCAAGCTGCGCAAGGGCGGTGTACAAATGGGTCGCTGCTGTCTGGAAACCGGCTTCATACATGTCTTCACCCGCTTGCTATGACCTCGCTGAAATCCCCTAAAACTGTAGCCCTATTGGTAAGACGCGACATTTCCTTATAAGATCGCGCCTTCCCCTATTTCGTCGCCCCGTGCGGCTTTTGCCCGCAGGTCTCGCCCGTTTTCATGAAACAAGGCTTTGAGCATCTGCGATTTGTGACAAAAGGTAGTCAATCATGAACGCAAGGCACTTTCTCTCCCTGATGGATTTCACGCCCGATGAGTTGCTCGGCGTGATCCGTCGAGGCGTGGAGCTCAAGGACCTGCGTAATCGCGGCGTACTGTTCGAGCCCCTGAAAAACCGTGTGCTGGGGATGATCTTCGAGAAATCATCGACCCGCACGCGTATTTCTTTCGAAGCCGGCATGATCCAGCTCGGCGGCCAGGCAATCTTCCTGTCGCCCCGTGACACCCAACTGGGCCGTGGCGAGCCGATCGGCGACTGCGCCATTGTCATGTCGAGCATGCTCGATGCGGTGATGATCCGTACCTTCGCCCACAGCACACTGACCGAGTTTGCGGCGCACTCGCGCGTACCGGTAATCAATGGCCTGTCCGATGACCTGCACCCCTGCCAGTTGCTGGCCGACATGCAGACGTTCCTCGAACACCGCGGCGCCATTCAGGGCAAGACCGTGGCCTGGGTCGGCGATGGCAACAACATGTGCAACAGCTATATAGAAGCCGCGATCCAGTTCGACTTCCAGTTGCGCATCGCGTGCCCGGAAGGCTACGACCCCAGTGCCGAACTGGTGGCCAAGGCCGGGAGCCGAGTGACCATCGTCCGCGATCCGAAACAGGCCGTGGCCGGCGCGCATCTGGTGAGCACTGATGTCTGGACCTCCATGGGCCAGGAAGAAGAAACCGCCAAGCGTCTGAAACTGTTCGCACCGCTTCAGGTGAACCGCGCGCTGCTCGATCTGGCGGACGCCGACGTGCTGTTCATGCATTGCCTGCCGGCCCATCGCGGCGAGGAGATCAGCGTCGATCTGCTGGACGACCCACGCTCCGTGGCATGGGACCAGGCAGAAAATCGCCTTCACGCCCAAAAGGCCCTGCTCGAGTTTCTTGTCGAGCCGGCGTACCACCACGCATGAGCCATACGTTATTACTGAACCTGCAGAACCTGACTTGCGGCTATCAAAACCAGCGCGTCGTGCAGAACCTCAACCTGCACCTCAACGCCGGGGACATCGGTTGCCTGCTCGGCTCGTCCGGGTGTGGCAAGACCACGACGCTGCGAGCCATCGCCGGTTTCGAGCCGGTGCAGGAAGGTGAGATCCAGCTGGCGGGGAAAACCATCTCCCGCGCCGGCTTCACCCTCGCCCCGGAAAAACGCCGGATCGGCATGGTATTTCAGGACTATGCGCTGTTCCCCCACCTGAGCGTGGCCGAGAACATGGCGTTTGGCATTCGCAAGCATCCGAACAAAGACCGCGTGGTCGAGGAACTGCTGGAACTGGTCAACTTGAAGAGTCTGGGCAAGCGCTTGCCCCATGAACTGTCCGGGGGCCAGCAACAACGTGTGGCCCTGGCTCGCGCCCTGGCGCCAGAACCGCAGTTGCTGTTGCTCGACGAGCCCTTCTCCAACCTCGATGGAGAACTCAGGCGCAAGCTCAGCCATGAAGTGCGGGACATTCTCAAGGCCCGCGGCACCAGCGCGATTCTGGTCACCCACGATCAGGAAGAAGCCTTCGCGGTGAGCGACCATGTCGGGGTATTCAAGGAGGGTCGGCTGGAACAGTGGGATACGCCCTACAATCTGTACCATGAACCGCTGACGCCCTTTGTCGCCAGCTTCATTGGCCAGGGTTATTTCATTCGCGGCCGGCTAGACAGCCCGGAATCGGTGCAAACCGAGCTGGGTATCCTGCGCGGCAACCGCGCCTACACCTGGCCCATCGGTGGTGCGGTGGATGTGCTGCTGCGCCCGGACGATATCGTCTACGCACCGGACAGTCCGCTCACAGGCAGGATTGTCGGCAAGACGTTCCTGGGGGCGTCAACCCTGTACCGCCTGCAATTGCCCACCGGAGCCCAGCTGGAATCGATTTTCCCGAGCCATGCCGACCATCTGGTGGGGGACGATGTCGGCATTCGCGTAGCGGCTGAACACCTGGTGCTGTTCCAGGCGTCAGGGAGCACGGCAGCCCAAATCCCTCCCGTGGAAAGCGGCGTGCGACGCTACAGTACTGCCAGCTAGAGAAGCAATTGTGGGAGCGAGCCTGCTCGCGATGACGTAGGCATATTCAGCATCGATGCAAGCTGAACCACCGCTATCGCGAGCAGGCTCGCTCCCACAGTTTGACCTCAGAGACTTGAGATGAGGCTACCTGCTCACCCCAACATCAACATCCCACTGGCCACCAACCTCGCATTTCCCCCAATCTTCACTCGATCGCCTTCCAGTCGGCAGAACAGTTCGCCGCCCCTGGCCGAGCACTGATAAGCCGTCAGCCCCAACTTGCCCAGGCGCCTGGACCAATACGGGATGAGGCTGCAATGGGTCGAGCCAGTGACTGGATCTTCGTTGATGCCAATCGCCGGGGCGAAATAGCGCGAGACAAAATCATGCCGGCTGCCCGGCGCCGTCACGATTGCGCCCGGCCACGGCAGCTTCGCCAGGGCCGCCATGTCCGGCTTGCAATCGAGCACCGCTTGTTCCGACTCCAGCACGACGAACAGTTCGTTGGCGCTCAACACATCCACCGCCTCAACACCCAGGGCCGCCTGGACGACCAGGGATGCCCCCAACTCGCTGGGGACCATGGCGGGAAAATCCAGCCATAGCCGATTACCTTCGCGAGTGACGCTCAACGCACCGGATCGACAGATGAAGTCCAGTCGCTCGACGGTTTCGTGATAGACCTCGAACAGCACATGGGCGCTGGCCAAGGTGGCATGCCCGCACAACGGTACCTCGGTGGTGGGCGTGAACCAGCGGATATGCCAATGCTGGCCTTCACGCACCAGAAAAGCCGTTTCAGCCAGGTTATGTTCGGCGGCGATCCTTTGCATCAAGTCATCGGCCAGCCAGGCGTCGAGCCGATAGACCATCGCCGGATTGCCGCCAAACGGCCGGTCACTGAACGCATCGACTTGATGAAACGCAAGCTGCATGGCACTTCTCCTCGTTATCGATGCGTGAGCATGAGGTAACGGATTCTGCTTTTCCAGTGACAGATTCGACGAACTTTCACCCTACAGCCCAGGATGACCTATCCGACAATAACGCATGCCCAATCGTGGTGAGAGAGCTTGCTCCCGCTGGATCGCGTAGCGGCCACCCCCAGACTCAAGCACGCCCGATATCCGCAAACGCCGCCCCGGTATGCTCGGCCAGTACCGCGGGCGCCAGCTCTACCTCCAGCCCGCGCCTTCCGGCACTGACAAAGATGCTGGCAAACGGCTGGGCAGAACTGTCGATAAAAGTGCGAAGACGTTTTTTCTGCCCCAACGGACTGATACCACCGAGCAGATAACCGGTCGAACGCTGGGCGGCCGCGGGGTCGGCCATCTCGACTTTCTTTACGCCGGCAGCATGGGCCAGGGCTTTCAAATCCAGGCTGCCAACCACGGGCACCACCGCCACCAACAACTCGTTTTTTTCGCTGGCCGCCAACAACGTCTTGAAGACCTGCGCCGGATCCAGTCCAAGCTTTTCTGCCGCTTCCAAACCATAGGAGGCTGCCTTGGGATCGTGTTCATAACTGTGAATGCGATGTTCGGCGCGCACCTTTTTCAGCAAATCCAATGCAGGGGTCATGACCGCTCCTGAGGCGAATCGACGTAGAGAGTGCCCGAATTCTAAGGCATCGCTGACCAAAAGGCGCTGGGCCGCAGTGGCTTACCCGGCAAAACCATGGTGGCGAAACAGTCATTCACGCCACGAATAGTTTAAATATGACCGACGGTTCACTTTCGACCTTTGACACCAGCGTTTCTTGTCTATATTTTTTCGAAACTGAAAACACAAACGCAGGTCTCAACCAACACCCCGAGTTCAGGATGAGGATCCTGCCTCGGCGCTGAACGCGCGATCGGGCTTTACCGGACGCGCCAGACAACAACAAAAACCGAGGTTTGAATGACAATTGCTTTACAACCGCCACCCCTTTCCAGCCAATGCCTGGCCGAATTCCTGGGCACGGCCCTGCTGATCTTCTTCGGCACCGGCTGCGTTGCAGCGCTCAAGGTCGCGGGTGCGAGTTTCGGCCTGTGGGAAATCAGTCTCATCTGGGGGGTCGGTGTCAGCATGGCGATCTACCTCAGCGCCGGCGTTTCCGGCGCACACCTGAACCCCGCCGTCAGCATCGCCCTGTGTATTTTCACCGACTTTGAAAAGCGTAAATTACCCTTCTATATTATTTGCCAGGTGGCTGGCGCCTTTTGTGGCGCGCTACTGGTCTACACGCTATACAGCAATCTATTCTTCGATTTCGAACAGTCCCGGCACATGATTCGGGGTACCGAAGCCAGCCTTGAACTGGCCTCGGTGTTTTCCACTTACCCACACCCGGCACTGTCCACCGGCCAGGCCTTTCTGGTGGAGGTGATCATCACCGCCATTCTGATGGGCGTGATCATGTCCCTGACCGATGACAACAATGGCCTGCCTCGCGGCCCGCTGGCGCCGCTGTTGATCGGCCTGCTGATCGCGGTGATCGGCAGCTCGATGGGCCCATTGACAGGCTTTGCGATGAACCCGGCACGGGACTTCGGCCCTAAACTGATGACTTTCTTCACCGGTTGGGGTGAAATTTCCCTCACAGGTGGACGCGACATCCCGTACTTCCTGGTTCCGATTTTTGCACCGATCGTCGGTGCATGCCTGGGCGCTGCCGCCTATCGCGGGTTGATTGCCCGCCATCTGCCCAGCGCCACGGCTGTTACAAAGGATGCAGAACCGGCCATTGACGGCAAGCCCAGAACTTCCTGAAACAATCGGCGCACACTTCTGCCCACTCAAGCGTGCGCCAAGCCTCACCCCTTATTCACGTCCCAAGGCAATCGACATGACCGATATCCAGAACAAGAACTACATCATTGCCCTCGACCAGGGTACGACCAGCTCGCGGGCGATCATCTTCGACCGTGATGCCAATGTGGTCTGCACCGCCCAACGCGAATTCGCCCAGCACTACCCCCAGCCCGGCTGGGTCGAACACGACCCGATGGAAATCTTCGCGACCCAGAGCGCGGTCATGGTGGAAGCCCTGGCCCAGGCCGGCCTGCATCATGACCAGGTGGCCGCGATCGGCATCACCAATCAACGGGAAACCACCGTGGTCTGGGACAAGACCACCGGCCGGCCGATCTATAACGCCATTGTCTGGCAGTGCCGACGCAGCACCGAGATCTGCCAGCAACTCAAGCGTGACGGCCACGAACCGTACATCAGCGAAACCACCGGCCTGGTCACCGACCCGTATTTCTCCGGCACCAAGCTCAAGTGGATCCTGGACAACGTCGAAGGCAGCCGCGAACGCGCGCGAAACGGTGAACTGTTGTTCGGCACCGTGGACAGCTGGCTGATCTGGAAATTTACCGGCGGCAAGGTCCACGTCACCGACTACACCAACGCCTCGCGCACCATGCTCTTCAATATTCACTCGCTGGAATGGGACGCGAAGATGCTCGAGATCCTCGACATCCCTCGCGAAATGTTGCCGCAAGTGAAGTCATCCTCGGAAATTTATGGCCACACCAAGAGCGGTATCGCCATCGGTGGCATCGCCGGCGACCAGCAGGCCGCCCTCTTCGGCCAGATGTGCGTCGAGCCGGGCCAGGCGAAAAACACCTATGGCACCGGCTGCTTCCTGCTGATGAACACCGGCGACAAAGCCGTCAAATCCAATCATGGCATGCTCACCACCATCGCCTGCGGCCCCCGCGGCGAAGTGGCCTACGCCCTGGAAGGCGCGGTATTCAACGGCGGCTCCACCGTGCAGTGGCTGCGCGATGAGTTGAAAATCATCAATGATGCCTTCGACACCGAATACTTCGCCAACAAGGTCAAGGACAGCAATGGCGTGTACCTGGTGCCCGCCTTCACCGGCCTGGGCGCCCCCTACTGGGACCCCTATGCCCGTGGCGCGCTGTTCGGCCTGACCCGCGGCGTGCGGGTCGACCACATCATTCGTGCCGCCCTGGAGTCGATTGCCTACCAGACCCGCGATGTACTCGATGCCATGCAACAGGACTCGGGCGAACGTCTCAAGGCCCTGCGCGTGGACGGCGGCGCGGTCGCGAACAACTTTCTGATGCAGTTTCAGGCGGACATCCTGGGCACCTGTGTCGAACGCCCGAAAATGCGGGAAACCACGGCGTTGGGCGCCGCGTATCTGGCCGGCCTGGCGTGTGGTTTCTGGGGCAGCCTGGATGAACTGCGCGGCAAGGCGGTGATCGAGCGCGAATTCGAACCGCAACTGGACGAGCCGGCCAAGGAAAAACTCTACGCTGGCTGGCAGAAAGCGGTCAGCCGCACCCGCGACTGGGAACCTCACGAAGACGCTGAATAAGCCGAAGCTGAGTACGACAAGGGTGTGAAACTGGTCGGGAGGGGATTCCTGCGGCATCATGGGCAAATTTTGTATGGCAGCCCAAAGGAAGCCCCATGAATCTGCCTCCCCGTCAGCAGCAAATCCTCGAGCTGGTCCGCGAACGCGGCTACGTCAGCATCGAGGAAATGGCGCAGCTCTTCGTCGTCACCCCGCAAACCATCCGTCGCGACATCAATCAATTGGCGGAGTTGAACCTGCTGCGTCGCTACCACGGCGGCGCGGCCTATGATTCGAGCGTTGAAAACACAGCCTACGCCATGCGCGCCGATCAGATGCGCGACGAGAAACAACGCATCGCCGAAGCCATTGCCGCCCAGATCCCTGATCACGCCTCGCTGTTCATCAACATCGGCACCACCACCGAATCCATCGCCCGGGCGCTGCTCAATCACAACCATCTAAAGGTCATCACCAACAACTTGCATGTGGCCTCGATCCTCAGCGCCAAGGACGACTTCGAAGTTCTGATCGCCGGTGGAAATGTGCGACGCGACGGAGGCGTGGTGGGGCAGGCCAGCGTCGACTTCATCAACCAATTCAAGGTCGACTTCGCCTTGGTGGGCATCAGCGGGATCGACGAGGACGGCAGCCTGCTGGATTTCGATTACCAGGAAGTGCGCGTCTCCCAGGCGATCATCGCCAACGCCCGGCAAGTGCTGCTCGCCGCGGACTCCAGCAAATTCGGGCGCAATGCCATGGTCAGACTGGGGCCCATCAGCCTGATCGACTGCCTGGTGACCGATCAGCAACCCGTGCCGGCCCTGGCGCACTTGCTGACCCAGCACAAGATTCGGTTGGAAGTGGTGTAGGCAGCAGCTTCAAGCTTCAAGCTTCAAGCTTCAAGCTTCAAGCTTCAAGCTTCAAGAGATCGCAGCCTTCGGCAGCTCCTACGCCTATTCCTGTAGGAGCTGCCGAAGGCTGCGATCTTTTTTGTGTTCGAAAATTTTCCTTTCAGTTTCCTTTGATCAGTATTTTCAATCGAAGACGACTGGCTGTTGCTGAGTTTATGGGCTAGTATTTTCGCAAATGAACATTAATGTTCGAATTCAAATATTGCGAAAAGAACCCGAGGCCAGCCGATGCCCACTTCTACCTTGCCTACGCCCCCTCTCGCTGAGGTTTACGACGTCGCCGTCATTGGCGGTGGGATCAACGGCGTGGGGATTGCCGCAGACGCAGCAGGTCGCGGCCTTTCGGTGTTCCTTTGCGAAAAGGACGACCTGGCCAGCCACACCTCTTCGGCCAGCAGCAAGCTGATCCATGGCGGCCTGCGTTACCTCGAACACTACGAATTCCGCCTGGTACGCGAAGCACTGGCCGAGCGCGAAGTGCTGTTGACCAAGGCGCCGCACATCGTCAAGCAGATGCGCTTCGTCTTGCCCCACCGCCCGCACTTGCGCCCCGCCTGGATGATTCGCGCCGGCCTGTTCCTCTACGATCATCTGGGCAAGCGCGAGCAACTTGCCGGTTCCAAAAGCCTGAAATTCGGCGCCGACAGCGCGCTGAAAAGCGAGATCACCAAAGGCTTTGAATACTCCGACTGCTGGGTCGACGATGCGCGACTGGTGGTGCTCAACGCCATGGCGGCCCGGGAAAAAGGCGCCCATGTCCACACGCGCACCCGCTGCGTTAATGCCCGCCGCAGCAAAGGCCTGTGGCATTTGCATCTGGAACGCGCCGACGGCAGCCTGTTTTCGATCCGCGCCAAGGCGCTGGTCAACGCGGCCGGCCCGTGGGTCGCCAAATTCATTCGCGACGACCTGAAGCTGGAGTCGCCCTACGGCATCCGCCTGATCCAAGGCAGCCATCTGATCGTGCCGAAACTCTACGAAGGCGAGCATGCGCACATTCTTCAGAACGAAGACCAGCGCATCGTATTCACCATTCCGTATCTGAACCGGTTCACCTTGATCGGCACGACCGACCGCGAATACACCGGCGACCCGGCCAACGTGGCGATCACCGAGGGCGAAACCGATTATTTGCTCAAAGTGGTCAACGCTCACTTCAAGAAGCAGATCAGCCGCGACGATATCCTGCATAGCTATTCCGGCGTTCGTCCGTTGTGCAACGACGAATCCGACAACCCGTCAGCCGTCACCCGGGACTACACCCTGGCGCTTTCGGGCAGCAGCGAAGAAGCGCCGCTGCTGTCGGTGTTCGGCGGCAAGCTGACCACGTATCGCAAACTGGCCGAATCGGCCATGACGCAGTTGGCCCCGTACTTCACTCAGATGCGCCCGAGCTGGACCGCCGTCGCCACCCTCCCCGGCGGCGAAAACATGACCACCCCACAAGCGCTGTGCTCGGCGATCCGCGACAAATTCGACTGGGTACCGACCGACCTCGCCCGCCGCTGGGCCACCACCTATGGCAGCCGCACCTGGCGCATGCTTGAAGGCGTGCACAACCTCGGTGACATGGGCGAACACATCGGTGCGGGCCTCTACACCCGGGAAGTCGACTACCTGTGCAGCGATGAATGGGCCATCGATACCCAAGACATCCTGTGGCGCCGCAGCAAACTGGGCTTGTTCACTACTGCGGCGGAACAGGAAAAGCTGCAGCAGTACCTCAACGAGGTCGAACACAATCGCCGCAAGATCGAAGCGGCCTAACCGATCGACGGCTAAACCCGAAGCCCCTGAATCCAGCGATTCAGGGGCTTTTTGCTATCTGGACTCCGCCACAGACCCTGTGGGAGCGGGCTTGCTCGCGAAGGCGGCGGCACATTCAACATCGTCGACTCAGGTAGACCGCTTTCGCGAGCAAGCCCGCTCCCACAGGGGATTGGTGCAGGCTCAAGCCATTCGGTTTTCCGAACACGACCGGCCAGTCAATTCGGCCAACCGGATAAACAGCCTGTGGGAAAAATCAAAAAAACCATTAATTACGTTTAAAAACAAACAGTTAATCTGAGCCAACTGGCCTGGCACGACTCATGCTCTACACTCCTTCGAGACGAATGCCTGCATGCCAACACACAGGAGCTGTCAGGTACTTCGAAGCACTCAGGGCCGACGAACCGGCTGAATAAGAAAAACAATGTCGAGGAAATATCGATGCGCATCGTTCCCCATCTCCTGGGCGCAGCCATTGCTGCCGCTCTGATCAGCACCCCGGTTTTCGCTGCCGAACTGACCGGCACGCTGAAAAAGATCAAAGAGTCCGGCGTCATCACGCTCGGGCATCGCGACGCTTCCATTCCGTTTTCCTACATCGCGGACGCGTCCGGCAAACCGGTCGGCTACTCCCACGACATTCAATTGAAAGTCGTCGAAGCCCTGAAAAAAGAACTGGACGTGCCGAACCTGCAGGTCAAGTACAACCTGGTGACCTCGCAAACCCGTATCCCGCTGGTGCAAAACGGCACCGTGGACCTGGAATGCGGTTCCACCACCAACAACGTCGAGCGTCAACAGCAGGTTGATTTCTCCGTGGGCATCTTCGAGATCGGCACCAAGCTGCTGGCCAAGAAAGATTCCAAGTACAAGGACTTCGACGACCTCAAGGGCAAGAACGTCGTGACCACCGCCGGCACCACGTCCGAGCGCATCCTCAAGTCCATGAACGCCGACAAGCAAATGGGCATGAACGTGATCTCGGCCAAGGACCACGGCGAATCGTTCAACATGCTCGAAGGCGGCCGCGCCGTTGCCTTCATGATGGACGACGCCTTGCTGGCTGGTGAAATGGCCAAGGCCAAGAAACCCGCCGACTGGGCCGTGACCGGTACTCCGCAGTCCTTCGAAATCTACGGCTGCATGATGCGCAAGGGTGACGAGCCGTTCAAAAAGGCGGTCGATGACGCCATCAAGGCCACCTACGCTTCTGGCGAAATCAACAAGATCTACGAAAAGTGGTTCATGCAGCCAATCCCGCCAAAAGGCCTGAACCTGAACTTCCCGATGAGCGAAGAGCTCAAGAAACTGATCGCCGAACCGACCGACAAAGCGGCCGACGAAAAGAAATCCTGATTCCTGACTAACCTTGTCCCCTGAAGGTGCTTTTGCACCTTCAGGGGATGGTCACTCCCTGCTGGCATATCTGGAAACACTCGAACCGGTGGCTGTCGAGCCGATCGTGTGTGCCTGCCCCTCAAGGGTCAGGTGGGAATGGAGCTTCCCCAGGCGGGTATTTGCATATCGATCGATCTGAGGGGAGACCCTAATGAATTACAACTGGGACTGGGGCGTGTTCTTCAAGTCCACCGGCATCGGCAGCGAGATTTATCTCGACTGGTACGTGGCCGGCCTGGGCTGGACCATCGCCATCGCCGTCGCGGCCTGGATCATCGCCCTACTGCTGGGGTCGGTTCTGGGCGTGATGCGCACCGTGCCGAACCGGCTGGTGTCGGGTATCGCCACTGGCTACGTGGAATTGTTCCGCAACGTGCCGCTGCTGGTTCAGCTGTTTATCTGGTACTTCCTGGTGCCCGACCTGCTGCCAGCAGACCTGCAGGAATGGTACAAACAGGACCTGAACCCCACGACCTCGGCCTATTTGAGCGTTGTGGTGTGCCTGGGCCTGTTCACCGCTGCCCGGGTCTGCGAACAGGTTCGCACCGGTATCCAGGCGCTGCCGCGCGGCCAGGAAGCCGCCGCCCGGGCCATGGGTTTCAAGCTGCCGCAAATCTACTGGAACGTGCTGCTGCCCCAGGCCTACCGGATCATCATTCCGCCGCTGACCTCGGAATTCCTGAACGTCTTCAAGAACTCCTCCGTGGCCTCGCTGATCGGCCTGATGGAACTGCTCGCACAGACCAAACAGACTGCCGAGTTCTCCGCCAACCTGTTCGAAGCCTTCACCCTGGCGACGCTGATCTACTTCACCCTGAACATGAGCCTGATGCTGCTCATGCGCATGGTCGAGAAGAAGGTCGCGGTGCCCGGCCTGATTTCCGTGGGGGGTAAATAATGGAACTCGACTTCACTGGCATCATCCCGGCCATTCCCGGTTTGTGGAACGGCATGGTGATGACGCTCAAGCTGATGGCCCTGGGCGTCGTCGGCGGGATCATCCTGGGGACGATCCTGGCGCTGATGCGCCTGTCCCATAACAAACTGATCTCCAGCATTGCTGGCGCCTACGTCAACTACTTCCGTTCGATCCCGCTGCTGCTGGTCATCACCTGGTTCTACCTGGCGGTGCCGTTCGTACTGCGCTGGATCACCGGCGAAGACACACCGATCGGTGCGTTTGGCTCCTGCGTCGTGGCGTTCATGATGTTCGAAGCGGCGTACTTCTGCGAAATCGTACGGGCCGGCGTGCAGTCGATCCCCAAGGGTCAGATGGGCGCTGCCCAGGCGCTGGGCATGAATTATGGCCAGACCATGCGCCTGATCATCCTGCCCCAGGCGTTTCGCAAGATGACCCCGCTGCTGTTGCAACAAAGCATCATCCTGTTTCAGGACACCTCGCTGGTCTACACGGTCGGTCTGGTGGATTTCCTCAATGCTTCGCGGGCCAATGGCGACATCATCGGCCGCTCCCATGAGTTCCTGATCGTCGCAGGTCTCGTGTACTTCACAATCAGCTTTGCCGCCTCGCTGCTGGTCAAGCGTCTGCAAAAAAGGTTCGCCGTATGATCTCTATCAAGAACATCAACAAGTGGTATGGGGACTTCCAGGTACTGACCAATTGCAGCACCGAGGTCAGCAAGGGGGAGGTTGTGGTGGTGTGCGGCCCTTCGGGTTCGGGCAAGTCCACGCTGATCAAGTGCGTGAACGCCCTGGAGCCGTTCCAGGAAGGTGACGTCGTGGTCGACGGCACGTCCATCGCCGACCCGAAGACCAACCTGCCAAAACTGCGCTCGCGCGTCGGCATGGTGTTCCAGCACTTCGAGCTGTTTCCACACCTGACCATCACCGAAAACCTGACCATCGCGCAGATCAAGGTGCTGGGGCGCAGCAAGGAAGAAGCCACCCAGAAAGGGCTGCAACTGCTTGAGCGGGTCGGTCTGTCGGCCCATGCCCACAAGCACCCGGGCCAGCTCTCCGGCGGCCAGCAGCAGCGTGTGGCGATTGCCCGTGCCCTGGCGATGGACCCGATCGTGATGCTGTTCGACGAACCGACCTCGGCCCTTGACCCGGAAATGGTCAACGAAGTGCTCGACGTGATGGTGCAACTGGCCCACGAAGGCATGACCATGATGTGCGTGACCCACGAAATGGGCTTCGCCCGCAAAGTGGCGAACCGGGTGATCTTCATGGACCAGGGCCAGATCATCGAAGACTGCGAGAAGGAAGAGTTCTTCGGCGACATCAGCGCTCGCTCCGAACGTGCGCAGCATTTCCTTGAGAAAATCCTGCAGCACTAAAAACACCGCTCCAATCCTGTGGGAGCGAGCTTGCTCGCGATAGCAGACTGTCAGTCAACATTATTGTCGGCCGGTAAGCAGTCATCGCGAGCAAGCTCGCTCCCACAAGGATCCAGTGTTGGTTTGTAGATTTGTGTTGTGGTTGACCCAAGGCTTCTGTGATGAAATGCGACCCCACTCTCTATCGCGCCGCGCCGCCATCACTTGCCGTGAAACCCCGTCTGATTCGCCATCTGTTCCTGCCGCCGCTGATCATTGCCCTGATGATCGGCCTGGGTTACCTCGGTTTCTGGATCAGTGAGCACTACGGCATTCGTGGTTTGGGCGAGAACGGCGAGCGCCAGTTGGAACTGCACGCCCGTGCGGTCGAGAGCGAGATCAGCAAGTACACCTACCTGCCCAGCCTGCTGGAGCTTGAATCCAGCGTTTCGCAACTGCTCGACGACCCCACGCCCGAGCATCGCAAGACCGTCAACGAATACCTCGAAGGCCTGAACCGGCGCAGCCGCAGTCGGGCCATTTACGTGATGGACACCACAGGTCGGGTCATGGCGACCAGCAACTGGCGCGACGTCGACAGTTACCTGGGCGAAGACCTGTCCTTTCGCGCCTATTTCCAGAACGCCGTACGCGGCCAGCCCGGGCGCTTCTATGGCATCGGCAGCACCAGCGGCGAGCCTGGCTATTACCTGGCCCATGGCCTGGAACAGCAGGGCAAGATCATCGGCGTGGCGGTGGTCAAAGTGCGCCTGGAAGCCATGGAAGAGCGCTGGCAGCGCGCGCGCCTGGAAGCCTTCGTCAGCGACGAAAATGGCATCATCATTTTGTCCAGCGATCCGGCGCGACGGCTCAAGTCCGTGCGACCTTTGAGCGACGAAACCAAGGAGCGCCTGGCTCGCAGCCTGCAGTATTACTGGTTCCCGTTGAATGAGCTGATTCCCCTGGCTCGCGAACGACTGGCCGAAGGCATGGAGAAACTGACCTTCCCGGCCAACGCCGAACTGGTGTCCGACGAACGGGCCATCAGCTACCTGTCACAGACCCGCCCCTTGAGCGACACGCCCTGGAATTTCACCCTGCTGACGCCCCTTGAAGACCTGCGTCGCCAGGCGATCAACCAGGGCATCCTGGTGGCCGTGGCCTTCGCCCTGGTGGCGTTCCTGCTGATCGCCTGGAACGAGCGGCGCAAGGTCATCGCCACTCGCCTCGCTGCCCGGGAAGCCTTGCAGGAAGCCAACAATCAGCTCGAACGTCGGATTACCGAACGCACCACCGACCTGCGGGCCAGCAATGAACGGCTCAAGGGCCAGATCCGCGAACGGCGGCAGGCCGAAGAGACGTTGCGCCGGGCCCAGGACGAACTGGTGCAGGCCGGTAAGCTCGCCGCCATCGGCCAGATGTCCACCAGCATCGCCCATGAACTCAACCAGCCGCTGGCCGCGTTGCGCACCTTGTCCGGCAACACCGTGCGCTTCCTGGAGCGGGGTCAACTGGATATCGCCAGCGCCAACCTCAAGACCATCAACGACCTGATCGACCGCATGGGCCGGATCACCGCCAGCCTGCGTTCCTTTGCCCGACGCGGTGACGATCAGGGCCGGGCCAGCCTTGGCAAGGCAGTCGAAGCCGCGCTGCAACTGCTGGGTGGACGCCTCGAAAGCCTGAAGATCCAGGTGCATGCCGGTTACGACGACGTGCAGGTACAGATCGACCAGACGCGTCTTGAACAAATCCTGGTGAACCTGATCGGCAACGCCCTGGACGCTATGCAGAGCCAACCCGAGCCGCGGCTGGGGCTTGAAGGCACTGCCTCGGATGGCAAATATCGCCTGCGGGTACGGGATAACGGCCATGGCATCGACCCCGAGGCGCGCAAGCATTTGTTCGAACCGTTCTTTACCACCAAACCCGGCGAACAGGGCCTTGGCTTGGGCCTGACCCTCTCGGCAAGCCTGGCCGCCGCCGCGGGTGGCCATCTGGGCGTCGAGCACCCCACCGAAGGTGGAACCACTTTTATCCTCAGTTTACCGTTGGTAAGCCCTCAACCTGCCGAGCAGCCATGAATAACGACCTGAGCGTACTGATCGTCGAAGACGACCCGCATGTCCTGCTGGGTTGCCAGCAGGCCCTGACCCTGGAAGACATTCCCTGCATCGGTGTAGGCAGCGCCGAAGAGGCTCTGGAGCGGGTCGGCGATGACTTTGCCGGCATCGTCATCAGCGACATTCGCCTGCCGGGTATCGATGGCCTGGAGCTGCTGACCCGCCTCAAGGCCCGGGACCGCAGCCTGCCGGTGGTGCTGATCACTGGCCACGGCGATATCTCCATGGCCGTGGGGGCCATGCAAAAAGGCGCCTATGACTTCATGGAGAAACCCTTCTCCCCTGAACGCCTGGTGGACGTCGCCCGCCGTGCCCTGGAGCAACGCAGCCTGGCCCGGGAGGTTTCATCGCTGCGCCGGCAACTGGCCGAACGCGACTCCCTGGAAGGCCGGATCATCGGCCGCTCACCGGCCATGCAGCACCTTCGCGAGCTGATCGCCAACGTGGCCGACACCTCGGCCAACGTACTGATCGAAGGTGAAACCGGCACTGGCAAGGAACTGGTCGCTCGCTGCCTGCACGACTTCAGTCGACGCCACAGCAAACAATTCGTCGCGCTCAACTGCGGCGGCCTGCCGGAAAACCTCTTCGAAAGCGAGATTTTCGGCCATGAAGCCAATGCCTTTACCGGTGCCGGCAAACGCCGGATCGGCAAGATCGAGCACGCCGATGGCGGCACCCTGTTTCTCGATGAAGTGGAAAGCATGCCCCTGCCCTTGCAGATCAAGTTGCTGCGGGTGTTGCAGGAACGCACCCTCGAGCGCCTGGGATCAAACCAGAGCGTGGCGGTGGATTGCCGGGTCATCGCCGCCACCAAGTCCGATCTGGACGAACTGGGCCGGGCCGGGCAGTTTCGCAGCGACTTGTATTACCGCCTCAACGTGGTAACCCTGGAACTGCCGCCACTGCGCGAGCGCCGCGAAGACATTCTGCAACTGTTCGAACATTTTCTTCAGCAGTCGTCCCTGCGCTTCGACCGCACCGTGCCGGAGCTGGATAACCAGACGCTGTCCAACCTGATGAGCCACGACTGGCCGGGCAACGTGCGGGAACTGCGCAACGTTGCCGAACGCTATGCACTGGGCCTGCCGGCCTTCAAGAAGTCGGGGGCCAGCGGCGCCAGCCAGGGCCTGGCCTTCGCCGAAGCAGTAGAAGCCTTCGAACGCAACCTGCTGGTGGACGCCCTGCAACGCAGCGGTGGCAACCTGACCCAGGCCAGCCAGGAGCTGGGCATGGCCAAAACCACGCTGTTCGACAAAGTCAAAAAATATGGCCTGAGCCATTAACCTGGGGCAGTAGACCTGTGGACCTGATTTTCAAAGCAGCGCTCGGTGCCTCCGTGGTGGTCATCCTGGCGATGCTCGCCAAGACCAAGAACTATTACATCGCCGGGCTGGTGCCACTGTTTCCCACCTTCGCCCTGATCGCCCACTACATTGTTGGCAAGGGCCGTTCGGTGGACGATCTGAAAACCACCATCGTGTTCGGCATGTGGTCGATCATCCCCTACTTCGTGTACCTGGCCACACTGTATGTGATGGTCGACCGGATGCGCCTTGAGGCTTCGCTGGCCGTGGCAGCGGTGGCGTGGCTGATGGCGGCGACGGTGCTGGTCAGCGTGTGGATGAGACTCCACAGCTGACCCCCGTAGGAGCTGCCGAAGGCTCGGGCCGCGTTCGGACGATCTTTTGATCTTGACCTTGATCGTTCGCTCGCGACTCAATTGCCAGGGGCAAGATCGCAGCCTCGTTGCACTCGGCAGCTCCTACAGTTCGCGCAGGTCAGAAAGTTCGTGCAGGTTGTGCAAGATCAATAACCGACGGTAAAGCGCTGCCGCGAAAACTGCGGGGCCTCCACTTCATCGATCATTGCAATGGCGTAATCGGCAAAGCTGATCCAACTGCGCCCGGTGGCATCGAACAGCAGGTGATCCTTGCCGATACGGAACTGCCCGGTGCGCTCGGTCTCGACGAACTCCGCCGAAGGCGAGAGGAAGGTCCAGTCCAGGTCCTGCTCCTTGAGCAGCACGTCCAGGAACAATGCGCCGGCGCTGGCTTCGGCGAGGTATTCCTCAGGGAAGCCTTCGCTGTCGATCACACGGCTATTGTCCGGCAGCAGCAACGAACCGGCCCCGCCCACCACCAGCAAGCGCTTGACGCCGGCCGCCTTGACGGGGGCGATCACTTTGTCGGCCGGCACGGTGGCGAAATGGGCGGCGCAGATCACCGCGTCATGACCGGCTACCGCTGCGGTCAACGCCTCGCTGTCCAATACATCCAACTGCTGGCTGACCACACCGGCCCGCTCGCCGATTTTTGCGGTGTTACGGGCAATGGCCGTCACGCTGTGACCGCGACGCAAGGCTTCTTCCAACAACTGGCTGCCGGCCCGACCGGTGGCGCCGATGATTGCGATTTTGCTCATGATGTTCTCCGTTGGTTAGCGATGTTTGAAAGACAGGCTGATGGGGCGCTACAACCGAATCACCACTTCATCTCACCCTTGGCCACCTTGGCACTGAGCGCCAGGGAGCTGTCTTCCCCCAGATCGGGGTAGCGCTGCTTCATGGCGGCGATCAGGGCAGCGGAATCCTTGGCTTTGGCGGTTTCCTCGTCGAAGGCCTTGATGTAGTCGGCGGTGAATTTCACCGGCGCCAGGGACCGGGCGCTTTCACCCAGGTAATGGCCGGGAACCACGGTGTTCGGTTGCAGTTTTTCAATGCCCTTCAGCGTCGCCAGCCAATCCTTGTGGGACTGCGGCGTCTGCGTGTCGGCCATCCAAACGTGAATGTTCTCAGCCACCACGACGCCGCCGACCACCGCCTTGATCGACGGGATCCAGACGAAGCTGCGGTCCGGTTGCGGGCCATCAAGGCCGATGATCTGCAAGCGTTTGCCCTCCAGGGTCAGGCTGTCGCCCTTGAGTACCTGGGGCACAATCGCTTTGCTCGGCGCATCAGCCTTGAGGATCGGCCCCCAATATTTCAACTTGCCGTCCAGGGTGTGCTTGATGTGTTCGACGGTCGGCGCAGAGGCCAGCACCTTGGCGTCCGGGAACGCGGCGGTCAGGCTCTCCAGACCAAAATAGTAGTCGGGATCGCCGTGGCTGATGTAAATCGTGGTCAATTGCTTGCCGCTGGCGCGGATTTTCTGCACCAGTTGTTCGGCCTGAGACTTACCAAACTGGGCGTCCACCAGAATCGCCTCTTTTTCCCCACTGACCAATACCGAGGTCACCGGAAAAATCGCCGACGCGCCAGGATTGTAGACATCCAGCGTGAGGTCGGCGGCCCAGGTGTGGGCTGCAAAAGCCATCGTGACGGTCGCCAGCAACAGGCGCTTGAGTGAGGTAAATCCGGTCATGGGGTGCTCCGTTGTGTAAATGCCCGAGAGGGAATGAGACGGAGCTTACTGGCCTCAATCGTTTCAAAAAATGCGATGATCACACATAGTTTGTTTCTAAAATCGGGCAAATCATGGATCGTCTACAAGCAATGCGGGTGTTCGTCACGGTGACAGAGCTGGGCAGCCAGTCGGCGGCGGCCGAACACCTGGAGCTGTCGCGACCGGTGGTGTCACGGTATCTGGCGGAACTGGAAGACTGGGTCGGAGCCCGGTTGATGCACCGCACCACCCGCAAGTTGAGCCTGACGGCTGCGGGCTTGGAAATCCTGCCGCGCTGTCGGCAGATGCTGGAGCTGTCCGGCGACATGCAGGCCGCCGTCAGTACGCCGGACGACGCGCCCCGGGGCATGCTGCGCATCAGCGCCAGCACCTCCTTCGGCCAGGCCCAACTGGCGGCAGCCATGGCCGAGTTCGTCGGGCGTTATCCGGGGGTCAGCATCGACCTGCAAATGCTCGATCGCACCGTGAACCTGGTGGACGAACGCATCGACCTGGCAATCCGCATGAGCAACGACCTTGACCCGAACCTGATTGCCCGGCGTTTGACGGTCTGTCATTCGGTGATCTGCGCCTCGCCCGCTTACCTGCAGGAACATCCGGCGCCACAGCGGGTCGAGGACCTGAGCCGGCACAACTGCCTGACCCACTCCTACGTCGGAAAAAGCCTGTGGCATTTCGAGCAGGACGGCGAGCAGGTCTCGGTGCCGGTGCAGGGCAACATCAGCGTCAACGAGGCCAGCACCCTGTTGCGAGCGACCATGGCGGGGGCCGGCGTAGCGATGCTGCCCAGCTACCAGGCGGGCACGCACATCCAGAACGGCGAGCTGATCCGCCTGCTGCCCCACGCCGAACCCCGGAAAATGAACATGTACGCGGTGTATGCATCACGCAAGCACATGCCCTCGGCGCTGCGCAGCCTGCTGGATTTTTTGGTGCTCAAATTCCCCGAGACGCCGGAGTGGGATATTGGGTTGTAAACGATCTCCGCCTCACCGCCGATCTCCTGTGGGAGCGGGCTTGCTCGCGCAGGCGTAGTGTCAGCCAACTCGATGTCGACTGATACACCGCTTTCGCGAGCAAGCCCGCTCCCACAGGGGGTCACCGCGGGTCTCAAGTACTGCACCAGGATTTCACCAATAGCCCGCCCCAAGGCATACTGGCCACCCTCCGTATTCCAGAACCCAAAACCGCCCCATGCGTATCCACGTCAGTTTCATCGACCGCGTCGGCATTACTCAGGAAGTCCTGGCTTTGCTGGGTGGGCGCAATCTCAATCTGGATGCGGTGGAGATGGTGCCGCCCAACGTCTACATCGACGCCCCGACCCTCAGCCCGCAGGTGCTGGACGAATTACGTGAGGCGCTGTTCAGCGTGCGGGGCGTGCAGGCCGTCACCGTGGTGGACATCCTGCCAGGCCAGCGTCGGCACTTGCAGCTCGACGCCCTGCTCGCGGCCATGACGGACCCGGTACTGGCTCTGGACAGCGCCGGCCACGTGTTGCTGGCCAACCCGGCGCTGATCGCCCTGTACGGGCGTGAACCAGCCGGAGAAAGCGTTGCCGAACTGTTCGGGGACGAGGCCCTGTTGGGGGCGCTGCTGGAGAATGCTTTCCGCCTGCCGCTGCGGGAAATCACCCTCAACGGCCAGACTTTGCTGCTGGACGCCACGCCCATCACGAACGCCGGTGCGTTGCTGACCCTCTATCAGCCAAACCGCATCGGCGAACGCCTGTCGGCGCTGCACCACGACCACGCCGAAGGGTTTGACGCGTTGCTCGGCGAATCCCCGGCGATCCGCACCCTCAAGGCCCGGGCCCAGCGGGTGGCGGCGCTGGATGCGCCTTTACTGATCCAGGGCGAAACCGGCACCGGCAAAGAGCTGGTGGCCCGGGCCTGCCACGCTATCAGCGCCCGTCACGGCGCGCCGTTCCTGGCTTTGAACTGCGCCGCGTTGCCGGAAAACCTGGCCGAAAGCGAGCTGTTCGGCTACGCACCGGGCGCCTTCACCGGGGCGCAGCGGGGTGGCAAGCCAGGGCTGATGGAACTGGCGAACCAGGGCACGGTATTTCTCGATGAAATCGGCGAGATGTCGCCTTACCTGCAAGCCAAACTGCTGCGGTTCTTGAACGATGGCAGCTTCCGTCGGGTCGGCGGCGACCGGGAAATCAAGGTCAACGTGCGCATTCTCAGCGCGACCCACCGCAACCTGGAAAAAATGGTCAGCGAAGGGTCGTTCCGCGAAGACCTGTTCTATCGCCTGAACGTGCTCAACGTCGAAGTGCCGCCGCTGCGTGAACGCGGCCAGGACATCTTGCTGCTGGCGCGCTATTTCATGCAGCAGGCGTGCGCGCAGATCCAGCGCCCGGTCTGCCGCCTGGCCCCCGGCACCTACCCGGCACTGCTGGGCAACCGCTGGCCAGGCAATGTGCGGCAATTGCAGAACGTGATTTTCCGCGCCGCGGCCATTTGCGAGAGCAGCCTGGTGGACATTGGCGACCTGGACATTGCCGGCACTTCCGTGGCGCGCCAGGGTGACGTGGAAGTCGAGAGCCTTGAGCAAGCCGTGGAAGCCTTCGAAAAGCACCTGCTCGAAAGTCTCTACGTCAACTACCCCTCCACCCGCCAGCTCGCCAGCCGCCTGCAAACCTCCCACACCGCCATTGCCCATCGGTTGCGCAAATACGGGATTTCCGGCAAGCCGTAGCCTTACTCGGTCTCCTGTGGGAGCGGGCTTGCTCGCGAAGACGGAGTGTCAGCAAAGCAGATGTCGATTGACACACCGCTTTCGCGAGCAAGCCCGCTCCCACAGGGTTCAGTGTCGTATTCAAAAACGCCTCAAAAACGACCTCCATCTGTACTGAAAGCGCTACAGTGGAATGATATCGCTACAGCGGTCGCCAGGCAGCGCTGTGCAAGGCTTTGATCCCACTACGATTTTATCCGGGCGTGGATCTGTAGCGATTTCGCTACACACAGAATCAACCATGCTGCGTCAAAACCAGCCAATTCATTGATATATAACTACTTTTCTGTATTGGCCGCATTCTTGCTAAGGATATAACCATTCGGCCGGGCCAAGCCCCGTGCCTTTCTTCGCGTCCACCAGACGAATCTGGCCCCAGGAGTTTCCATGAGCGAGTTGCGTTTCACTGAAGATCACGAATGGCTGCGCACCGAAGCCGACGGCAGCGTTACCGTCGGTATTACCGCGTTTGCCCAGAACGCCTTGGGCGATGTGGTCTATGTTCAGTTACCGGAACTGCAAAGCTACGCCAAGGGTGACGAAGCCTCGACCGTGGAATCGGTAAAAGCCGCCAGCGGTGTGTACATGCCCCTGGACGGAGACGTGCTGGAAGTGAACCCGGCCCTGGAAAGCAATCCGGAACTGGTCAACGAAGATCCGCTGGGCGCAGGCTGGTTTTTCCGATTCAAGCCCGCCGACGCCAGCCAAGTTGGCCAACTGCTGAATCAGGACGCCTACGACCGCCTGATCAAAGCCAACGCCGAAGCCTGAGGAGCGCAACATGACCGTTAATCTCGGCACCGCCAACGAATTCATCGCCCGTCACATTGGCCCGCGCGCCAGCGACGAGCAAGCCATGCTCGAGCGCCTGGGCTACGACTCCCTGGAAGCGTTGAGCGCCAGCGTCATTCCGGAAAGCATCAAGGGCACCAGCGTGCTGGACATGGGCGACGGCCAGAGTGAAGCCGACGCACTGGCCTCGATCAAGGCCATCGCCGGCAAGAACCAACTGTTCAAGACCTACATCGGCCAGGGCTACTACAACTGCCACACGCCAGCGCCGATTCTGCGCAACCTGCTGGAAAACCCGGCCTGGTACACCGCCTACACCCCTTACCAGCCGGAAATTTCCCAGGGCCGTCTCGAAGCACTGCTGAATTTCCAGACCTTGATCAGCGACCTCACCGGTCTGCCGATCGCCAACGCATCCTTGCTGGACGAAGCCACCGCCGCCGCCGAGGCCATGACCTTCTGCAAGCGCCTGAGCAAGAACAAGAGCAGCAATGCCTTCTTCGCTTCCCGCCACTGCCACCCGCAAACCCTCGATGTGCTGCGCACCCGTGCCGAGCCCTTGGGCATCGACGTGGTCGTGGGCGACGAACGCGAACTGACCGATGTCGGCAGTTTCTTCGGCGCGCTGTTGCAATACCCAGCCAGCAACGGTGACCTGTTCGATTACCGTGAACTGACCGAACGCTTCCATGCCGCCAACGCCCTGGTCGCCGTGGCCGCCGACCTGCTGGCCCTGACCCTGCTGTCGGCACCGGGTGAGTTCGGCGCCGACGTGGCCATCGGCAGCGCCCAGCGCTTCGGCGTGCCATTGGGCTTTGGCGGCCCGCACGCGGCGTATTTCTCCACCAAGGATGCCTTCAAGCGCGATATGCCTGGCCGCCTTGTGGGTGTTTCCGTGGACCGTTTCGGCAAGCCAGCCTTGCGCCTGGCGATGCAGACCCGCGAACAACACATCCGTCGCGAGAAAGCCACGAGCAACATCTGCACCGCCCAGGTCTTGCTGGCCAACATCGCCAGCATGTACGCCGTGTATCACGGCCCTAAAGGCCTGACGCAAATCGCCAACCGCATCCACCACCTCACCGCGATCCTCGCCAAGGGCCTGGGCGCGTTGGGCCTGGCTGTCGAGCAGGACAGCTTTTTCGACACCCTGACCCTGCACACCGGCGCGCAAACCGCTGCCGTGCATGACAAGGCTCGCGCCCAGCGCATCAACTTGCGCGTGGTGGACGCTGAACGCCTGGGCCTGTCCCTGGACGAAACCACCTGCCAGGCAGACGTCGAAACGCTGTGGAGCCTGTTGGCCGACGGCAAGGCCCTGCCGGACTTCGCCGCCCTGGCTGCCACCGTGCAAAGCCGTATCCCGGCCGAACTGGTGCGCCAATCGGCGATCCTCAGCCACCCGGTGTTCAACCGCTATCACTCCGAAACCGAGCTGATGCGCTACCTGCGCAAGCTTGCCGACAAGGACCTGGCCCTGGATCGCACCATGATCCCGCTGGGTTCCTGCACCATGAAGCTCAACGCCGCCAGCGAAATGATCCCGGTGACCTGGGCCGAGTTCGGCGCCCTGCACCCGTTCGCCCCCGCCGAACAGAGCGCCGGCTACCAACAACTGACCGACGAACTGGAAGCCATGCTCTGCGCCGCCACCGGTTACGACGCGGTGTCGCTGCAACCCAACGCCGGTTCCCAGGGCGAATACGCCGGTCTGCTGGCCATCCGCGCCTATCACCAGAGCCGTGGCGAAGACCGTCGCGATATCTGTCTGATCCCATCGTCGGCCCACGGCACCAACCCGGCCACCGCCAACATGGCCGGCATGCGTGTGGTCGTGACCGCCTGCGATGCGCGCGGCAACGTCGACATCGAAGACCTGCGGGCCAAGGCCACCGAGCACCGCGAACACCTGGCGGCGCTGATGATCACCTACCCGTCCACCCACGGTGTGTTCGAAGAAGGCATCCGCGAAATCTGCGGCATCATTCATGACAACGGCGGCCAGGTGTACATCGACGGCGCCAACATGAACGCCATGGTCGGCCTCTGTGCGCCGGGCAAGTTTGGCGGCGACGTGTCGCACCTGAACCTGCACAAGACCTTCTGCATTCCTCACGGCGGTGGCGGCCCGGGTGTCGGCCCGATCGGCGTCAAGTCCCATCTGGCGCCGTTCCTGCCAGGCCATGCCAACATGGAACGCAAGGAAGGCGCGGTGTGCGCGGCGCCGTTCGGCAGCGCGAGCATCCTGCCGATCACCTGGATGTACATCCGCATGATGGGTGGCGCTGGCCTCAAGCGTGCCTCGCAACTGGCGATCCTCAACGCCAACTACATCGCCCGCCGTCTGGAAGAACACTACCCGGTGCTCTACTCCGGCAGCAACGGCCTGGTGGCCCACGAATGTATCCTCGACCTGCGTCCGCTCAAGGACAGCAGCGGCATCAGCGTCGATGACGTGGCCAAGCGCCTGATCGACTTCGGCTTCCACGCGCCGACCATGTCGTTCCCGGTGGCCGGTACGCTGATGATCGAGCCGACCGAAAGCGAATCCAAGGAAGAACTGGACCGCTTCTGCGACGCTATGATCTGCATCCGCGAAGAAATCCGTGCGGTGGAAAACGGCAGCCTGGACAAAGACGACAACCCACTGAAAAACGCCCCCCACACCGCCGCGGAAATCGTGGGTGAGTGGACTCATCCCTACAGCCGCGAACAGGCGGTCTACCCGGTGGCGTCGTTGATCGATGGCAAGTACTGGCCGCCGGTGGGCCGGGTCGACAACGTATTCGGCGACCGCAACCTGGTCTGCGCCTGCCCGTCGATCGAAAGCTACGCTTGACCTGTGGAGGGGGCGGGTTCGCCCTCCCCCTCCACAACACCGCATATCCCCTTGTGGGAGCGGGCTTGCTCGCGAAGGCGGTGTGTCAGCCAAGTAGATGTCGACTGACACTCCGCCTTCGCGAGCAAGCCCGCTCCCACATTGGATCTACGCCAAGCTCATAATCGTCGATCCTCATAAAAAGAAACCGGAGAAACACCATGTCGTTAAGCGTGTTCGACCTGTTCAAAATCGGCATCGGCCCCTCCAGTTCCCATACGGTCGGCCCGATGCGTGCCGCTGCCCGTTTCGTCGAAGGGCTGCGTCGTGATGACCTGCTCAACGCCATCACCAGCGTCAAGGTCGAGCTCTACGGCTCACTCGGCGCCACCGGCAAAGGCCACGGCAGTGACAAGGCCGTGCTGCTGGGCCTGGAAGGCGAACACCCGGATACCGTGGACACTGAAACGGTCGACGCCCGCTTGCGAGAGATTCGCAGCAACGGGCGCCTGAACCTGCTCGGTGAACATTGCATTGAATTCAACGAAAAACTGCACCTGGCGATGATTCGCAAGCCGCTGCCCTTTCACCCCAACGGCATGATTTTCCGCGCCTTCGACGCGGCGGGCCTGCAGGTGCGCAGCCGCGAGTATTACTCGGTGGGCGGTGGTTTTGTCGTCGACGAAAGCGCCGCTGGCGCCGACCGTATCGTCGAAGATGCCACCCCCCTGACCTTCCCGTTCAAAAGTGCCAAGGACCTGCTCGGCCACTGCACCACCTACGGCTTGTCCATCAGTCAGGTTATGCTGACCAACGAAAGCGCCTGGCGCCCCGAAGCCGAAACCCGCGCCGGCCTGCTGAAGATCTGGCAAGTGATGCAGGATTGCGTGGCCGCCGGCTGTCGCAACGAAGGCATCCTGCCGGGCGGACTGAAGGTCAAGCGCCGGGCCGCAGCGCTGCACCGCCAGTTGTGCAAGAACCCCGAAGCCGCCCTGCGCGATCCATTGTCGGTGCTGGACTGGGTCAACCTGTATGCCCTGGCGGTCAACGAAGAAAACGCCTACGGCGGCCGCGTCGTCACCGCTCCAACGAACGGTGCGGCGGGAATCGTCCCGGCCGTGCTGCATTACTACATGCGTTTCATCCCTGGGGCCAATGAAGACGGCGTCGTGCGATTCCTGCTGACCGCCGCCGCCATCGGCATCCTGTACAAGGAAAACGCCTCCATCTCCGGCGCCGAGGTGGGTTGCCAAGGTGAAGTCGGCGTGGCCTGTTCCATGGCCGCCGGCGCCCTGTGCGAAGTGCTCGGCGGTACCGTGCAGCAAGTGGAAAACGCCGCCGAGATCGGCATGGAACACAACCTCGGCCTGACCTGCGACCCCATCGGCGGCCTGGTGCAGGTGCCATGCATCGAGCGCAATGCCATGGGCTCGGTGAAAGCCATCAATGCGGTGCGCATGGCCATGCGCGGCGACGGGCATCACTTTGTTTCCCTCGACAAAGTCATCCGTACCATGCGCCAGACCGGCGCCGACATGAAAAGCAAATACAAGGAAACCGCCCGCGGCGGTCTGGCGGTCAACATCATCGAATGTTGATGCGCCTGCCTTACTTCTACATTTTTCCCAGGAGCTGATATGTCCACCGAACAACTGCTAAAGACCCCATTGCACGCCCTGCACCTCGAACTCGGCGCCCGCATGGTGCCGTTCGCCGGCTATGACATGCCGGTGCAATACCCATTGGGCGTGATGAAAGAGCACCAGCACACCCGCGATCAGGCCGGTTTGTTCGACGTGTCCCACATGGGCCAGATCCGTTTGAGCGGCGCCGACGCCGCCAAAGCACTGGAAACCCTGGTGCCGGTGGACATCATCGACCTGCCGGTGGGCATGCAGCGCTATGCGATGTTCACCAACGAAAACGGCGGCATCCTCGACGACCTGATGGTCGCCAACCTGGGCAACAACGAGCTGTTCCTGGTGGTCAACGCGGCCTGCAAGGACCAGGATCTGGCCCACCTGCGCGCCCATATCGGCGATCAGTGCAACATTGAGCCGCTGTTCGAAGCCCGCGCCCTGCTCGCCCTGCAAGGCCCAGCCGCCATCACTGTGCTTGCGCGCCTGGCGCCAGAGGTGGCGAAGATGACCTTCATGCAGTTCCAGCGCGTCACGCTGCTGGGCATGGACTGCTTTGTCAGCCGTTCGGGCTACACCGGTGAAGACGGTTTTGAAATCTCCGTACCCGCCGCCGATGCCGAGAAACTGGCTCGCGCGCTGCTGGCCGAACCGGAAGTGGCCGCCATCGGCCTTGGCGCCCGCGACTCTCTGCGCCTGGAAGCCGGCCTGTGCCTTTACGGCCACGACATGAACACGGAAACCACCCCGATCGAAGCCAGCCTGCTGTGGGCGATCTCCAAGGTCCGCCGCGCCGATGGCGCCCGCGCCGGCGGTTTCCCTGGAGCTGAAACGGTGTTTGCCCAGCAACAGGGCGGCGTGAAGCGCAAACGTGTTGGCTTGCTGCCCCAGGAACGCACACCCGTGCGCGAAGGCGCTGAGGTCGTTAACGAGGCAGGCGAGATCATCGGCACGGTTTGCAGTGGCGGTTTCGGCCCCTCGTTGGGCGGACCATTGGCGATGGGTTATCTGGACAGTGCCTATGTCGCACTGGACACGCCAGTTTGGGCCATGGTGCGTGGGAAAAAGGTGCCTTTGCTTGTAAGCAAAATGCCATTTGTGCCACAACGCTACTACCGGGGCTGATTGACTGTTTCTATACGTAACGCGATTGCGTTATACGTGCACTAATGTGTAACGCAACCGCCATAAAAAGGTGCATCTACTCGATATTGAAACTGCACCTAAACGATTCAAAGAAATTGAACTAGTCTATCGAATAAGCCCCGCCCCGCAGCCCTTGCAAATGCGAGAATAGCGAGCAAATACGGGCTCTTCAGAGGGGGTTGTTTTTTTGTTACTGGTTGGCGTAGAGTTTGATCACTGTGTTTGCATGGGTCGCTTGGAATCGTGACCTGGGCAGTAGCTTATGAAGTTCGCTACATCCCGTTCGACGTCTCTTACTTTCCTGCAACCCAGCCCCAGTACTCTTTCATATGGAAGAGGCTGTCATTAATTTAGCGTCAAGGAAATAAGAAAATGTCTCAGCGTCAGAGCGGTACCGTCAAGTGGTTCAACGACGAAAAGGGTTTTGGTTTTATCACTCCTGAGAGCGGACCGGATCTGTTCGTACATTTCCGCGCCATTCAGGGCTCCGGCTTCAAAAGCCTGAAAGAAGGCCAGAAGGTCACCTTCGTTGCCGTGCAAGGCCAGAAAGGCATGCAGGCTGACGAGGTTCAAGCCGAAAGCTAAGCTTTTCGAGCACTAAAAAGCCCCTGATTGATATCAGGGGCTTTTTTATGGGCGTAAATCCGTAAAATGGCTTCTTTTTTCAGCCGAGGCCGTCATGCCGAAACACCTGCTCACGCCCCAGGGCGACTTTCCCCCCGCCGGCCTGGGCCGTCGCCTGGCGGCGATGTTTTATGACTTTTTGCTGTGCACAGCGCTGCTGATCGTCACCGGTGGCGTCTACAAGATGATTCAGATGGCGATCATCGGCGAAGAAAAAATGCGTGCCCTCACCGATGCCGGCGCCCTGGACGGCGATCCCCTGCTGTCTACCGTGCTGCTGTTCGTGCTGTTCGGTTTCTTCGCCAAGTTCTGGACCCACAACGGCCAGACCCTGGGCATGCAGGTGTGGTGCATCCGCGTGCAGAACGCCGATGGCACGGCCATCAGCCTGTGGCAGGCACTGTTGCGATTTGTGGTGTCGATCGCCTCATTGCTGCTGGTGGGGCTGGGTTTTATCTGGTCGCTGTTCGACAAGCGCAAACGCACCTGGCATGACGTCTACTCGGATACCCAGTTGGTGCGGGTTCCTAAGAAAAAGAAATAAGCTACAAGCTACAAGCTACAAGCTACAAGCTACAAGCTACAAGCTTTGAACTTGAAGCTTGTAGCTTGCAACTTGAAGCTGCCCTCAAGCATTGCCCGCCAGCTTCATCCGCGCCGCTTGGGTGAAGTCCAACATGCGCTTGAGCGGACGAATGGCCTGAGGGATCAGCGCCGGGTCGACGAAGATCTCGTTGGAGCCTTCCTGCAGGCTCTTGAGCGTACGCTCCAGGGTGTTCATCGCCATCCACGGGCAGTGCGCGCAACTGCGGCACGCCGCGCCGTTGCCGGCCGTGGGGGCTTCGATGAAGACCTTGTCGGGGCACAACTGCTGCATCTTGTAGAAAATGCCACGGTCGGTCGCGACGATCAGCGTTTTGTTCGGCAGGCTTTGGGCCGCGGCAATCAACTGACTGGTGGAGCCGACGGCGTCGGCCAGTTCAATCACCGAAGTTGGCGACTCGGGATGCACCAGAATGGCGGCGTCCGGGTACAGCGCTTTCATGTCCTCCAACTGCTTGGACTTGAACTCCTCGTGGACAATACAGGCGCCGTCCCAGAGCAGCATGTCGGCACCAGTCTTGCGCTGGATATAAGTCCCCAGGTGCTTGTCCGGCCCCCAGATGATCGTCTCGCCGTTGTCCATCAGGCTCTCGACGATTTCCAGCGCACAACTGGACGTCACCACCCAGTCGGCCCTGGCTTTGACCGCCGCCGACGTGTTGGCGTACACCACCACGGTACGCTCCGGATGCTGATCGCAGAACGCCGAGAACTCGTCCACCGGGCACCCCAGGTCCAGGGAGCACGTGGCCTCCAGGGTCGGCATCAACACGCGTTTTTCGGGGTTGAGGATCTTGGCGGTTTCGCCCATGAACTTGACCCCGGCCACCACCACGGTCTTGGCCGGATGAGCGTTGCCGAAGCGGGCCATTTCCAAGGAGTCGGACACACAGCCCCCGGTCTCTTCGGCCAGGGCCTGGATGATCGGGTCGCAGTAGAAGTGCGCGACCAGCACCGCATCCTGAGCCTTGAGCTCGGCGGCGATGGCGGCGCGGTACCAGGCCTCTTGCTCGGCGGTCAGCGGCTTGGGCTGCTTGGCGTCGAGATGGGCCTGAACCAGAAGGCGTTCGGAAATTTGCGTCATGTTCGCAAGACCTGCAGGCGCGTTTTGCGCGAAAGTCGAGTATACACCCGGCTCCGGACCACTCGGGTACCGCCGGGAAAGTGGGTATCAATCAGGCACGGTATAGCGTGAAGCCGGCAAGGCTACAGAATAACCCGTCGTTGCAAAAGATCATTCTGACCTGTGCCACGCCCCAGAACCGGACGCGGCCCACCGTGGCGAGGGAGCTTGCTCCCGCTGGGGCGCGTAGCGGCCCTCCAGACCTGCCATCTTGACCCGCCAGATGTGTTGTACCCAGCTTTTTAGGGCTGCTTCGCAACCCGGCGGGAGCAAGCTCCCTCGCCACAAAAGCCCGATCACGCCGATGGATAAGCGCCTCACTCAAGCTGACTGAAATGTAATCACTCACCGCTGCCGCCTGTGTCATCTTTCTTTCAACCCTGCACACGGACAACCCTGTGCTCGCTGCAAATCGACTGACGGACTTCAAACGGCATGCAATCAAATACTTCCCGGCGAACCTTCGTAAAAGGCCTGACTGCCGGCGGCATCCTGGGTGGCCTGGGCTTGTGGCGCGCGCCCGTCTGGGCGGTCACCCGTGCTGGCCAACCCAACGTGCTGACAGGCACCGAGTTCGACCTGTTCATCGGCGAAAGCCCGGTCAACTTCACCGGCAATCCGCGCATCGCCCAGACCATCAACGGCGGCATCCCCGGCCCGCTGTTGCGCTGGCGAGAAGGCGACACCGTGACCCTGCGGGTACGCAACCGTTTGAAAGACCCAACCTCCATCCACTGGCACGGCATTCTGCTGCCGGCCAACATGGACGGCGTGCCGGGGCTGAGCTTCAAGGGCATCGAGCCCGATGGCCTGTACGTCTATCAGTTCAAGGTCCGGCAAAACGGTACTTACTGGTACCACAGTCATTCCGGTTTCCAGGAACAATCCGGGGTCTACGGCCCATTGGTAATCGACGCCAAGGAGCCCGAGCCCTTCGAGTACGAGCGCGACTACGTGGTGATGCTCACCGACTGGACTGACGAAGACCCCGCCGATGTCATCGGCAAGCTCAAGAAGCAATCGGACTACTACAACTACAACAAACGCACCGTCGGTGATTTCATTGACGATGTCGGCAAGAACGGCTGGGCCGCCACCGTGGCCGATCGCAAGATGTGGGCCGAAATGAAGATGAACCCCACCGACCTGGCCGACGTCAGTGGCGCCACCTACACCTACCTCATGAACGGCCAGACGCCGGACATGAACTGGACCGGTCTGTTCAAACCCGGCGAACGCCTTCGCCTGCGCTTGATCAATGGCTCCTCCATGACCTACTTCGACGTGCGCATCCCCGGCCTGAAAATGACCGTGGTGGCGTCCGACGGACAGTACGTCAAACCGGTGAGCGTCGATGAGCTGCGCATCGCCGTGGCCGAAACCTATGACGTGATTGTCGAGCCAAGCGAGGAAGCCTATACGCTGTTTGCCCAATCGATGGATCGCACCGGGTACGCCTGCGGCACCCTGGCGACCCGTTCCGGTCTTTCGCCAGCGGTGCCGCCGCTGGATCCGCGGCCGCTGGTCACCATGGATGACATGGGCATGGGCGGCATGGATCACGGATCGATGCAGGGCATGGCGGGCATGGATCACAGTCAAATGGCGGGGATGGACCACGGCTCCATGCAAGGCATGGACGACGGGCTGTCCCATCCAGACGCCGAGAAAGACAATCCGCTGGTGGACATGCAGGCCATGAGCGTCAGCCCCAAGCTCGACGACCCGGGCATGGGCCTGCGCAACAACGGTCGCAAGGTCCTCACCTACTCGGACCTGCGCAGCACATTCCCCGACCCCGACGGGCGTGAACCGGGCCGCACCCTCGAACTGCACCTGACCGGCCACATGGAGAAATTCAGTTGGTCGTTCAACGGCGTGAAGTTCTCCGATGCCGCGCCGCTGCTGCTCAAGTACGGCGAGCGCCTGCGCATCGTGCTGATCAACGACACCATGATGACTCACCCCATCCACCTGCACGGTATGTGGAGCGATCTGGAGGACGAGAATGGCCAGTTCATGGTGCGTAAACACACCATCGATGTGCCGCCGGGTTCCAGACGCAGTTACCGGGTCACCGCCGACGCCCTCGGACGCTGGGCCTATCACTGCCACTTGCTGTTCCACATGGAGATGGGGATGTTTCGTGAAGTTCGGGTGCAGGAATGAGGAGCCGACCATGACCACTGTTTTTCACTACCCCTTGGCATTTCTTGCCAGCCTCACCCTGGGCGCCACCGGCTCGGCCTGGGCCGCGAGCGATGACATGCAAGGCATGGATCACAGTCAGATGCAGGGCATGGACCATAGCCAGATGCAAGGCATGGACTCAATGCAGAGTATGGAACCGATGCAGGGTATGGAACCGATGCAATCGGCCCCCACCAGCAGCCGCACGCCGATCCCCGAACTGACCGCTGCCGACCGCGCCGCCGTCTACGAAGACCATGGCGGTCACGCGGTGCACGACAGCGCGATCAACTCATTGTTGCTCATCGACCAACTGGAATGGCAGGACGCCGATGATGGCAGTGCCCTGAGCTGGGACGCCTCGGGCTGGATCGGCGGCGACATCGATCGCTTGTGGTTGCGCTCCGAAGGCGAACGCACCAACGGCAAGACCGAGCACGCCGAGCTCCAGGCCCTGTGGGGGCACGCGGTCAGCCCCTGGTGGGACGTGGTCGCCGGCGTGCGCCAGGATTTCAAGCCGGGCGCCCCGCAAACCTGGGCCGCGTTCGGTGTACAGGGCATGGCGCTGTATAACTTCGAAGCCGAGGCCACCGCGTTCATCGGTGAAGGCGGTCAGAGTGCGATGCGCCTGGAAGGCGACTACGACATCCTGCTGACCAATCGTCTGATCCTGCAACCCACCGCCGAAGCCAACTTCTACGGCAAGAACGATCCTGATCGAGGGGTCGGCTCCGGGCTGTCGGACACTGAAGTGGGTGTGCGGCTGCGCTACGAAATCCGCCGCGAGTTCGCTCCGTACATTGGCGTCACCTGGAACCGCGTCTACGGCAACACCGCCGACTATGCCCGGGAAGAAGGCGAAGACCGCAGCGAGGCACGCCTGGTGCTGGGCGTGCGCCTGTGGTTCTGAGGGTGTCTGTCATCGCAATCAACCAAAAAACTAGAAACCTGAGCTGTAGGAGTCCTTGCATGTCCTTTATCAGAACCGCTGTAGTCACCGTCGCATTGTCCACAGGCCTGTTGATCAGTGGCTGGGCCCAAGCGCACCCAAAGCTGCTTTCCTCCACACCCGCCGAGGGCGCTGAAGGTGCGGCGCCGGCAAAAATCGAACTGCATTTTTCCGAAAACCTGATGAGCAAATTCTCCGGTGCCAAGCTGCTCATGACCGGGATGCCCGGCATGTCGGCGCACTCGCCGATGCCCATGAAGGCGAAGGTCTCCGGCAGCGATGACCCCAAAACCATGATCATTAGCCCGAACGCTCCGCTCACCACCGGTACCTACCAGGTCCAGTGGCGCGCGGTGTCGTCCGATACTCACCCGATCACTGGCAATGTCACGTTCAAGGTGAAGTGACTTGGGCACCTCAATCGACATCGACCTGCTCAACATTGTTCTGCGCTTGGCCCTGTATGTGGATTTGATGTTGTTGTTCGGCCTGGCGGCTTTCGGCCTGTATAGCTTGCGCGGCCCAGAGCGGACCTCGGGGGTGGTGCTGCATTTCAGGGCACTTCTACTGACCACGGCGCTGTTCGGCGTGCTGTTGTCCGTGGCCGCCATGCTGTGCATGGCCTGGGCCATGAGCGGCGTCAGCGACTGGAGCGAGTTGCTGCCGCACATTGAAATGATGGTGTTGGAGACCGACGTGGGTTTGAGTTGGAGCGTTCGGATCGCGGCGCTGGTGCTGGCGGCGATAGCTGTGGCCCTGAACCACCTGGCACCGACCGCCAGCTTGTGGCTGATCACCCTCAGCGGAGCCGTGGCCCTTGCGACGCTGGCCTGGGCCGGGCATGGCGCCATGGACGAGGGCGTACGTCGTAACTGGCACTTCATCACCGATTTTATGCACCTGTGGGCGGCAGGCGGCTGGGTGGGCGCCCTGGCGGCGTTTGCCCTGCTGCTTCGCCAGGCCGAACGGCGACTGCCGGTCCTGGCTCGAACGCTGACCGGATTTGAAACCGCCGGGGCGGTGATTGTGGTGGTGATCAGTGTGACGGGGGTGGTGAATTATCTGTTCATCGTCGGCCCTCGTGTCGACGGGCTGTTGGATAGCACCTATGGTCAACTGCTGGCCCTGAAAGTCGTGTTGTTCGCGGCGATGCTGGTGTTCGCCGCGCTGAACCGTTTTCATCTCACGCCCTTGCTGGAACAGGCCCGTCAAAGCGGGGAGCACAACGTGGCGATCAATGCCCTGCGGCGCAGCATGGCTCTGGAGTTATCCGTGGCCGTGGCCATACTGGCTTTGGTGGCATGGCTGGGCACGTTGAGCCCGCAGATGGACTCCTGACAGGCTGCCAGGGATTTTCCAATCAACCCGCAGCCCTGTGGGAGCGAGCTTGCTCGCGAAGAGGCCTTCACATCCAATATGGAGGCACGCTGATCCACCGCCATCGCGAGCAAGCTTTGCTCCCACAGAGGTTCACTCACCAGACCGGTTCGTGAACCACCTGATTTTTAAATACCCCCCACCAGATTTCAGTTTGCCCCGCCCCGCTCATCCCAGCCTAAATGGAGCTTTATCCAGCAAGGCTCTGTTATGGAAAACGTTCGAACTTCAAGCAACCATGCCGTCTGGCTGATGGTCAGCGTGGTGTTGGTGGCACTGAACCTGCGCCCCTCTATGGCGGCGGTAGGGCCGTTGTTGTCAGCCATTCGTGGCGAGGTGCCGCTGAGTTTCAGCACCGCTTCGTTACTGACCATGTTGCCGGTCATGGCCATGGGGCTGGCGATGTTCTTAGGCATGCGCATTGCCCTGCGCATCGGTGAACACCGCACCATTGTGCTGTCGCTGCTGATCATCGGCATCGCCACGGCGTCGCGCCTGTACCTGGACAGCGCCGCCGAGCTGATTATCAGCGCGGTGCTGGCGGGGATCGGTATCGCCCTGATCCAGGCAGTCATGCCGGCACTGATCAAATCGCGCTTCGCCGACAATGTCTCGTTGTTCATGGGCCTGTACGTCACGTCCATCATGGGCGGCGCGGCGATTGCAGCGTCATTTTCACCGTTCGTCCTGGCGCAGACCGGCAGTTGGCGTATCGGCCTGGCGATCTGGGCACTGCTGGCGCTGATCGCCCTGGGCTGCTGGTACGCCCAGCGCGCGGCCGTCACGCCCTTGCCCGACGCCCCGGCGCAGCGCCAGGAATCGTTTTTCAGCAATTCGCGGGCCTGGTTGCTGGCGATCTTCTTCGGCCTCGGCACCGCCTCCTACACCTGCGTGCTGGCGTGGCTGGCGCCGTATTACGTGGAAAAAGGCTGGAGCGAACAGCACGCCGGCCTGCTGCTGGGGTTCCTCACTGCGATGGAAGTATTGTCCGGCCTCGTCACCCCGGCGATTGCCAACCGCAGCCAGGATAAGCGCCTGGTCCTGGCCGTTTTGCTGGCCCTGATCATCGCGGGGTTCTGCGGCCTGATCCTCAGCCCGGACCGCTTCAGCCTGTTGTGGCCTTGCCTGCTGGGGCTGGGCATTGGCGGCCTGTTCCCGATGAGCCTGATCGTGTCCCTCGATCACTTGGACAACCCACGTCGGGCCGGTGGCCTGACAGCATTCGTGCAAGGCATCGGCTACCTGATCGCCGGGCTCTCGCCGCTGATTGCCGGGATGATCCGCGATCAATTGGGCAGCTTCGAATGGGCCTGGTGGGCGCTCACGGCGGTCATGGCGCTGATGATCGTGATGGTCCTGCGCTTCAATCCCAAACACTACGCGCGACATATCAGCTAGTGGCGTCAAAGGGCTGCAGTGCATTGCGGCCCTGTTTCTCACACTCACCATGCCGGCCGATTTGTCCCTCATGACGTTCCGGTATCTGAACGCAGGAATAGAACCTTGATGAAAAACGTCGGTTTCGCAGCCGCTCACTGGGGCATGCTCATCTGGGCGATACTGATCGCAGCGTCGTTTTTTGCTGCGGCGCAGGTCAGTCAGTCAATCGATCCGATTCTGCTCACGGGGTTGCGGCTGCTGTTTTCGGCATTGATGTTCCTGCCGCTGCTGCTCCTGAAAACCACCTCGCCTGTCTCCGCCAAAGGCCTGCTGGCCCATGCCGTGCTTGGCCTGCTGCTGGCGACGTATTTTGGTTCGTTGTTCGAAGCCTTGCGCTACACCTCGGCGGTCAATACCGCGACGCTGTACACGCTGGTGCCGTTGATGACCTTGTTGTTCGAGGTGTTCCTGCTGCCCAACCCAAGCCTCAAGACCCGCCTGCTGCCGATGTCGACCGCAGCGATCGGCGCGGTGTTGCTGACGCTCAAAGGCTCGGCCCCGGGACAATTGCCGGCGCTCTATCCCGTGCTGGTTTTCGGTGCCGGTTGCCTGGCGATGGCACTGTACTCCCCCCTCAGCCAACGGTTCAAGGCCGCCGCGCTCAAAGGCCGCGACCCGGTGACGATGACGTTCTGGAACATGCTGTTCGGTGCGCTGTTTCTGCTGGTGTTTTGCCTGTTCAGCGGCGGCTGGCGCAGCGCTGTGCAGTTGTCGACGCTGGACATCGGCTGGCTGATGTACCTGGCCGTGTTCGGCACCCTTGCCACTTTCTGGCTGTTGCACCGGGCAATCGGGGTGATCGCACCGTCCACGGTGATTTCCTATGTCTACCTCAGCACCCTGTTCGTGACCGTGCTGCACTGGTTCTGGCTCAGGCAGCAACCGCTGATGATCGAGATCCTCGGTGCTGTCCTGGTGGGTATCGGCATGCTGGCACTGGTGGTCAGCAGCCGTAACGCCAGAACCGTCACGGCTTGAGGGCGGTCAATACGTCGATGCTGGACGGGGCGTAACCGGACGCCAGCGCTCCAGCTCCCGCTCCAGAAAAGCAGCCACCGCCAACAACCGTTCTTCCTGCCAATGAGGCCCGACCATCTGGATGCCGATGGGCATCCCGGTAGCCGGGTCGGTTCCGGCGCGGATCACTACTGCCGGGGAACCACTCAGGCTGAACGGGAACACGAAGGCATACTGGTCGCGATCCTTCAGGGACTCTCCGTGACGGAACGCGACGTCCGGAAAGACCGGGCAGATGAACAGGTCGTGCTGCTTGAAGAACTTCGCCAACTCATAGCGAAACGTATCGATCATGATCCAGTCGCGCTTGACTTCATCTACGGTCAACTCCACCGCCTCGCTCATGTCCAGCAATTGAGCGATGGCCGGGGTAAAACGTCGCTTGTTCATGGACTCGAACAATTGCCGCCAACCGCGACCGGCGTCAGCGCCGGTGATGAATACCCGCCACAGCACGTCACAGGCCTCATCGAGCATCGGTGGTGCGACCGTGCTCACCTCAGCCACCACCGGGCTCAGGCACCGTTCGACGTGCTGCAATACCTGGCTCACCGCCGCGCTGACCGGCGGGCGGCTCGGCGCCGAGAACAGCGCCACCCGCAGGTTGGCCAGCGGCTCGCTGGCGGTGAACGGTACATCAACGGTGTCCGGATCCTGCCCGTCGGCACCGCTGATCAATTGGCCGAGCAGCGCCAGGTCATCGACATAACGGCCCATCACGCCAAAGGCTGAGGTCAGGTGGAACAGCCCGGAGCGGTCATTGGGAAACTGGCCGGTCAGCGGCACCCGCCCCTGGGTCAGTTTCAAGCCGCAAATGCCATTGAAGTGCGCCGGTATCCGCACACTGCCACAGGCATCGGAGGCCAGCCCGGCCGGCGAACACCCGGCAGCGATCGCCGCGGCCTCACCGCCGCTGCTGCCGCCGGCGGAGCGTTGCAGGTCGTGGGGGTTCAGGGTCCGGCCGTAGATCAGGTTTTCGGTTTCGAAGGCCATGCACAGCTCAGGCACATTGCTGATGCCCAGGATGATCGCCCCGGCCTGTCGAAGCCGGGCAACGGCCGTTGCGTCCTGCTCACTGGGTTCGCCCAACAGCTCCCCCAGCCCGCGGGACATCTTGAAACCACGCACATGCAGGACATCCTTGATGGTGATGGGAATGCCATGCAGCGGGCCACTGATCTGGCCAACGCGCGCCATCTCGTCAGCCTCGCGAGCCTGGCGCCGCAGTTCCTCGACTGGCGCCAGCTGGATCAGTGCATTGATGTGCCGGTTACGCTCAGCGATGCGTTGCAGGTAAAACTCCAGCAACGTGACACTGGTCAGCACACCTCGTCGCAGCAGACCGGCCATTTCCCGCAGGGTCAGCGTATCGGGGTTGAACGTGTTCATGACGCCTCCTTGCTGCGCAGCCACTTGTTGGGCAACAGATACATGTTGCGCACCACCAGGGAAAACGCCTTCACCGCCAGCGCCGGGCGCCGATCGATGGCTTGCAGGGACTCCTCGATCATCGCCAGGACATGCTGCAAGGCTTCGGGCGTGATATTCAGCGGCGGATAGAAACGCAACACCGGGCGTTCGGCCTTTTCATTCATGGAATGCCCGGCGTGGACGCCACGCTTACCCAGCTCCATGCTCATCAGCGCCTCATAGACCGAACCGCGCAGGCGCAGCCCCGTCATCAGGCCGACGCCCGGCACATCTTCGACGATGTGCGGATAACGCAAGGCCAGTCGTTGCAGACCGTGGCGCAGCAACCCGCCGTTGTCCCGCGATAGCTCCACCAAGTTGTGTTGCTCGATGTAGTCGATGGCCGCCAGCGCCGAAGCGCAGGCGAGCGGATGCCCGCCATTGGTTCGCCTGTCGGGCTCGATTTCGCTGAGTGGATACTGGGTGGCCAGGCGCCGGCTATACAGGGCGCAGGCGAACGACGTGTAGCCGCCGGTCAGGCCCTTGGAGAGGATCATGATGTCAGGCACCACGTCGTCATACTGCACGGCGAACCATTTTCCGCAGCGCCCGAAACCGGTCTGGATTTCATCCGCCACCAGCAGCGTGCCCGTGGCATCGCACAAGGCCCGAATATTGGCCATGTAGCCCACCGGCGGCACCTGCAGATGAGCACCGCCCAGAATCGGCTCGACGTACACCGCACAGACCCCCTCGCCCACGGCCTTTTGCAGGGCGGCGAAATCGCCATAGGGGACACAGGTCACTTCGGGGCAAGCGATGCCATAACTGCTGTGGTGCTGTTGCTGGCCCAGAATGCTCATCGCCGCCAAAGTCTTGCCATGATAAGAGCCGCTCATCACAACGATCCTGCGCCGCTGGGGCTGGACCCGCAGCACATAACGCAGGCTTTGCTCGACGGCCTCGGCGCCCGAGACCATGAATTGCACGTCGCCCCATTCTCCTGGCACCAATTGGCAAAGCCGCTCGGACAGCTTGTCTTGAAGCGGATGGCGCCGGCCTTCCGGGACCCAGGCCAGCTGATTCAATTGCGTCTGCACCCGTTCACGCACCGTCGGGTTGCGATGCCCGACGATAAACACCCCGTAGCTGCACGCGCAGTCAATGAAGCGCTTGCCGGTGTGATCGGTGACATGAATGCCATCGGTCTGCTGTTCGACGCTGGTCTTGCCCAGGCGATACAGCTTGGCTGCCGATGCGCTCCAGTGCCGCTGGCAATCATCCAGCAGTTGTTCATGCGGCCTGAGTGAGGACATGGCTTAGCGTCTCCTTGATGAGGTGGGCGGCACGTTGAATCTGTTCGGGGCGTGCAGTGATCGGGCAGCGCAAGATCAATTCGCGGCCCCGGGGTGGGCTGACATAAACGCCTTGCTGGTAAAGCGCTTCGCACAGCAGGGACGGTTGCAGGTCATCGGCCAGCGGCAGGCTGACCCAGCCACCCACGTCTACGGCACCGAAGGAAGCAAGGGTTTGCGCCAATCGCTGACCGTTCTCCAGGCAATGACGAGGCGAGTCGTGGGCTTGCACATAATCCAGGGCCGCCAGGGCCGCGACACACGCCATCGGGTTACCGGCGGTGGTGCTGCCGTGTTTGGCCGGACTGCTGCGCCCATAGACCTGCCAGGCCATGCGCTCGCTGCAGGTATAGGTGCCGATGGGGATCGCGCTGCCCCCCAGTGGCCCCCCAAGCACGACAATGTCCGGGACAGGACGATAACGCTGGAAACCGAACAGCGAACCCAGGCTACCGAGACAACTGAGGGTGTCGACCGCGATGACCGGCGCGCAAGCCTGTGCTGCGCGGGCATGCAATTGCGCGAGCAATGCAGCATCGAGCAGTTGCAATCGGCCGTTGGCATCCACGCGGGTGTTGCTGTGGCACACCGCGAAGCAATCGCTCCAGTCCACCGTGTCCAGGTCAGCCAGATGCCGAATCGCCACTCGCTTGAATCCTAGAAAATTCTGTACGGCCAGATCATCTTGCGCGGCATTGAGGCAACGTCCGTAAGTCAGCGCGCCATAATCACCGCCCTGGATGAACACGATGGTGTTGCCCTTGGGCTTGAGGCCCTTGCACAACTTCAACGCGCCTTCGAACGCCTCATCCCCGGAACTGCACACATAAGAGCTGACGAGCGGCGCGGGCAGCAGCTCGGCCAGGCGTCGACACAAGGCAATCAGCGGTTCGGACATCAATACCCGGTTGGATAAGCCCATGATGTCCGCTTGGCGACTGACCGCTTCGATCACCGGCGGCACCTGGAAACCGAACCCGCCGCTCAGGTCGATGATCTGCCGGCCATCGCCATCGAGGTAAGTCTCGTACTGTCCGCTGATGATGTATTTGTTGTTCTTCATGAGGGGTCTCAGCGATAGCTCAAGGCGTTGAAGATGCGTCGACGCTCATCGACGATGGTTTCACGACCGTGCATGACCCGACGGTTGTCGATCATCACCACATCGTGATCGCGCCAGCCGACCGGGCAGGTGTACTGGGCGGACACTTCGGCAATTTCCAGCAGAAACCCGGCGGGGATCGGCTGCCCGCCCACGGTGTCGATCACTGGCGCTTCGTAGTTGAAGGAGGGCCCCAGAATGCTGTTGGCAAACGCCGGCCGCTGGCTGAACGCCGACGTGAGGATCGCCGGGGTGCTGAAGGCGTAGTGAATGGAGTCATCGGCGGGGTTGAAGGAAATGACCGTCTGCGGGTCCTCCCCGACGATTTGCCACAGGTCCTCGATTTCGACGGCCGCCGGGTCCGACAACGCTGGCGAATAGTGACAAACCAGGCGACGCCACTTTTCCCCCGCAACGGTACGGCTGTAGCGGATAGGGTTTTCTTCAAAAAAACTGCGGCAGGCTGGGGACAGTTTCGCCAACACCTTCTCACCGTCACACAACGTGGTTTGCGACCCCTTGCGGGGGGCTTCCTGGCAATAGAACCAGGTCATGTCCGGCCAGAACGGTGAGTTACCGTTTTCGCAGTGCAGGCCAACCGCCTGATGTCCCGCGTCCACCAACTGTGCCGCGCCGCCCACCATGACGCGGGCCGGATCCAGGCTCAGCCGCGAACTGTTTTGCTTGACGTAGGCGCTGAACTCTTCGGCGCTGTGGATACAGTTACGAAACAGCACCACGCCGTAATGGCCCAACAGCTCATACAACTCGCTCTTGCCCAGGCTGGCGAAGTGGTGCGGCTCGACGATGGAGATGTCCGCGGTTTCAAAGTGAAAGGCAGGTGTGGTCATTGGATGCAGTCCCTTGCAGAGTGGAAAAAACACTGGCGATGTCGGCGCGTTTCGGCCGGCCGGTAACGGTGTAAAGCTGCTCGATCAACGGGTCGTCCTGGGTCAACAACCAGAGTCGGCTGGGTCTTTCGATGTCGGAAAACCGCCCGGCTGACCAGGCCACCAACTCATCGCATGCCGGGGCCGTCTCGACACACAGCAACGCCACCAGGCCGTGGTGTTCATCGAAAAACACGGCGGCATCGTTGACGCCGGGGTATTTGCGATACTCCAGCTCAACCTGTTCGGGGCTGACGTTGCGTCCGTTGGGCAGACAGATCACGTTCTTCTTGCGCCCGTGCACATAGAGGTAGCCATCGGCGTCCAGCCAGCCCAGGTCTCCAGTGTCCATCCAGCCATCGCCGGACATCGAGCAGGCACTGGGGTCCGTGCCGGAATAGCCGCTGAACAATGAGCTGCTCTTGACCTCAATGGTCTGGTCGGCGCCGATACGCACCTGGACATGGGGCAAGGGTTTGCCCACGCTGCCCAGGCGCTGCTGTTCGAAGGTGTTCATGCTGACCACCGAGGCGTTCTCGGACAGGCCGTAGCCTTGGTACACCGCAATGCCCCGTTCTTCCAGCCCGCGCAGCACATCGATGCTGACCGCCGCGCCGCCGCAGGTAATATGCGCACCCGATTGCAGATAACGCGTCAGTCGCTCGCCCTGCTCACCGCCCTCACTCATTTGCTCCAGGAAGCGGTTGACCATCACCGGCGGCACCGTCAGGGCCGTTGGCTGGACCTGCAGGATCCAGTCGACCAGACGCTGAGGCGAAGCCCCAGGCTCACCGAGCAACGCTTCGTTCGATGGTAAGAAATGCACGGTGCCGCCCGCCAGCAATGGCAGATAGGCAGCCGTCACCTGCTCAAGCAGCAAACTCAACGGTACCAGCGACAGGTAACGGCGATGCGCATCGGCGGGCATACGTTGACGCAACGACGCCAGTACCGCGCCGACCGCCTGGGTACTCAACTGCACGCCCTTCGGCCGACTGGTCGTGCCCGAGGTGTGAATGATCTTGCAGATCCAGCTCTCATCACCGTTGGGTGTATGCAACAAAGGCTGCTCGATGACCGGTTCGCTGATGTGGCGCAAACGGCTTTCAGGGAAATTCAGCTTCCATCGCTGTGCCAGTGTTCGCTGCCCGGCGGCATCCACTACAAACCCGTCGCAACGCTCGGCCAGATGCTCAGCCTGGGCCTGGCTGAAAGCCAACGGCAACGGTAACGCGGTAATCCCGGCAAACAGACAAGCAAGATCGGCCACCAGCCAGTCGCTGCTGTTACGCGTAGCAATGCCCAAGACCACATGATCGCCATGGGCCGGGCTGGGAAAACGCCGTTGCAGTTCGGCGGCCAGATTGAGCGCCCGATGTTCCAGCTCGCCATAGGTCAATACCACCGGCTCGTCGCCCGACGCCAGCCAGTCCACCGCGCAGACAGCCTGGCGATTGTCTTGCAACGCGCTTTGCAAGTGATGGATAAATCCTCCGCTCATGGCTGCGCCCTCGCCAGTGAGTCGCTGGGCAGTTGGGTGAATGAGGTGTTGAGCGTCATGGCCGCGAAGCGCGAGCGCTGCGGATCCACCCGGATGAACCCGGTGACCGGCAATTTGGAGTAATAGGTTCCCCAGTTCTTGCCACCGTCCTCGGTCAGGCGTGTAGGGTCTGCTGTCAGCAGCGGCTCGAAATCGATCTGGCAACTTTCCATCATTTGCCGAACGCGGGGCGTCACCGTGCATAACAAGTAATGTCCGCCCATGCACCAGGACAACAGGGGAATCATGTTGACCAGAATCATCCCAGCCGTTAGGTGATGGGAGATCAGGTTGCCGATCTCGACAATGTTTGCGCGGTCGATCGGTTTTTCGAAGCGCTGGGACAAAATCACTTCTATCGGCTGCGCCAGGTATTGCTCGGAAAACAGTGTGCGGTGGTCCGCGAATGTAATACCGGCACAGGCAAGAATACGGTCTGACGGATCCTGGGTGACCGCAAAGTATTGTGGGTTCGGCTCAACCGAAGCCGAATAAGAACGGCGGAATTTCTCTTTTACTACTTCAGTGGCTTGCACCCATAACGCTGTCTTAGTTTCTGCGACGCGAATTTGCATTTCGTCCTCCTCCGTCCTTGTGCAGGATTTCTATAAAAAGCGAGGCGAGCATATTTAAGAAAATTCTCGCAAGCCATTTAAAAACTAAATGCGGTCCGCTAATATATAAATAAATACCTTTGTCATAAAAACAAAGGACGCTACCTGATGGATTGCGCCGAGAAGGATCTTATGCTCAATAGTAATTTGCTGAGAAAGCTGGACATGCAGGACCTGATGGTGTTTGTCGCGGTGTACGAGCAGAGCAGCGTCACCGAGGTCTCCGAGGCCCTGTGTGTCAGCCAGTCCACCGTGAGCTACTGCCTGAAGAAGCTGCGCACGAGTTTCGAAGATGAATTGTTCATCAACACCCGTAGCGGCATGCGGCCCACGAACAAAGCCACGGCCATGCACAGCCACGTACTCAACATTCTCAAAACCATTAATATATGCCACTCCGGCATTCAAACATTCGACCCCACGCAGAAAGAGATAACATTCAATCTTTGCGCTCCGGAGTACTTCGAACTTCTTATACTTCCCCAATTAGTCAAACGATTCATTGGCAGCCGCTTCCCCGTCATCGTTAACATCACGAAATTCCACAAGGACATTCCGGTTGATGAATTGATGGACGGTCGATTCGATCTGGTTGTTTGTTTCGGCCCCAACTTTCATCGCGGCGCGAAGGGGTTGCGCTCGCAAGTATTACTGGAAGATGAACTGGTCTGCGTGGTCGATAAGGACTTTTCGCTGCCCAGGGAGGAATTTGATCTGGAGGCGTTCGTCGCCTGCCAGCATGTTTTTCCGACGCCCTGGACGTCCGACACCAACATGGTGGATGGCTGGCTCGCCCGGCAAGGCTACAACCGACAGATTGTCGCCCGGGCCAACAGCTACGTGGCCGCACTGAATATGATTCCCGGGACCGATTTCATCCTGACCTTGCCTAGGCGTATTCAGGCGCTGACCTGCGATGAAGGCAAATACAGCCAGCGCAGACCGCCAGCAGGCTTACCGAACTTTACGCTGGAAATGATGTGGAGCGACAAACCCGGCCAGGACAACGCCAACATCTGGTTTCGCGAACAGATCGTGACGGTATGCGCCGAGGACGGCCTGCTTTAACAAGCTCAAGGAACCACTCGGATCATCGGGTGGTTCCGGTGGTCGAGCTGTGACTTTTCTACAGGCAAAAAAAAATCCGGAAATCCTCACTTTCGTGGGCCTTCCAGACTTTTAAAACTGCAAAAAATGGTGGGTCGTGTGGGATTCGAACCTACGACCAATTGGTTAAAAGCCAACTGCTCTACCAACTGAGCTAACGACCCGCTGTGTGGTGGCGCGTATAATACTGATTTCTAAGGACTATTCAACACCTAATTTGAAATAAATCAAAAATAAGGGGTTGGATCGCTCACACCCGCCGCTGCGAAGCCTTCGGCACGCAGGCGACAGCTGTCGCATTTGCCGCAAGCACGTCCCTGATCATCAGCCTGATAGCAGGAAACGGTGAGCCCGTAGTCCACGCCAAGCTTCACCCCAGCCCGGACGATATCGGCCTTGCTGAGATTCTGCAGTGGCGCCTGAATACGGAAGCCCTGCCCTTCTACACCGGCCTTGGTCGCCAGGTTGGCCATACGCTCGAACGCCTCGACAAACTCCGGGCGGCAGTCCGGGTAGCCGGAATAATCCACAGCGTTGACGCCGATGAAGATGTCACGGGCGCCCAGCACCTCGGCCCAGCCCAGGGCCAGGGACAGGAACACGGTGTTGCGTGCCGGCACGTAGGTCACCGGAATACCTTCGCTGGGGGTTTCAGGCACGTCGATGGAGCTGTCGGTCAAGGCCGAGCCGCCGATGCCGTTGAGGTTCAGTCCGATCACCTTGTGTTCGACGACGCCCAGGTCCCGGGCCACCCGCTCGGCGGCGTGCAGTTCAGCGCGGTGGCGCTGGCCGTAATCGAAACTCATGGTGTAGCAGCGGTAGCCCTCGGCACGCGCCATGGCCACGACCGTCGCGGAATCCAGGCCGCCGGACAACAGGATGACCGCACGTTTTTCTGCAATGTTCGAGTGTTCAGTCATATCAGCGCCCCGGCTCGTCGTTCCAAAGATATTTATGCAGTTGCAATTGCAGGCGCACCGGCAAATTGTCCGCCACCACCCAGTCCGCCAGTTCCCGGGCATTCAGGTCATGATGACTCGGCGAAAACAACACCTCGCCGGCCCGCTGGTCGAGCCCGTACTGAATCAGCTTGGACACGGCCCAGTCATAATCTTCCCGCGAACAGATGACGAACTTGACCTGATCGTTAGGCGTCAGCAGTTCGATGTTCTCATAGCGATTGCGATGAGCCTCCTTGGACCCTGGGGTCTTCAGATCGACGACGCGGCTGACCCGCGGATCAACAGGCGCGATGTCCAAGGCGCCGCTGGTTTCCAGCGAGACCTCGTAGCCGGCATCGCACAATCGCTTGAGCAAGGGGATGGCGTTGGGTTGCGCCAGTGGTTCGCCGCCCGTGACGCAGACGTAGCGCGGGCGAAAACCGGCCACCTGCTCAAGGATGTCGTCGAGGCTTCGCTGGGTGCCGCCACTGAAGGCGTAGGCACTGTCACAGTATTGGCAACGCAACGGGCAACCGGTAAGACGCACAAACACTGTGGGCAGCCCGGCCGTTCGCGTTTCACCCTGTAACGAGTAAAAAACTTCGGTAATTCTCAATGTGTCTTGCATAGTCGCCACGGGCGTAACAGCTAAACAGGCTGTCCGCCTCCGTCAGGCACTTCCAGCAACCCCGCCAACGCGCAGATCCCAAGAAGCGTGTTTCATAAAAAGGGCGTGAATTCTAACGAAAAAACCCGCGACAAGCGCGGGTTTCTTCGAAACGGATCAAACAGCTTCACATACGCTGCAAGTCACGCTGAGCCAATTGGGCGGCGGATGTCCCCGGGTACTGGGCCACCACCTGTTGCAGAATGCCTTTGACCTTATCGGTGTGACCGAGGCGGCGTTCCACGTCAGCGAGCTTGTACAGCGAATCCGGCACCTTGGCGTGCTTGGGATACAACTGCGAAACCTTGGCAAATGCCTCGCCGGCACCTTGTAGGTCGCCCTTGGCCAGGTTCACTTCGCCGAGCCAGTATTGAGCATTGCCCGCGTACTGGCTGTTGGGGTATTTGCGCAGGAAAGCGGCAAAGGCCAAGCTGGCCTTGTCGAAATCCTTGGCCTTGATCAGATCGAAGGCAGCGTCGTAATAGAGCTTTTCCTTCGCCGGATCAGCCGGCTCACCACCGGCTGCAGGTGCCGGAGCAGCTGCTCCCGCGCCTGCGGCTGCGCCAGGGGCGTTTGAGTCGCCACCGGCTGGAGAATTCTCAGGAGTCCCGGCAGGTGCAACACCGGTTCCTATGCGCCGATCAAGATCCTGGTATCGCTCCAGGTTTTCCTGCTTCATGCGCGAAATTTCATTTTGCAGAACCTCAATCGCGCCTTGCTGGCGTGAAATCTGGTCTTGCATTTGCTGCAGTTGGTTGAACAGCTGGCCCTGTGCCGAGACAGGGGCCGAAACCCCTCCCCCGGCATAGGCGCCGCTCGTACCGTAACCTGCAGGCGGATAATTGCTTGCGCTATTGTTATAGCCGGAATCATTATCGACCACGGGAACCGCAGCCCACACCGCAAGCGGCGCGAGGCTGAGAGCCAGAACAGTTACAGCACGGCGGCACGTTCGCATGACGAATTACTTACGCAGTTCGACGCGACGGTTTTGAGCCCAGGACTGCTCGTCGTTGCCGGTAGCAACTGGACGCTCTTCGCCGTAGGAAACCAGTTCCAGCTGAGCTGGGGAAACACCTTGCAGTACCAGATAGCGCTGAACGGCTTTCGCACGACGCTCGCCCAGTGCCATGTTGTACTCACGAGTACCACGTTCGTCGGTGTTGCCTTCCAGAACAACGCGAGCGCCGTTCGACTTCAGGTCTTTGGCGTGAACGTCCAGAGCGCGCATGGCTTCTGGCTTCAGGTCCGAGCTGTCGTATTCGAAGTAGAAGGTGGTGATTGCGCGCAGAGCAGCTTCTTCGCTCAGGGAGCCATCAACTGCACCAGTGTTAGCGCCGTAACCAGCGTTTGGATCAACAGCGCCTTCACCGGCGTTGTCGCCGCCTTTGGACGAGCAACCTACAGCTACAGCCATGGCCAGAGCCAGCGCAGCAAATTTACCAAACTTCAGCATTTCCATCGTGAAACTCCTAATGAACCCCAGTGTGTTAAGTAAAACGTATTGCGCCGCGTCAGTTCAGGTAAGGGGACCAGGACGGTTCTCTGACTTCGCCTTGTGCGGTAGGAAGCGGGAGCCTCACGCGTCCATTAATGGACACGAGCATCAAGACTCCCCGGCCCTGCTGGCGGGTGGCGTAGATTACCATGGTGCCGTTGGGCGCAACAGTAGGTGACTCGTCCAGAGTGCTATCAGTGAGGATCTTTACACTACCTCGCTGCAAATCCTGAGCCGCCACCTTGAAATTGGTAAAGCCATCCTGGCGATGGATCATCACCAGGGTCTTTTCGTCCGCCGACAGTTTAGGGTTGGCGTTGTAGTTACCGACGAACGTCACGCGCTCGGCACCGCCACCACTGGCGCTGGTCTTGTAGATCTGCGGCTTGCCGCCACGGTCGGAGGTGAAGTAGATGGTCGAGCCATCCTTGCCCCAGAACGGTTCGGTATTGATGCCAGGGCCGTTGGTCACGCGGGAAATCGCACGCGAAGCCAGGTTCATCACATAGATGTCCGGGTTACCGTCCTTGGACAGCACGAATGCCAGGCGCGTACCGTCTGGCGACCAGGCTGGCGCACCGTTCAGGCCTTCGAAATTGGTGATTTGCTCACGGCGACCAGTGTCAATGTGTTGCATGAAAATACGCGGACGCTTCTGTTCGAACGAAACATAGGCGATGCGCTTTCCATCGGGGGCGAAACGCGGCGACAGGATTGGCTCGCGCGATTGCAGCAGGGTCACTGCACGAGCGCCGTCATAGTCGGAACGCTGCAAGGTGTAGCGGGTATTTTTCTCAGAGAAGCGTTCGGCCGTCACGTAGAGCATGCGGGTAGAAAACGCACCCTTGATGCCGGTGAGTTTCTCGAACGACTGGTCGGAGATGTAGTGCGCCATGTCACGCAGTTGATCGACGCTGCCCGACACACTGCCGGTCAGCACTTGCTGCTCGGTGGCGACGTTGAACAGGGTGTACTGCACCTGCAGGCGACCGCCGGCCGGCACGATGTTGCCGACCATGAGGTACTGGGCGCCCAGGGCTTTCCAGTCGCGATAGATGACTTCGCTGGCCTGGGTCGGCAGGCTGATCATGTTCTGCTTCGGAATCGGCGCGTAGTAACCCGAGTTGCGCAGGTCATTACCGATGATTTCCGCCATGTCGTCCGGCAGGACGCTACCGCCCTGCCAGCCGAACGGTACGACGGCGATCGGGGTCGCCCGGTCGCTGCCGCTGGTGACCAGAATGTTCTTTTCCTCTGCTACCGCTATCCCTGCCAGGCAGCAGATAACGACCAGCATTGATCGAAGAAGGTTTCTCACAAGGCTAGATCCTCAGGTGTGAATGTCATCTTGAATGAACGATAGGGAGCAAAATCGCTCGGTTTCATTCCTTGCATTTCCGTCAATCGCCCAATGTTCTTGACCGCTGCGACCGCCGAGGCGTCGAACGGGCCATCACCGCTGGACTTGGCCACGCTGACCGAGGTAACCGTACCGTCGGGCAACATGCCGATTTGCAATACTACAGTCATGCCTTTGCGTGCCGAAGGTGGACGAGCCCAGCCTTCTGCTGCTCGGGCGCGAATCAAATCATCGAAACTGCCGGCGACTTCATCGCCCTGCTCATCAGCCAATGCCTGCTGACGCTCTGGCGTGTCGGAAAGCAAATCTGCCAAGGCCTGGGCCTTTTTCTCTTCGGCGGATTTACGCGCTGCGTCCTGAGCCTTTTTCTTGGCGGCGTCGGCGGCGGCTTTCTTCTTCGCGTCTTCGGCGATTTTCTTTTTCGCCTCGTCAGCTTCAGCTTTCTTCTTGGCGTCCTCGGCCGCTTTTTTCTTGGCGTCCTCGACAATCTTTTTCTTCGCTGCCTCAGCGGCCGCTTTCTTGGCCTCTTCTTCAGCAGCTTTCTTGGCTTCTTCTTCGGACTTCTTCTTGGCTATATCAGCCAATTGTTTCTCTTCGGCCTTTTTCGCCTCGGCGGTCTTCTTCGCTTCATCGGCTTTCTTGGCTTCGTCAGCCTTCCTGGCTTCTTCGGCCTTTTGAGCCGCTTGCTCTTTCTTTTGTTCCGCAGCTCTTATCGCTTCCTGCTCGACCTTCTTTTGCTCCATCTGCTCGACTTCGGTCTGGCGCGCGGCGGATTTCTTCGCCTCACCGGCAAGCTTCTGGTTGGTCTGCGTGGTGGCCTGGCTCTTGGACTTGAGCTGATACAGGGTCGCCTGCACGATCGGCTTGGCCGGCGGCAGCTCCGGAGTCATGGCGAAACTGACGAACAGCATGCCAAATACCAGCACATGCAAGCCAATTGCCCAGACACTAGGCCAGAAGTAGCTTTCCGAGGCGGACGGCTCTCGCTGTTGCTGCATCAGGGCGCCTCAGTGATTAAGCCAACATTACCGACCCCGGCTTTTTGCAGGCCGCCCATGGCGCCCATCACCGCACCGTAGTCGACAGTCTTGTCGCCGCGAATGAAAACCTGGGTGCGCTTGCCGTTACTGTTGCCGGCGTTGATGATCTTGGTCACCGCATCGGTCATCTGCGGCAAGGTCATGGCCCGGTCCTGCTGCTTCTCGGTGTCGACTTCGCTGCCAAGGTTCCAGTAGTAGGTCTTGTCAGCCTTGATCGAAATGGTCAGGACCTGGGTGTCGTTGTCCTGCGGCAAGGCTTCACTGGAAACCTTGGGCAGATCAACCTTCACGCCCTGATTGAGCATCGGCGCGGTCACCATGAAGATGACCAGCAGCACCAACATCACGTCGATGTAGGGCACCACGTTCATCTCGGCAACCGGCTTGCGCTTTTTTCGGGCTCGAGCGATTAAAGCCATTGGGAAATACCTGCTTATTCTTCGCTGGTGTGCACTTTGCGGTGCAGGATCGCCTGGAATTCATCGGCGAAGGTGTAGTAACGGCTGGTCAGCGTTTCGCTGCGGGCAGCAAAGCGGTTGTAGGCGATTACAGCCGGGATGGCCGCGAACAGACCAATGGCGGTGGCAATCAGTGCCTCGGCAATACCCGGGGCCACGGTGGCCAGGGTCGCTTGCTGGGCTGTGGCCAGGCCACGGAAGGAGTTCATGATCCCCCACACGGTACCGAACAGGCCGATGTACGGGCTGACCGAACCGACGGTGGCCAGGAACGGCAGGCCCTGCTCGAGTTTTTCTTCCTCGCGGGAGATGGCGACGCGCATGGCACGGGCCACGCCTTCCATCACGGCTTCAGGGTCCACGCCTGGTTGCTGGCGCAGACGGGAGAACTCCTTGAAGCCGGCACGGAAGATCTGCTCGACACCCGAGTCCGGGTCCGGGTTGCTGCCCGCCTGGCGGTAGAGTTTGGACAGGTCGATACCGGACCAGAAGCGCTCCTCGAAGCTCTCCAGGGCTCGACGACCGGCGCGCAGCATGTTGCTGCGCTGAAAGATCATGATCCATGAGGTCACCGATGCGGCTACCAGGATCAGCATTACCAACTGCACCACAACGCTGGCATTGCTGACCAGGCTCCACATGGAGGAATGGTCGACGACGTTAGCTTCCACGCTTTATCTCCTGCTCTGAGTATGTACCGGCGCCGCTCACGCCGGCAAAGGCCGCGCGTAGAGCTTCGGGAATGGCCCGGGGTTTCAAACTATGGGTGCGCACACAGGCCACCAGAAACTGCCCTTCACAGAGCAGCGCATTATCCGTAGCCCGCCTGACCTGCTGCTTGAAGCGCAGGCTGGCACGGTTCAATTCGATGACATCGGCACTTACCAGAAGCTCGTCGTCCAGTCGCGCCGGCGCGTGGTAACGCGCTTCGCTGGAATGCACGACGAATAACAGGTCCTCCCCCACCAGCGCGGATTGGGCAAAACCCAGTTCCCGCAGCCGTTCGGTTCGAGCCCGTTCCATAAACTTGAGGTAATTGACGTAGTAAACGATGCCGCCGGCATCGGTGTCCTCGTAATAAACGCGACAGCGATGTGCGAACGACTCCAGCCCGTTTTGCGCGCGCATACTCTAGTGCTTACTCCTCAGGTTGCCAATCGGCCAGGCAACTGTTTTTTTCATTCTCGAATGCAATGACGCTCCGGGTGTCGTCTGGGACAGCACGAACCTGAAAAAAGTCGCTGCACAGAGGTCGTTCAATCGTCCACGGCATCGAGGAATTCGTCTACTACCGGCATCTCACCCATTCGTGTCGGGATGTTTAAGCCGAAGTGCAGATAGGCGTGGCGAGTCACTACACGCCCGCGCGGGGTGCGCATGATGTAGCCCTGCTGGATCAGGTACGGTTCCAGTACATCTTCGATGGTATGGCGCTCTTCGCTGATGGCCGCCGCCAGGCTGTCCACGCCCACCGGACCGCCGTCGAATTTCTCGATCATGGTCAGCAGCAGGCGCCGGTCCTGATGGTCGAAACCACGTTCATCGATGTCCAGCAGGTTCAACGCCAGGTCGGCAATCGGCTTGGTGATGTGGCCCTTGGCGCGAACCTCGGCAAAATCCCGGACCCGCCGCAACAGCCGGTTGGCGATCCGCGGCGTACCCCGCGCCCGCCGGGCGATCTCATAAGCGCCATCCGGGTCCAGCGGCAACCCGAGAATGCCGGCCGAGCGACCGACAATCGTTGCAAGATCGGCGTTGTTGTAGAACTCCAGGCGCTGGACGATACCGAACCGGTCACGCAACGGGTTGGTCAACATGCCGGCGCGGGTAGTGGCGCCCACCAGGGTGAAAGGCGGCAGATCCAGCTTGATGGAACGTGCCGCCGGCCCCTCACCGATCATGATATCGAGCTGGAAATCTTCCATAGCCGGGTACAGCACTTCCTCGACGATCGGCGACAGCCGATGGATTTCGTCGATGAACAGCACATCATGGGGCTCAAGGTTGGTCAGCAGCGCCGCCAGGTCGCCCGGCCGCTCGAGGACCGGCCCGGAGGTGCTCTTGATCGACACGCCCATCTCTTGGGCAATGATGTTGGCCAGGGTGGTCTTGCCCAAACCGGGAGGGCCGAAGATCAAGGTATGGTCCAGGGACTCGCTGCGCCCGCGGGCCGCCTGGATAAACAGTTCCATTTGCTCGCGAACCGCCGGCTGACCGATGTAATCGGCCAGGCTGACGGGACGAATCGCACGGTCTTGTACTTCTTCACGGTCACGGGGGGCGCCCGTGGCAGCGATCAGACGATCGGCTTCAATCACTTAAATCATTCCCTTCAGGGCGCGACGAATCATGTCTTCGGTGCTCAAGCCTTTTTCCTTGATCGCGGAAATCGCCTTGCTGGCTTCCTGCGGCTTGTAGCCCAGGGAGATCAGGGCGGTGACCGCATCGTTTTCCGCGCTGACCGCGGGCGCCGGCGCGTCCGGCTGGTTAGGCACCAGCGCGAACATGGCTGGCACCGCCTCCCAGGCCTTGAAGCGGTCCTTGAGCTCAACCAGCAGGCGCTCGGCGGTTTTCTTGCCCACCCCTGGTACCTTGGTCAGGGCCGACGTGTCCTGGGACTGCACGCAGCGCACCAGTTCATCGACTTCCAGGCTCGACATCAAGGCCAGGGCCAGTTTCGGACCGACGCCGTTGAGACGAATCAGCTCGCGGAAGAAATCCCGTTCGCGCTTGCCGACGAAGCCATAGAGTAACTGGGCATCCTCGCGCACGACCAAATGGGTGTGCAGCGTCAGCGGTTCACCGACCGACGGCAGGCGATACAGCGTGGTCATGGGCACTTCAAGCTCATATCCCAGGCCATTTACATCCAGAATCAGGTGCGGCGGCTGTTTTTCAGCCAGGGTGCCGCGCAAGCGTCCAATCACGTTTCAGATCCTTGGGCGTAGGCCAGCCGAGGGCTGGCGAGTAACGGCCGGAGCATGGAGGCCGACGACACAGGCGCAAAATGCTCGGGCTCACAAAAGATTGCGCTGATGCTATCAGAGACGCAGGCGCCCGCCACGACTGCGTGCGGCTCCCAGGCCATGAGGCAGCAGGCTGGAACGGGTATGGGCATGGCAAATGGCGATGGCCAGGGCGTCGGAGGCGTCGATCTGCGGCTTGCTGACCAGTTTCAGCAGATGCATCACCATCATTTGCACCTGCTCCTTGTTGGCCGCGCCCGTTCCAACGACCGCCTGCTTGACCTGGGTCGCGGTGTATTCGGCAATTTCCAGATTTTCCTCGGCACCGGCCACAATGGCCGCCCCGCGAGCCTGCCCCAGCTTCAGGGCAGAATCGGCGTTGCGCGCCATGAAGACTTTTTCAATGCCCATGGTGACCGGGCCGTAGGTCTGGATGACTTCACGCACGCCGCGATAAACAATCTGCAAGCGCTCGTGCAACTCACCGGCACCGGTGCGGATACAGCCTGAGGCGACGTATACGCAGCCGCGCCCGGTATCACGAACCACGCCGTAGCCGGTGATGCGCGAACCGGGGTCGATACCAAGGATTAAAGTCATAACGCCTGCGAAAGGTAATGCGGTTGCTTGAGGATACAGCCGTGTAGGAGCTGGCGAAGCCTGCGATTTTTTGATTTTGCCTTTTCGACCAGAAAATCAAAAGATCGCAGGCTTCGCCAGCTCCTACGGGGGTTAGCCGAGTTGTTCGGCGACCGCTTCAGGGATATCCGCGTTAGAGTAGACGTTCTGCACATCATCCAGGTCTTCAAGCATGTCGATCAGCTTGAGCACCTTCTCGGCGCCTTCCAGATCCAGTTCGGCACTGGTGGTGGGCTGCATGACGATTTCGGCGTCGGCGGGTGTGAAACCGGCGGCCTCCAACGCATTGCGCACGGCGTAGAAGCTGGCGAACGAGGTGAACACGTCGAACGAACCGTCCTCATGACTGACCACGTCATCGGCGTCGGCTTCCAGGGCCGCTTCCGTCAGGGCGTCTTCATCGATACCCGGCGCGAAACTGATCTGCCCCTTGCGCTCGAACAGGTACGCCACCGAACCGTCGGTGCCCAGGTTGCCCCCGCATTTGCTGAAGGCATGACGCACGGCGGCAGCGGTGCGGTTGCGGTTGTCGGTCATGCATTCGACCATCACCGCCACGCCACCGGGGCCGTAACCTTCGTAGGTCAGCTCTTCCACATTATCGGCTTCGGTCGCACCCGCGCCGCGGGCGATAGCGCGGTCGATGATGTCGCGACTCATGTTCGCCCCCAGCGCCTTGTCCAGGGCCAGGCGCAAGCGTGGATTGGAACCCGGATCGCCGCCACCCTGGCGGGCAGCGACCGTCAGCTCACGGATCCACTTGGTGAAAATCTTGCCCCTCTTGGCATCCTGACGTTCTTTGCGGTGCTTGATGTTCGCCCACTTGGAATGACCTGCCATAACTCGCTCCGGTTTCTCTTTGAAACATTGCCCGCCCTGCGCTCGCGCAAGAGCCGGCAACCAGAAATATCGACCCCAATGAAAAGGCGCATCCGAAGATGCGCCTCCAGGTGTCGGCCTTACTCAGCCTTTGGCTGTTCACGCAGACGGATGTGCAGCTCGCGCAGAGCTTTCGCATCCACTACGCCCGGAGCCTGGGTCATGACATCGGCTGCGCTCTGGGTTTTCGGGAACGCGATCACTTCACGGATCGACTGGGCGCCGGTCATCAGCATCACCAGACGGTCCAGGCCAAAGGCCAAGCCGCCGTGGGGCGGTGCACCGTACTTCAGCGCATCGAGCAGGAAGCCGAATTTCTCTTCCTGTTCCGCTTCACTGATGCCCAGCAGACGGAAGACCGCCTGTTGCATTTCCTTGCGGTGGATACGGATCGAACCGCCACCCAGCTCGGTGCCGTTCAAGACCATGTCGTAAGCGCGTGACAGGGCGGTGGCCGGGTTGGCTTCCAACTCCTCAGGTGAGCACTTCGGCGCGGTGAACGGGTGGTGCAGCGCGGAGAAACTGCCGTCGTCGTTCTCTTCAAACATCGGGAAGTCGACGACCCACATCGGCGCCCACTCGCAGGTCAGCAGCTTGAGGTCGTGACCCAGCTTGATGCGCAACGCGCCCAAGGCTTCGCTGACGATCTTGGCCTTGTCGGCGCCGAAGAACACGATGTCGCCATCAACCGCGCCCACACGATCGAGGATCACGTTCAGGTTGGCTTCAGGGATGTTTTTCACGATCGGCGATTGCAAGCCGTCGACACCCGCCGCGCGCTCGTTGACCTTGATGTACGCCAGCCCCTTGGCACCATAGATGCCGACGAACTTGGTGTAGTCGTCGATCTGCTTGCGCGGCATGCTTGCCCCGCCTGGCACACGCAGGGCCGCGATCCGGCATTTCGGGTCATTGGCCGGGCCGCTGAAGACCTTGAAGTCAACGTCCTTGAGCTGGTCGGCCACGTCCACCAGTTCCAGCGGGTTACGCAGGTCCGGCTTGTCGGAACCGTAGCGACGCATGGCCTCTTCGAAGGTCATGTGCGGGAACTCGCCGAACTCCAGACCCAGCACTTCCTTGAACAGGTTGCGGATCATGCCTTCGGTCAGGCCCATGATGTCTTTTTCGTCGAGGAAGCTGGTCTCGATGTCGATCTGAGTGAACTCAGGCTGACGGTCGGCACGCAGGTCTTCGTCGCGGAAACACTTGGCGATCTGGTAGTAGCGGTCAAAGCCGGCCACCATCAGCAGTTGCTTGAACAACTGCGGCGATTGCGGCAAGGCGAAGAAGCTGCCGGGGTGGGTACGGCTCGGCACCAGGTAGTCGCGAGCGCCTTCAGGCGTTGCGCGGGTCAGAATCGGCGTCTCGACGTCGAGGAAGCCGTTCTCGTCCAGGTAGCGACGGATGCTGGTGGTCATGCGCGAACGCAGACGCAGCTTCTCGGCCATTTCCGGGCGACGCAGGTCAATGAAGCGGTACCGCAGGCGGGTTTCTTCGCCCACGTCGGAGTATTCGTTGAGCGGGAACGGCGGGGTTTCCGCTTCGTTCAGCACTTCCAACTCGTAGCCCAGCACTTCAATCATGCCCGAGGCCATGTTGGCGTTGCCGGCACCGGCCGGACGCAAGCGCACCTTGCCGGTGATCTTGACCACGTATTCGCTGCGCACGCGGTCGGCGGCGGCGAAGGTTTCAGCGCGGTCCGGGTCGAACACCACTTGGGCCAGGCCTTCACGATCACGGATATCGAGGAAAATCACCCCGCCATGGTCACGGCGACGATGGACCCATCCGCAAAGAGTAACTTCCTGACCTTCCAGGCTTTCGTTCAGTTGGCCGCAATAATGGCTGCGCATCATGGTAGTGGTTTCACTTCTCGTAATTCGAAATTCGGTTGGAGGCCCTGCCCGTGCAAGAGCTCGCGCGTGTTCAACTCAGTCTGCTTTGTCGCCACCGGCCAGGTTCTTCTTGGCGCCGGTCTTGAAGTCGGTTTCATACCAGCCGGTGCCACCGAGGCGGAAACCTGGCATGGACAGCATCTTTTTCAGTTCCGGCGCCTGGCAGGCAGGGCAGTCGACCAGCGGTGCCGCGCTGATCTTTTGAATGGCTTCCATCTGATGACCACAGGAAGCACATTGATAGTCGTACATCGGCATGGGGGTTGTCTCGGCGATCAGGTTACTCGCGCAAAGGCTGGGCTTTGCGGCAAAGAGCGGGATTATATCCATTAAATGCGGCCTGTGCAGCCGTAAGACCAAACAGTCATTGTCGAGTAGATACTGTGTAGGAGCCTACGTAGGAGCTGACGAGTGCAACGAGGCTGCGATCTTGCCCCAGGCACTTGAGTCTAAAGCGCAAGATCAAAAGATCGTCCGAACGCGGCCCGAGCCTTCGGCAGCGCCTACGGTCAGCAGGCTAGCCCCTATGATCCATGCCGGCGTCCTTCAAACTGTGCACCACGCAAACCACGCGCACTAAACCGCTGAAATTGCGCACCCCGCCATGACGCAGGTGCACCTCCCGGTCCACATGGGAGAGCAAGGTGCTGATGGAACAGCTGTTGAGCTGGGCCATGTCACCGAGAATATCCCAATAGACCTGCTCCAGCCGAAGACAGGTGGCGAACCCGTTCAGGCGAATCGATCGGGACAGGGGCCGGGCCAGTTGCATGTCGAACCCCCGGACGAACGGGTCGACGGTAATGGGCTGAAAGCGCCCATGCACACCTTCCCCGGGTTCTTTTCCTTGAATCATACCGTTGACACTCCTTTGCCATACGAACCTCTCAATTGGAACAACCAATCTGTGGCTCTATGGAAGCTCAACGGCATCGCCAGATCCAGATGACTTTATGACCATCGGCGTAGGACAAGCCAGCAGCAGGCAGGCGACGAATTACAACGTCCTACACAAAGTGCAGACGATAATGCCTGCCTCCCCTGTCATCCCCTGGCCGGCGCTTACCGGTCTTCCAACAGCGAGCGCAGCATCCATGCGGTTTTTTCATGAACCTGCATGCGCTGGGTCAGCAGATCGGTGGTCGGTTCGTCACTGACCTTGTCCGATAAAGGCAGGACGCTGCGGGCCGTACGCGTCACGGCTTCCTGACCCTCGACCAACTGGCGGATCATGTCTTCGGCGCCAGGCACGCCCTCTTCTTCCTTGATAGAAGACAAACGTGCATACACGGCGTATGCGCCCGGCGCGGGAAAGCCCAGGGCTCGAATGCGCTCGGCAATCAGGTCCACCGCCAACGCCAGCTCGTTGTACTGCTCCTCGAACATCAGGTGCAGGGTACGAAACATCGGCCCCGTGACGTTCCAGTGGAAATTGTGGGTCTTGAGGTACAAGACATAGGTGTCCGACAGCAGGCGTGAAAGCCCCTCGACGATGGACTTGCGATCTTCTTCACTGATTCCGATATCAATTGCCATGGTGGTTGATCTCCTTGTGGTGATGAATTCGACAGCGGCCCTTCAACTCTAGCGGGTGTTGCCGCTGGCAGCCTGCGACAAATCGCCAGCCCTCCTGAACCGACAAGCCGGAACACCGGACGGTTCCGGCCAGACCGGAAAATTCGACGCCTGCGCCTGTGACCTTGCGCCCTTGCGCCGACGAACAGCGTGCTGCGCCCCCGCAACGGGTTTGAGAAGGTTGGGGCTTTGCTGTTAAATAGGCAGTGTGTCGCTACGCCCATTTTTCCGGGCATGGCGCATAGGCTGATTCGGGAATGTGTCCAACGCCTCTCTTATTGTTCCGAAGCGAACCGCCCCGATCAGCTCTTCCTTAGTGATCCGTCTTAACCGTGAGTCAATCAAAATGTTGAAAATCGTCCACTTGCTAATGGGCGCAGCTGCCCTGCTGCTGTCCTTCATCCCTAGCCTGGGTTCCGAAGCCACGCCTTACCTGCAACATCCCGATGCGCTTTACCTGGCCTTTTTCGGCCTGCTCAACCTGACCCTTGCCCCTGTTATCCCCTACTGGAACAAAGGCCCACGTCATCAACTGCAAAACCTGGTCAGCGCCTTGCTGGTGTTGGCCGTTGCCCTGCAAACCCTGACCCTGCTGGCACCCATGCCGCAAATCGCCGGTCAACCGGCCGTGCTGTTCAGCCTGACCGCATCACTGCTCGCCGTGGCATTGCACCTGGCTGTCAGCTTCTACAAGAAGTCGTCACCGGCCGCCGCACCGCAAAACTACGACATGTCCAACCGCGATACCGGCACCGTGAAGTGGTTCAACACCTCCAAGGGGTTCGGCTTCATCTCCCGCGACTCCGGCGATGACATTTTTGTGCATTTCCGGGCCATTCGTGGGGAAGGCCACCGCGTGCTGGTCGAAGGCCAGCGCGTGGAGTTCTCCGTGATGAACCGCGACAAGGGCCTGCAGGCCGAAGATGTGATCGCCGCGCTACCGCGTCGCTGATCCCAAGCGTAAAAAAACCGCGAGGCAGCCACGCTGCTCGCGGTTTTTTATTGCCTGGCATTCCACTCGGTCAGTAGTGAGGCGGAGGCGCTTCTTCCTCAAAAGTTTCGAATTGCCCGGCCATCTCTTCCTGGCGCTTGAGCAAAGCAGCCATTTGCAGCTGCAGACGCTCGACCACTCGCTGCTGCGCCACCAGCACATCATTAAGTGCCTGGATGGTGTCATCCTGAAACGCCAGGCGGCTTTCCAGATCCGTTACACGCTCTTCAAGGTTCATGGTTTCAGCCCTCCAGAAACTTGAAATCATCGGTCAAGGCCGCTCGCAATCGGTCGCGAATGACCTTCACCTGTTCAGTAGTATAAGGCTTGGCCGGGTGCTTGCCCCAGACCGGCGCAGGCCAGGCCGCGTCATCACGTTTGCGCACGATGACGTGCATGTGCAACTGGCTGACGACGTTACCTAGGGTTGCAACGTTCAGCTTGTCGGCGTCGAACGAGTCCTTGAGGGTTTCGGCCAGCGCGGTGGTTTCTTTCCACAACTGCTGTTGATCGGCGTCATCCAACTGAAACAATTCACTGATATCTTCCCGCCGCGGTACAAGAATGAACCACGGGTAATTGGCGTCGTTGGACAAGAGCAACCGGCACAGCGGGAAGTCACCCATGACCAACGTGTCCTGTTGCAGTTGTGGATCTAAAGCAAACACCGCGCACACTCCTCGCTGGTTATCGTTTTTTGCCCGACTCAGCGGGCCTGCGTGGGACACAGAACTGCAGCATACCCTTGAACGCCGAAGGGTTCACTGCATACGGCCATGACCCTGCCTGATGCTTTTTTTCAAGTGTGCGCACCATCTCAGCGCAGCCGGTAACACATAGGCCTGAGACGGGCACTGCGAACACTGCCTCCTGCACCGAGCCTGTAAAATTTTCGTACAAGGTAAAGATTTTTTGCACCAAAACAGCTCAGCACGTCTACGCTCAGTGCACAAAGCATCCGTGATCTACTCACTGAGAGGGTGAACCGGTAACGTTTTTGGTTGTCTCGCCGCGTTTAGCGGCTGTAAACACGAGAGCAGCACAGCAGTCAACCCTAATTAAAACAAGGCCTTTGGAGCCCGGTTTCATGAGGTTTCACCGCGCCGGCAGGGAGAATGTGAAAAAAACGTGAACAAAAACCGGGTTTGAGCATGCTTGTTGCATTCATCCCCACATCGTCTACAGGGCACCCGCGGCACGCGAGAACCTGCAGGCTTGAAAATAAAGTGGCAAGGCTGCCCGCAAGGAGCTCCAAGCGCAGTAATAAAGGACTCTTTACACCGTCGCCGGGAAAAAAGAAGCAACTTCGAGTTGTGAGTCCGATTGCGCCGGAACAGCTTCATTACGACATGGATCAAGCTATTAACGACAGGGTCGTAAAGAAGCTGAAAGATTGGATGGGCAAGTATCGCCAATGAATGTCGTCGTGATATAAGTTCGCGCCGACACAAAAAGAAAGAGCCGCCCAGATAAAAAAACAGGTGGGACGGCAAGACTCTATCTAAAAACCAAAGGAGCAAATCACGATGCGCGTGATGAAGTGGAGCATGATCGCACTGGCTGTTTCGGCCAGTACCTCGCAGTTCGCAATGGCCTCTTCCCAGGAAGAATCCAAGGGCTTTTTTGAAGATCAGAGCCTGAACGTTCTGACCCGTATGCTGTACATGAATCGTGATTTCAAGAATAACCCGGGTGGCCAGAGCTATCGTGAAGAAACCGGCCTTGCTGCGCGCGCCACATACGAGTCGGGCTTCACCCAAGGTACCGTTGGTTTCGGTGTAGACGCCTTGGTCAATGGCATGGTCAAACTGGACAGCGGTCGTGGCCGCACCGGTAATGGCATCTTCGGTAACGATAGCGATGGCCGACCAGAAGACACCCAATCCATTGGTGGTGGAGCGGTCAAGTTCCGCGTCTCTGACACCGTTCTGAAATACGGCAGCCAATACGTTGGCAGCCCGGTTCTCGCCACCGACGACAGCCGTCTGCTGCCGGAAATCGCCACCGGCACCATGATCACCAGCAAAGAAATTGAAGGCCTGGAGCTGAGCGCTGGCCGGTTTACCGCGATCAGCGGACAGAACCACATGGGTCACGACAGCATCAATGGCACCGGTCTGAAATCCGCTGATATCGCTGGTGCAACCTACCAATTCACCGAGAATTTTGTAGCGGGCGTTGCAGCTTCCGACATTGAAGACCACTACAAAAAGAAATACATCAACCTGAACTACACCCTGCCGATCAGCGAAGATCAGTCCCTGAACTTCGATTTCAACGGCTATGACAGCAAGGATCAAGGCCAGAAACTCAGCGGTGACGTTGACAACCGTATCTGGTCCCTTGCGGCTGCCTATTCCATCGGTGCCCACAAGTTCACCCTGGCTCACCAGCGCTCCACCGGCGATACCGGCTACGTTTACGGCGCCGACGGCAACGGTACTATTTTCCTCTCCAACTCCGTCCAGTACTCCGACTTCAACGGCGCAGACGAGCGTTCGTGGCAGGCTCGCTACGACTTGAACATGAAGACCTACGGCGTTCCAGGCCTGAGCTTCATGACTCGTTACATCACCGGTGACAACATTGAGACTGGCGGCGAAGAAGGCAAAGAGCACGAGTTGGACTTCGAGACCAAATACGTCATGCAGAGCGGTCCAGCCAAAGACCTGTCTTTCCGCATTCGTAGCGCGTTCTACCGCACAAATAGCTCTTACAACGCTATCAATGGTGCCGACAACAACGACTTCCGCTTCATCGTCGAATATCCTCTGAGCATCTTGTAATTCAGCGGTCACTCGATAGTTACACCCGCAACACATAAAAAACCGCTCACCTGATTCAGGTGAGCGGTTTTTTTGTGCCCATTTACAGGTCAACTTAAAGCAACTTCGTAATTAGCAAGCTAACTAACAATCCAAACCTATTATCCAATGGTTACTGAGCAGCCCCTTCGTGAACCATACGAATAACCCGCTGTGGAAACGGAATATCGATCCCCGCGTCCTTTAGACGATCCCGGGCCTGTTCATTGAACATGAACATCACGTTCCAGTAATCGGCCGTCTTGACCCATACCCGCAACGACACCGTGATCGAACTGTCGCCCAGGGTCGAAATCACCGCTTCCGGCGCCGGGTCGGCCAGTACGCGCTCGTCCTTGGCCAACTCCAACAACACTTCGCGAGCCTTTTGCAGGTCGGCCTGATAATCCACGCCTACATCGAACACCACCTTGCGGGTGGGCTGGCGATTGGTGTTGGTGATGATGCCGTTCGACAGGTTGCCGTTGGGTACGATGACGGTTTTGTTGTCACCGGTGCGAATCACCGTGTGGAAGATCTGGATGCTGTCGACCGTACCGGCCACGCCCTGAGCTTCAATCCAGTCACCGATGCGGAACGGGCGGAACAACAGAATCAGCACGCCACCGGCAAAGTTCGCCAGGCTGCCCTGCAACGCCAGACCGATCGCCAGGCCCGCCGCACCAATGGCCGCGATGAATGAGGTGGTTTCAATGCCGATCATCGACGCCACGCTGACGATCAGCAGGATCTTGAGGATGATGTTCGCCAGGTTGCTGATGAACCCTTGCAGCGCCAGGTCGGCATTGCGCAGTGCCAGCAGCCCGCCGAGTTTGCGGGTTACCTTGTTGATCAGCCACCAGCCGATGGCCAGCGTGATCACCGCCAGCAGCACCCGGCTGCCGTACTCCATAATCATGGGGATCCAGGCCTCGGACGCCTTGATCAAATTGTCCACTTCAGCATTCAAGTCCATCTACCTCTCCTTTATTCCTGTTACCACTTAAGACTTGTGCAAATACCCTGTGGCGAGGGAGCTTGCTCCCGCTGGGCTGCGTAGCGGCCCTTCTTGTGGGTGCTACGCACCCAAGCGGGAGCAAGCTCCCTCGCCACAGTACTTCTCTGTGCCAACCGTTTTCCTGTGTAACCGGCTATCAATCGCGGAAGTTATTGAACTGCAAAGGCATGCCGAACTCCTTGGCCCGCAGTGCCGCGATGGCTTCCTGCAAGTCATCACGCTTTTTGCCGGTGACGCGCACTTGCTCGCCCTGAATGGCCGCTTGCACCTTGAGCTTGGCGTCCTTGATATGAGCAACGATCTTCTTCGCCAGTTCCTTGTCGATGCCTTCCTTGAGCACGGCTTCCTGCTTCATCAGCTTGCCCGAGGCATAGGCGTCCTTGACCTCAAGGCACTGCACATCGATCTTGCGCTTGACCAGGGCCAGCTTGAGGATCTCGATCATTGCCTCAAGCTGGAAGTCGGCCTCGGCGGTCAGGTTGACGGTCAGGTCCTTCTCCTTGAACTCGAAACTGCCCTTGCCCTTGAGGTCATAACGACGGTCGAGTTCCTTGACGGCGTTTTCAACGGCGTTGGTGACTTCGTGTTTGTCCAGTTCGGATACCACGTCGAATGACGGCATGTAGTGTTCTCCAATAAAAAAGACGCGCCGATAACAAAGGCGCGTGCTTGGCTTGTGGTTAAAATCGGGCTCATTATAACGGGTCTTTTCCTGTCGACACTGCGAGCCCCGGATGCCTGCGCCAAACCGAGTAAAAAACTGATGCCCACCACCTGGCATGTCCTGGGGGCCGGCAGCCTCGGCACGTTGTGGGCGGCGCGCCTGGCCCGGGCCGGTTTGCCGGTGCAGTTGGTGCTGCGCAATGAACAACGCTTGCAGGCCTATCGGGCCGCCGGTGGCCTGACGCTGGTGGAACAGGGCCAAGCCCGGCACTACCCGGTGCCCGGCCAGACAGCCGACGACCCCGCGCCGATCAAACGCCTGCTCCTGGCCTGCAAAGCCTATGACGCTGAAGCGGCCGTGGCTTCTGTGGCCCATCGCTTGAGCGCCGATGCGCAGTTGATCCTGCTGCAGAATGGCCTCGGCAGTCAGGACTCGGTCGCCAATCGTGTTCCGCAAGCTCGTTGCATCAGCGCCTCCAGCACCGAAGGGGCATTCCGCGACGGTGACTGGCGCGTGGTATTCGCCGGCCACGGCTACACCTGGCTGGGTGACCCCGCCCACCCGATGGCACCGATCTGGCTGGACGACCTCACCGCCGCCGGTATACCCCACGAATGGACGGCTGACATCCTCACCCGCCTGTGGCGCAAACTGGCGCTCAACTGTGCAATCAACCCACTGACCGTCCTGTACCACTGCAAGAACGGCGGCTTGCAGGCCCATCGCTGCGAAGTGGCGACCCTCTGCGCAGAACTCACGGACCTGCTGGAACGCTGCGGCCAGCCCATGGCGGCCGAAGACTTGCAGCCTGAAGTCGAACGGGTCATCCAGGCCACCGCCGCCAACTACTCTTCGATGTACCAGGACGTCGCCAATGGGCGCCGCACCGAAATCAGCTACCTGCTCGGCCACGCGTGCAAGGTTGCCGAGCGCCACCGATTGGCGGTGCCCCATCTGGAACAAGTGCGTCAACGACTGATTGCCCACTTGCACAACCTCGGATTGCCCGGCGACTGAGCAGCGGCTACGCTGGCCCTCGTGTTCCTTTTTAACGAAGAGTCCAATGCCATTGCGCCAGCGTCTTGAAAACCTCCCGGTCGGCCAGAAACTGCTGGCCGCCCTGCTGGTGTTGTTGACCACCGTCCTGCTGGTGGCCAATCTGACCTTTATCAGCGCCGCCTATTACATCTCCCAGGAAAGCATGGCGCCCCAGGCTCTGCAGACCATCGGTCGACTGGTGGCCAACCCGAGCCTGATCGCCGACGCCCTGCAGTCGCCCCGGGCCGCCCAGCGCTTGCTGGATGAACTCAACAGCTACACACCGTTGCGGGCCGCCGCCTTGTATGACGGCGAAGGCGAACGCCTGGCGCAACTGCAGGAGGGCGAAAAGCTCAGGCTGCCGGACCATTACCGCCATATGCAGGCGTGGCAAGCCAGCGAGTTTCGCAGCAATCAGGTCATCACCCTGCCCCGTCCCGGCACGGCGCCGGGTCATCTGTTGCTGGTGGCCAGCAGCGAACTGCCGACGGCGTTCTACACCGGCACCCTCACCGCCAGCCTCGGCATCCTGATTTTCAGCGTGTTGCTGTGGCTGGTCATTGCCCAGCAAATCAAGCGCCTGATCACCCAACCGATTCATCAGCTCGAGGAACTGTCGCGCCAGGTTACCCGCGAGGAGAACTATTCCCTGCGCGCCGCCCGCGGCAACCACGACGAAATCGGCAGCCTGGCTGAGGCGTTCAACACCATGCTCTCGCGAATCGAAGCCCGGGAGCAGCAGCTCAAGCGCGCGCGGGACGATTCCCAGGCCGCCTACGACCAGGCCCAGGGCCTGGCGGAAGAAACCCGCCACACCAATCGCAAACTGGAACTGGAAGTCCAGGTGCGCAGCAAGATCGAGAAAAAGCTCACCGGTTTCCAGAACTACCTCAACAGCATTATCGATTCCATGCCCTCGGCCCTGATTGCCCTCGACGAACAGCTGTATGTCACCCAATGGAACCAAGAAGCCAGTGCCCTCTCGGGCACGCGCCTGGACGAGGCACTGAACCAGCCGATCTTCCTCGCCTTCGAACCGCTCAAGCCTTACTTGCCGCAGCTCAAGCAAACGGTCGAACAGCACACGGTGGCGAAGATCGAACGCGTCACCTGGACCAAGGACGACGAGGCCCGGCACTACGCCCTGACCTTCTATCCACTGATGGGCGGCGCCGGCCGCGGCGTGGTGATACGCATCGATGACATCACCCAGCGCCTGTCGCTGGAAGAAATGATGGTGCAGTCGGAGAAAATGCTCTCGGTCGGCGGCCTCGCGGCGGGCATGGCCCATGAAATCAACAACCCGCTGGGAGCCATCCTGCACAACGTGCAAAACATCCGTCGGCGTCTGTCACCGGAACTTGCGAAGAACATCGAACAGGCCGAACAGCTGAATATCGAACTGCAAACGGTGAACCTTTACCTGCAAAGCCGGGAAATCCCGCAGTTGCTCGACGGCATCCAGCAGGCCGGGGCTCGGGCGGCGAAGATCGTCACCCACATGCTCAGCTTCAGCCGGCGCAGTACCCGACAGATGGCCCCCTGCGATCTGCCGGCACTGATCGACCAGGCGGTGGAGATCGCCGGAAACGACTTTGACCTGGCGATCGGTTTCGACTTCAAGGGCCAGGCGATCATCCGGCAGTTCGACCCGAACCTGGGCCCGGTACCCGGCACGGCCAACGAGCTGGAGCAAGTGCTGCTCAACCTGCTGAAAAACGCCGCCCAGGCGATCCATCAACGCCAGGACGACAGCGAGCCCGGCCGGATTATCCTGCGCACGCGGCTGAACCCTCCGTGGGCGGAGATTCAGGTGGAGGACAACGGCATCGGCATGAGCGAGAACGTGCGTAAACGCACCTTCGAGCCGTTCTTCACCACCAAGGAAATCGGCCAAGGGACCGGACTGGGGCTGTCGGTGTCGTATTTCATCATCACCAATAACCACAAGGGCCAGATGGAAGTGCAGTCCGCGCCGGGCCAGGGCACCTGTTTCACCTTGCGCCTGCCGTTGACTGGTCCTTCAATGGTGCCGCTGGAACACAAGCCACTGGAGCGCTGAACATGGGTTTTCGCCTGTCGAAGATTTACACCCGCACCGGCGACAAAGGTGAAACCGGGTTGGGGGATGGTCGCCGCGTCGCCAAGGATCATCCACGGGTCGAGGCCATTGGCGAGGTGGACACACTTAACAGTCAGTTGGGATTGTTGCTCGCCTGCCTTGCTGTAGAGGTGGCTGAATGTCCGGCGCTACAGGAACTGATCGAGGTCTTGGCGCCGTGTCAGCACCGGCTGTTCGACTTGGGCGGTGAACTGGCGATGCCAGCCTGTCAAGCCTTGAACGTGAAGGAAGTCGAGCGTCTGGAAGCCGCCATCGATGCATGGAACGAAGAAGTGGGGCCGCTGGAGAACTTCATCCTGCCCGGTGGTTCGACACTGATCGCCCAGGCCCATGTCTGCCGCAGCCTGGCCCGTAGCGCCGAACGCCGCTGTCAGCAGTTGAACGCCGTGGAGCCATTGGCCGGGCCGGGGCTGGCGTATATCAATCGCCTATCGGATCTGTTGTTCGTCGCGGCGCGGGTCATTGCCCGCAGGCAGGGGGTGGCGGAGGTGCTGTGGGTAGCGGCTGCCAAGCCTGGGAGCTGATCAGAGAAATCTACCGCCGGACAAGTCGTCTTCGCGAGCAAGCCCGCTCCCACAGGGATTTCTGCCAGGCACAGAATGTGTGTCCATCGCAGATTCCCTGTGGGGGCGGGCTTGCTCGCGAAGGGGCCGGCAGCCCCCCACACAATCAAGCCTCAGGCCAAAACGCTCGAATCCCCGCCACGCCCTGCGCGCCCGCTGCCCAGGCTTGCTGCCGTTCGTCAGGCCCGACCCCACCCAACAGATACACCGGCCGGTTAAAGCCCTCAATCAATCGCGAAGCCTCTTCCCACCCCAGCGGTGGGGCCTCGGGATGGGTCTGGGTCGGTTGTACCGGCGAGAGCGTGACGAAATCCACGTCCATCTGCTGCGCCAGGGACAACTCTTCGGCGTTGTGGCAGGACGCCGCCAACCAACGGTCCTTACCAAAAGGTCGACCGGCCGCCGCATGCTTGCGCAATTGCGCGGAGGTAATGTGCCAACCGGCGGAAGGGAAATCCCCCAGCCATTCGAAGGGCCCCTTGAGCATCAACTGAGCCTTGCCGGCGCACAAACCTGCCGCGTCCACCGCCAGATCGCGGTATTGCGGGTCGTAGCCGTTGGGGGCGCGCAACTGGACCAGTTTGATCCCGCCGGCGATCGCCTTTTGCATGCCGCGCAGCAAGCTGGGGGTTTCGAGGCCTTCAGGGGTGATCAGGTATTCGCCCGGCAAACGGGCCGCGGCGACGATCGGTTGGTTGGCCGCCGGAAACGCGTAGTTCGGCAGGTCACGGGCCGTTACCCAGGCCAACGGTTGCCCTTCGGCACCGTGGGGCTCGCCGGTGAACGCCGAGACTTCCCAGACATCCAGCAACACCTGTTTGTCCGGATAATCATGGCGCACCTTGATCAGCGGCCGGGCGGTGTCGACCACAATCCCCAGCTCCTCATGAAGCTCTCGGGCCAGGGCGGTTTCGACGGACTCATCCGCCTCGACCTTGCCACCGGGGAACTCCCAAAGGCCGCCCTGGTGCTGAGTGTCGGCCCGTCGGGCGATCAGGATTTTGCCGGCAGCGTCACGAATGACCGCCGCCGCTACATGAACTCGTTTCACCGCGCTGTTTCCTCCAGGCCGGCCTGTTGCCACGCCTTGAACGCCGGCCATTGATAGATAGTTTCGACATAGGCCGCATCGACCTCGGGCAACGCCACCTGATAGGTGCGCAAGCGCACGGCCACCGGGGCGAAGAACACGTCGGCCAGGCTCAAGCGGCCAAACAGGTAGGGACCGGTTTCAGTCGCCGCGGCACGGCATTCGGCCCACAGCGCCAGCATCCGCTGGATTTCCGTCAGGACCTCCGCGGGCATAGGCGCCAGCGGCGCATCGCGGGTCAGGTCAAATGGCATGTGGCTACGGATGGCAAAAAAACCGCTGTGCATTTGTGCGCAGGCCGAACGTGCTTGAGCCCGGGCCGCTACGTCCCTGGGCCAGAGGCCGGCGTCTGGAAACTGCTCAGCCAGGTATTCGGCAATCGCCAGGGAGTCGGCGATCACACCGAAGTCGGTCTTGAGCAACGGGACCTTGGCGGTGGCTGAATACTTGAGCAGTTTCTCACGGGTGTCGGGTTGGTCGAGCCTGACCAGCTCCTCGGTGTACTTCGCGCCGGTCAACGCCAGGGCCAGCGCGCCGCGCAGGGACCAGGAGGAGAGGTGTTTGTCGCCGATGATCAGGTGCAGGCTCATGTGGATTCCTTTCTTGTGGTTTTGAGTGTCTGTACTGGCGCCTTCGCGAGCAAGCCCGCTCCCACACTGGATCTGCGGCGTTCACAGAACCCCTGTGGGAGCGGGCTTGCTCGCGATAGGAGCGACTCGATCCCGAATGTATTAAGTCCGATACTCAGCGTTGATCTTCACATACTCGTGGGACAGGTCGGTCGTCCAGATCGTTTCGCTGCAATCACCACGTCCCAGCTCGATACGAATGGTGATTTCTTCCTGTTGCATCACCGCCGCGCCTTGGGCTTCGGTGTAGGTGGCGGCGCGTGCGCCCTGGCTGGCGATGCAGACGTCACCGAGGAACACGTCGATCTTGCTCACGTCCAGTTCCGGCACACCGGCACGGCCGACGGCGGCCAGGATCCGGCCCCAGTTCGGGTCGGAGGCAAACAGTGCGGTCTTGATCAGGGGCGAATGCGCCACGGTGTAGCCGACGTCCAGGCATTCCTGATGATTGCCGCCACCGTTGACCTGCACGGTCACGAACTTGGTCGCGCCTTCGCCGTCACGGACGATGGCCTGGGCCACCTCCATGCACACTTCGAACACGGCCTGCTTGAGGGCGGCGAACAGCGCACCGCTGGCTTCGGTGATTTCCGGCAGGTCGGCCTTGCCGGTGGCGATGAGCATGCAGCAGTCGTTGGTGGAGGTGTCGCCGTCGATGGTAATGCGGTTGAACGACTTGTTGGCGCCGTCGAGCATGAGGTCTTGCAGCACTTGCCGGGAGACTTTGGCGTCGGTGGCGATGTAGCCAAGCATGGTCGCCATGTTCGGGCGGATCATGCCGGCGCCTTTGCTGATGCCAGTGACGGTGACCGTCACGCCATCGTGCTGGAACTGACGACTGGCCCCCTTGGGCAGCGTGTCGGTGGTCATGATGCCGGTAGCGGCAGCGGCCCAGTTGTTTTCCGACAGGTCATCCAGAGCGGCCTGCAACGCGCCTTCGATCTTCTCGACCGGCAACGGTTCGCCGATCACACCGGTGGAGTACGGCAGCACCTGGCTGGCGTCGACGCCGGTCAGCTCGGCCAGTTTGGCGCAAGTACGCTCGGCGGCGGCCAGGCCTGGGGCACCGGTGCCGGCGTTGGCGTTTCCGGTGTTGGTCAGCAGGTAACGCACCGGCCCCTGGACCCGTTGCTTGGCCAGGATGACGGGGGCTGCGCAAAAGGCGTTGAGGGTAAACACGCCGGCCACCGTCGAACCTTCAGCGCAACGCATGACCACGACATCCTTGCGCCCTGGGCGCTTGATGCCCGCCGAGGCGATACCGAGTTCAAAACCGGCAACCGGGTGCAACGTTGGCAACGGACCAAGACCAACAGCCATGAATGCGCTCCTAAGTAGATAAATCGACACCGCCCTAATCAAGACGGTGAATCAAAATGGCAAAACGCCGCGACGGCTGAAAGCCGGTCGCGGCGCGGGTCGTTCAGCGTTTGAAACGGGTGTTACTGAATCTGCCCGTGACAATGCTTGTATTTCTTGCCCGAACCGCAATAGCACAGCTCGTTGCGGCCCAGCTTCTGCTCGTTACGTACCGGCGCGGTCGCCAAGGCAACATCTACCTCGGCGCCCTCCTCCTGGGCAACTTCCAGGCCTGGGGCCGGGGCGTGCTCAAACTGCATGCGCGCGGCCAGGGCTTCGGCTTCCTGACGCAGACGGGCTTCTTCTTCGACCGGGTCTTCGCGGCGAACCTGAACGTGGGACAGCACGCGGATCGAGTCGCGCTTGATCGAATCCAACAGCTCGGAGAACAGCGTGAAGGACTCGCGCTTGTACTCCTGCTTGGGGTTCTTCTGGGCATAACCACGCAGGTGGATACCGTGGCGCAAGTGATCCATGGTCGACAGGTGGTCTTTCCACAGGTCGTCCAGCACCCGCAGCACGATCTGCTTCTCGAAGGAGCGCAGCGCTTCTTCGCCGGCCTGGTCTTCTTTCTCGTTGTACGCAGCGATCAGTTCGGCCAGCAGCTTCTCGCGCAGGGTTTCTTCGTACAGGTGATCGTCTTCGTCCAGCCATTGCTGGATCGGCAACGCCACACCGAAGTCGCTCTGCAAAGCGGCTTCCAGACCGGCGACATCCCACTGCTCAGGCAGCGACTGCGGCGGAATGTGGGCGCTGATGGTTGCGTTGAGCACGTCCTGGCGGAAATCGGCGATGGTTTCGCCAATGTTGTCGGCGGCCAACAAACTGTTACGCATGTGATAAATCACTTTACGCTGTTCGTTGTTGACGTCGTCGAACTCCAGCAATTGCTTGCGGATATCGAAGTTGCGGCCCTCGACCTTGCGCTGGGCTTTCTCGATGGCGTTGGTCACCATCCGGTGTTCAATCGCTTCGCCGGGCTGCATGCCCAGGGCCTTCATGAAGTTTTTCACCCGATCAGAGGCGAAGATGCGCATCAGGCTGTCTTCCAACGACAGATAGAAGCGGCTGGAACCGGCATCGCCCTGGCGACCGGCACGGCCACGCAACTGGTTGTCGATACGACGCGATTCGTGACGCTCGGAAGCGATCACCTGCAAACCACCGGACTCGAGCACCTGCTGATGACGCTTCTGCCAGTCGGCCTTGATCTGCGCGATCTGCTCGGGCGTCGGGTTTTCCAGGGAGGCGACTTCCACTTCCCAGTTGCCGCCCAACAGGATGTCGGTACCACGACCGGCCATGTTGGTGGCAATGGTCAGGGCACCCGGACGACCGGCCTGGGCGATGATCTCGGCTTCTTTTTCGTGGAACTTGGCGTTGAGGACCTTGTGCTCGATACCTTCCTTGGTGAGCAGTGCGGACATGTGCTCGGAGGTTTCGATCGTAGCGGTACCCACCAGGATAGGACGGCCCTGGGCCATGCATTCCTTGATGTCGGCGATGATCGCCGCGTATTTCTCATCGGCGGTGAGGAACACCAGGTCGTTGTAGTCTTTACGGGCCAGCGGCTTGTTAGGCGGGATCACCATCACTTGCAGGCCGTAGATCTGATGGAATTCGAACGCTTCGGTGTCGGCGGTACCGGTCATGCCGGACAGCTTGTTATACAGACGGAAGTAGTTCTGGAAGGTGGTCGAGGCCAGGGTCTGGCTCTCGGCCTGGATGTTCAGACCTTCCTTGGCTTCGATAGCCTGGTGCAGGCCTTCGGACAGACGACGGCCCGGCATGGTCCGGCCGGTATGTTCATCCACCAGCACGACCTGGCCGTCCTGGACGATGTACTCGACATTGCGATGGAACAGCTTGTGCGCACGCAGGCCGGCATAGACGTGGGTCAACAGACCCAGATTATGGGCCGAGTACAGGCTCTCGCCCTCGGCCAGCAGGCCGACGCGGGTGAGCATTTCCTCGATGAACTGGTGACCGGCTTCGTTGAGCTCGACCTGGCGGGTCTTCTCGTCGACCGTGTAATGGCCGGCCTTGGTCACTTCACCCTCGACTTCTTCGACGTGAAGTTCCAGCTGCGGGATCAGCTTGTTGATCTCGATGTACAGCTTGGAACTGTCCTCGGCCTGACCGGAAATGATCAGCGGGGTACGGGCTTCGTCGATGAGAATGGAGTCGACTTCGTCGATCACGGCAAAGTTGAGTTCGCGCTGGAATTTTTCATCCAGACTGAACGCCATGTTGTCGCGCAGGTAGTCGAAACCGAATTCGTTGTTGGTGCCGTAGGTGATGTCCGAAGCGTAGGCGGCGCGTTTTTCTTCCGGCGGCTGGAACGGCGTGACCACGCCGACCGTCAGGCCAAGGAATTCATACAGCGGGCGCATCCAGTTGGCATCACGGCGGGCCAGGTAGTCGTTGACCGTCACCACATGCACGCCCTTGCCGGACAGTGCGTTGAGGTATACCGCCAGTGTCGCCACCAGGGTCTTGCCCTCACCCGTACGCATTTCAGCGATCTTGCCTTCGTGCAAGGTCATGCCGCCGATCAACTGAACGTCGAAGTGACGCATGCCCATCACCCGCTTGCCGGCTTCACGAGCAACCGCAAAGGCTTCGGGCAGGAGCTGGTCAAGGGTTTCACCCTTGGCGATGCGGTCCTTGAATTCGGCAGTCTTGGCGCGTAACTGATCGTCCGAAAGGGCCACCATTTGCTCTTCGAAGGCATTGACGATCTGTACCGTCTTGAGCATGCGTTTGACTTCACGCTCGTTCTTGCTTCCAAAAAGTTTCTTTAACAAAGGCGCAAACATATCGGCAGGATCTTCCACACTAAAGGGATGGAGGGCGGCCCCGTGAGTCGCCCGTGCAGCCCTCATGGCCGCATGCGAACGAGCATTCTACCCGGAAACGATGGTGAGGAAAGTGGCGTTATTCCACGATGCTGGCACAGCGCTGTGACGGGGCCTCCCTAAAATAAGGGCTTTTACGGGAACTTCAACCCACAAACGCAGAAGTTATTCATCAATTGCGCGGCTAAGGCCGCCCTTGGCGAGCGGTCGCGGCGCACCCGGCGCTTTCTGCTACCATGGCGCCTCTGTCACTTGCGGTATTCGTTCATGGCCTTTCGCCCTCTTCCAGCCAAGGTTCCCGCCGTTCTGCTGCGCGAAGCCAAACCGCTGAAAGCCATCTTCGGCCACGCCAAACGACTGGGTCACTTGCAGCGCCTGCTGGACAGCCAATTACAGCCCGCCGCTCGCGAGCACTGCCACGTAGCCTCCTGGCGCGAAGGCAGCCTGCTGCTGATCGTCACGGATGGCCACTGGGCCACGCGCTTGCGCTATCAGCAAAAGCGCCTGCTGAGGCAATTGCAGGCGTTCGAGGAGTTTGCCGGCCTGACGCGGATTCTGTTCAAGGTACAACCGCCCACCGTGCAAGTCGCCGTCAAAGGGCACACGCTGGACTTGTCCACCGATGCAGCCGCTACCATCCAGGCCACGGCGGATGGCATCACCGACCCCAACCTGCGGGCGGCGCTGGAGCGGCTGGCGGCGCATGCGCGGCCCAAGGATTGAATCTGAATATCTCTGTTGGATGATAGATCGCCTTCGCGAGCAAGCCCGCTCCCACAATGGATACGCGGCGGACACAAAATATGTGTTTAGCGCGATACCACTGTGGGAGCGGGCTTGCTCGCGAAGGCAGCGACTCGGTCTTGAGCCCTTACCCACTACCGGCGCTTTTTGCTCCCCAGCAACGACCCCATCAACCCACGCACCAACTGCCGGCCCAACTGATTGGCCGCCTGGCGCATCGCCGATTTCAATGCCTGGCCGGCCGCCGTACCGAGAAATTCCCCGGCCTTGTCGGTGAAGCTCGGCTCTTGAGCGGTCGCCTGGCCCTGAGCCTCTTCGGCTTGCGGCTCCAAGCCCTTGCGGCCCATCAGCACTTCATAGGCCGACTCGCGATCAATGGGTTTGTCATAACGCCCCTGCAACGGCGAATCGGCAATCAGCCCGGCACGTTCGGCTTCGGTCAACGGCCCGATCCGCGACTGGGGCGGCGCCACCAGCACGCGCTGGACCATCTGCGGCGTACCCTTTTCCTGCAGGGTGCCGACCAAGGCTTCACCAATACCCAGCTCGGTCAGCACCGTCAGGGCATCGAATTGCGGGTTGGGCCGGAAACCCTCCGCCACCGCCCGCAGGGATTTCTGCTCCTTGGTGGTAAAGGCCCGCAGGCCGTGCTGGATGCGCAGGCCCAACTGCGCGAGCACGTCGTCCGGCAAGTCTCCTGGCGACTGGGTCACGAAATACACCCCCACGCCTTTGGAGCGAATCAGCCGCACGACCTGTTCCAACCGTTCTTGCAACGCCTTGGGGGTATCGGCAAAGAGCAGATGGGCCTCATCGAAGAACAGTGCCAGCAGCGGTTTGTCCGCGTCGCCGCGCTCGGGCAATTGCTCGAACAACTCGGCCAGCAGCCAGAGCAGGAACGTGGCATAGACTTTCGGCGCTTCATGCACCAGACGGCTGGCGTCCAGCAAATGGATGCGGCCGCGGCCGTCACTGGCCGGTTGCAGAATGTCTTCCAACTGCAAGGCCGGCTCACCGAACAACGCATCCGCGCCTTGTTGCTCCAATGTGGCCAAGCGCCGCAGCAAAGCCTGGCTTGAGCCGGTGGTCATCAAAGCGGCGTCGTCCCCCAACAACTCGGGGTTGTCCCTGAGGTGGTTGAGCAGCGCCTTCAAGTCCTTGAGATCCAGCAGCAACAGGCCTTCGCGGTCGGCGACCTTGAAGGCCGCGTACAGCGCCGATTGCTGACTGTCCGTAAGCTCCAGCAGGCTGCCAAGCAACAGCGGGCCCATTTCACTCAGGGTGGTGCGCAGCGGATGACCGGATTTGCCATGAATGTCCCACAGGGTCACCGGATACGCCTGGGGGGTGTGGCCAAGCCAGGGCATGCCAGCGATACGCTCGGCGACCTTGCCCTGGGGATTGCCGGCGGCACCGAGGCCGCACAGGTCACCCTTGATGTCTGCGGCGAATACCGCAACGCCGGCATCACTGAACGTCTCGGCCAGGCGTTGCAAGGTGACGGTCTTGCCGGTGCCGGTGGCGCCCGCCACCAGACCATGACGGTTGGCCAGACGCATGGCCTGGGCGATGGGTTGGCCGGCAAGGTCGGCGCCAATAACAAGTTGCGATGAGTCAGGCATTTCGTCACCTGTGATTAATCCATGGCCTTGCGCGGCCGATATATAAAGCGACAGACCCTACTGAAAACAAGGTCGGATAATTCCCTAAGGAGAGAAGGAAATATCAGCTTTTTTTCACTATGAAGCCATTTTTGCGCGCTTGTATATAAGCACGCTTAGCGTATCAAGACCTTAGCGGACCCCCGAGCCATGAATAAAAACCTGCGCTTTAGCCACAAAATTCTAATAGCCGCCGCGCTCATCGTGATTGCAGCCTTCGCTTCCTTCACGACCTACAACGATTACCTGCAACGCAACGCCATCCGTGATGACCTGGACAGCTACCTGCATGAAATGGGTGCCGTCACGGCGAGCAACATTCAGACCTGGCTGTCCGGCCGCATCCTGCTTATCGAGAACCTGGCCCAGAACATCGCCGTCACCCCGGACCCGGCCAGCGTCACTCACCTGCTGGAGCAGAAAGCGCTGACCTCGACCTTCATGGCGTCCTACCTTGGCGATGCCCAGGGCAGTTTCATCATTCGTCCGGACGCGAAGATGCCTGACGGTTTCGATCCACGCGTACGCCCTTGGTACAAAGGTGCACAAAGCAGCAGCACCTCGACCCTGACCGAACCCTACATTGACGCGGCCAGCGGCGGGCTGATCATTTCCATCGCCAGCGCCTCGAAAAACGCCACGCAGAACGTCGGTGTGGTGGGCGGCGACCTGAGCCTGCAAACCATCGTGGATAACCTCAAGACCGTGAATTTCGACGGCATGGGGTATGCCTACCTGATCAGCGCCGACGGCAAGATCCTGGTCCACCCGGATAAAGCCCTGGTCATGAAAACCCTGGCCGAAGCCTACCCGACGAACACCCCGAAGATCAGCGACCAAGTCAGCGAAGTCGAGGTCGATGGCCACACGCGCATCGTGACCTTCACGCCGATCAAAGGCCTGCCCTCGGTGAACTGGTACGTCGGCGTGTCGGTGGACAAAGCCAAGGCCTACTCGATGCTCAGCGATTTCCGCACCTCGGCCGTCGTGGCGACGGTCATCGCGGTGGCGTTCATCATCGCGCTGTTGAGCATGTTGATCCGCTTGCTGATCCAGCCGTTGCATGTAATGACTCGCGCGATGGAAGACATCGCCGATGGCGACGGCGACCTGACCAAACGCCTGACGGTCCAGAATCAGGACGAATTCGGCATCCTGGGCACGGCGTTCAACCGCTTCGTGGAACGTATCCATCATTCGATCCGCGAAGTGTCTTCCGCCACCGAACACGTCAACGAAGTTGCCTTGCGGGTGGTGAGCGCGTCGAACTCCTCGATGGTCAATTCCGACGAGCAGGCCAGTCGCACCAACAGCGTTGCCGCGGCCATCAATCAATTGGGCGCCGCTGCTCAGGAAATCGCCCGCAACGCAGCGCAAGCCTCCCATCAGGCCAGCGACGCCCGTGGCCTGGCCGAAGACGGCCAACAGGTAGTGGATCGCAGCATTGCCGCGATGAATCGCTTGTCCGACTTGCTGAGCGCCTCGAGCAGCAACGTTGAATCGCTGAACAGCAAAACCGTGAACATTGGCCAGATCCTGGAAGTGATCACCAGTATTTCCCAGCAAACCAACCTGCTGGCCCTCAATGCCGCGATCGAGGCGGCCCGGGCCGGTGAGGCCGGGCGCGGGTTTGCCGTGGTGGCCGATGAAGTGCGCAACCTGGCCCACCGCACCCAGGAATCGGCACAACAGGTGCAGACCATGATTGAGGAATTGCAGGTTGGCGCCCGGGATTCGGTCACGACCATGAACGACAGCCAGCGCCACAGCCAGGAAAGCGTGGAAATCGCTAACCTGGCCGGTGAGCGTCTGAACAGCGTGACCCAGCGCATCGGCGAAATCGATGGCATGAACCAGTCAGTGGCCACCGCCACCGAGGAGCAGACGGCCGTGGTGGAATCCATCAACGTGGACATCACCGAGATCAACACGCTGAATCAGGAAGGCGTGGAGAACCTGCAATCGACATTGCGAGCCTGTTCAGACCTTGAGCAGCAGGCGGCGCGGTTGAAGCAACTGGTGGGCAGTTTCCGCATCTGAGGCCTGGACTGACGCCATCGCGAGCAGGCTCGCTCCCTCATTGGTTTTGTTTACATAGATCCACTGTGGGAGCGAGCCTGCTCGCGATGGGGCTCTCTCAAACAACACACTGCTGACAGACATCCCGCCGCCCACAACCCCAACCGAACATCTATTCTTACTAAAGGTCAACAAAGGAGACTACAGACCGGAGGGATGTTCATCGTGCACATAGCGGACATAACCATGTTCTACGCCCCCGCCAGCGGCGGTGTGCGCACTTATCTGGATGCCAAGCACCGGCGCCTGAGTGATCGGCCCGCCATTCGCCACAGTCTGTTGATCCCCGGCGCGCATTTGAGCGAGCACGACGGGATCTATCAGGTGCCGGCCCCCGCGCTGCCTTTCGGCAAGGGCTATCGCTTCCCGCTTCGCCTGGCGCCTTGGCGCAATGTCCTGCGTGATTTACAACCAGACCTGATTGAAGTCGGTGATCCCTACCTGACCGCATGGGCCGCCCTGGACGCCCGGCGTCAGCTCGATGTGCCCGTGATCGGTTTCTATCACTCCGACCTGCCGCTGCTGGTCAGCAACCGCATGGGCAACTGGTTCACACCCAACATCGAAGCCTATGTCAGCAAGTTGTACGGCAATTTCGACCGGGTCCTGGCGCCGAGCCAGGTCATGGCCGACAAGTTGACCGGGCTGGGGGTCAAGAATGTCTACGTGCAGCCTTTGGGCGTGGATCTGCAAACCTTCAACCCCGCCGCCCGCGACCCGGAACTGCGAGCCGAACTGGGAATCGCCGAAGACACGCGCCTGCTGATTTTCGCCGGTCGCGGTTCCAGGGAAAAAAACCTGCCAGTGCTGCTCAAGTGCATGAAACGCCTGGGCGAGCGGTATCACCTGCTGCTGGTGGGTTCGTCCATGCCCGCCGTGGTCCCGGACAACGTTACGGTGGTCGATGAGTTCTGTCCGGCGCCGCAAGTCGCCCGGCTGATGGCCAGCGCCGATGCCCTGGTGCATGCCGGCGACCAGGAAACCTTCGGCCTGGTAATCCTTGAAGCCATGGCCAGCGGCATCCCCGTGGTGGCGGTGGCGGCCGGGGCCTTCACCGAAATCGTCCACGAAGACTGCGGCCTGCTGTGCACGCCCGACAATCCTCAGGCCATGGCCAACGCCGTGCGGCAGCTGTTTGCCGAAGGCTGCCAGCGACGCGGTGTGCTGGCGCGCCAGCATGTGGAGCGCCACTACGCCTGGGACTCGGTGGTCAACAGCCTGTTGGGGCACTACTACAGCGTCCTGGGTGAACAACTGCCCCTGCTGGCCAATGGTTGAGGTGACGTCCGTGTCGATCAATCACTCGCCCAGTCTGCTGCTGGTGCTGCATGACGTGGCGCCGCAAACCTGGCCTGACTACCAGCCCTTTGTCGAAGCGGTCGACGCCCTTGGCCACGTGCCAATGACCTGGCTGGTGGTGCCGGACTTTCACCACACCAACGCGCTGGAGCATCACCCAGGCTTTCGGCGCCTGCTCGACGGTAGGGTCGAGCGCGGCGACGAGTTGGTGCTGCACGGCTACTACCATTGCGACGACGGTCCGCCGGCGACGCATCCCAAGGACTGGTTCATGCGCCGGGTGTATACCCACGAAGGCGAGTTCTACAGCCTCTCTGAAGAGGCCGCCCTCGCCCGCCTGCGCGCCGGTGTCGAAACCTTCCAGCGCTACCAGTGGCCGCTGGAAGGTTTCGTCGCGCCGGCCTGGCTCATGAGCGAAGGCACGCGCCAGGCACTGCGCCAGTTGCCACTGAGTTACACCAGCGATCCCCAGCACCTCTATCGCTTGCCGGACTTCACCCCGCTCGATGCCCCGGGGTTGGTCTGGAGCGCCCGTAGCGCCTGGCGCCGTGGCCTTTCCAAAGTCATCAATGATCAACGGCAACAGCGCTGGCGCCAGGCGCCGGTCATTCGCCTCGGCCTGCATCCCGTCGACATGCGTCACGACTTTTCCCGGAATTATTGGTTGCGCACCCTCGAACGCCTGCTCAACGAAGGCCGCGAGCCGTTGACCAAGGTCCAATGGCTGATGACCACCCAAGGCCTGCGGGCCCGCGACGCCGCATGAAACGGCTGATCTGGCTGAGCGCCGCCTTGCTCATGGCGTTACTGGTGCCGTGGCTGATGGGTGGCGGGGAGATGTGGTCGCGGGTGCAGCGCTTTCCATTGTCACTGCTGCTGACCATGCTCGGCATGATTGTGCTTTGCTGGGGCCTGAACTCCATGCGTCTGCGTTTGCTGCTGGGTGAACACCGCGGGCGCGTCGGCAGGCTGAATAGCATTGGCGTCGTCATGTCCACCGAGTTCGCCATGTGTGCCACGCCCGGCGGCAGTGGCGGGCCGCTGACGCTGATGGCATTGCTGGCGCGTAATGGCGTGCGTCCGGCCCATGGCAGCGCGGTGTTTGCCATGGATCAGTTGAGCGATCTGCTGTTTTTCCTCTGTGCCTTGGTCGGCATCCTGTTTTATGCCCTGTTCCAGAACCTCAGCCAGAGCATCGAATGGATGCTGGCATTGAGTGCCATCTCATTGTTTGGCGGACTGTTCGGCTGCGTGCTGGTGGCCCGCTACCACCGCAAACTGATTCTGCTGGGCGCTCGGTTATTGCGACATCTGCGGGTAAAGACCACCACTCGCCAACGTTGGGGACGCAAGATCCTGCACTTTCTGGCGGCATTTACCGACACCCTGAAATTGCCCCGTCAGACCCTGTTTCAGGTCTTCGCCCTGACGTGCCTTCACTGGGCGCTGCGCTACAGCGTGTTGTATCTGGCGTTGAGAGGACTGGGGGCGGATTTGCAGTGGGCCTGGAGTTTCCTGATCCAGATGCTCTCCTTGAGCGCGGGGCAGTTCAGCCTGCTGCCCGGCGGCGCCGGGGCGGCAGAGTTGACCTCGGCGGCCCTGCTGGCGCCCATGGTGGGCACATCCACGGCGGCAGCGGCGATTCTGATCTGGCGGGCGGTAACCTATTACTTTTATCTGGTCGCCGGTGGACCGGTGTTCTTTTTGATGGTCGGGCGACCCTTGATCAAGAAGCTGATCAAGCTCAAGCAAGCCTGACGCCCCTCCACAAATCACCGCTTCGCGTTTTTGTAGGAGCTGGCGAAGCCTGCGATCTCTTGGCGTTTTCAGCGAGGCTGAAGATCAAAAGATCGCAGGCTTCGCCAGCGCCTACGGGGGATCGGATTCGTCCTCGGGATGCGTTTGTTTCCACAATTGCGCGGCGTCGGGAAACTCTGTGCCATTTTCCGGGCTCAACGCCTCAGGATCGTAACGGCTCAGGCAACCCTCACCCAGAGTGGCCGGCGCTCGGGAGGTGGCTTTGTCCAACGGATCGGTCATGGCGAACCTCATGAAAAAAGGGCCTGGTGATCACTCGCCCAGGCCCTTTGCAGTGTAGTCAGAACACCACGGTCTTGTTGCCGTGCACCAGCACCCGGTCTTCCAGGTGATAACGCAAGCCCCGCGCCAGTACCATTTTCTCCACGTCACGGCCGAAACGCACCATGTCTTCGATGCTGTCGCTGTGGCTGACGCGGACTACGTCCTGCTCGATGATCGGCCCCGCGTCCAGCTCCTCGGTCACGTAATGACAGGTGGCGCCGATCAGCTTCACGCCCCGCATCGAAGCCTGGTGATAAGGCTTGGCACCGACGAACGAGGGCAGGAAACTGTGGTGGATATTGATGACCTTGTGCGCGTATTCGCTGCACAGGGCGGGTGGCAGGATCTGCATGTAGCGGGCCAGCACCACCACCTCGGCCTCGTGCTGCTTGACCAGCCGCGACACTTCGGCAAACGCCGGCTGCTTGTCCTGCGGGTCGACCGGGACGTGGTAATACGGGATACCGTGCCACTCCACCATGCTGCGCAAGGCGTCATGGTTGGAGATGACACAAGCAATGTCGCAATCGAGCTCATCGCTGTGCCAGCGGTGCAGCAAATCGGCCAGACAGTGAGACTCTTTGCTGGCCATCAGCACCACGCGTTTTTTCTGCGCGGTATCGGTGATGCGCCAGTCCATTGAAAACGCTTCGGCAATCGGTGCGAACGCTTCGCGAAAGGCTTCGATGCCGAAGGGCAGCGAGTCAGCACGAATCTCGTGACGCATGAAGAACCAGCCACTGTGAGTGTCCGAGTGATGGCTCGCTTCAGTGATCCAACCATTATGGGACGCCAGAAAATTACTGACTTTAGCAACGATGCCGACGCGGTCCGGGCAAGCGATCACCAGCCGAAAAGTGCGCATGAGGGGAACTCCAGAACTTCACAAAGGCGGCCATTCTAGCCATTGCGCGGCAAAACTGCAGTATCGATGACACGCCGCGTACATTTGTGTGCCCCGCCAGCAATGGGGGCGGACCTTTGGCAACACGCTATATTTGTGAGCAGATGTGAAGATTGTGTTTTCAGTATTTAACTGCAACGCCATTTTTTTTGAGGGCCGCACTAATTAATTAAATAAAACACCGGCTAAATGTTTACTTGATGAAACTGTCTGATTACTATTACCCCACTGTCTCCTTGTCACCCGTGTCCTACATAAGGTAGTCCTCATGTCCTTGATCAATGAATACCGCAGCACCGAAGAAGCAATCAAAGAACTGCAAGAACGCCTGAAAGCCCTGTCCAAAGACGACAAGCTGCAGAAAGAACTGGAATTCGAAGGCAAACTGCGCACGCTGATGGGCGAATACCAAAAATCGCTGCGTGACATCATTGCGATGCTGGATCCAGAAGCCAAATCGGGCAAAGCAACCCGTGGCGCGGTAAAAACTACCGGCACCAAACGCGCTCGCAAAGTTAAGCAATACAAAAACCCGCACAACGGCGAAGTCATCGAAACCAAAGGTGGCAACCACAAGACCCTGAAAGAGTGGAAAGCCAAGTGGGGCGGTGACGTGGTTGAAGGCTGGGCAACCCTGCTGGGCTAAGCCTCACCGGTTCGCGCCGCTTTATGCGAACAAGAATAACGCCAGCGATTGCTGGCGTTTTTTTATGCCTGTGATTTGCCCACTTCATCACTACTCAAAGGCTTAAACGTTTACGCAGTTGCTGGCTGTAGCCCTGCCACTCTACAAGCACCTCGCGCTGCAATGGCGTAGAAACGGCCATCCACTCCACCATCGCCTCATCAAAACTTTGCAAGGTATTAGGTGCGCCCCATTCCGGGGAGGACAAACGTTGCTGACAGAAAAGTCTCCAGCGCTCCTGCTCTTCGCGGGTCAACGTGTCCGGGAAGTTGCGCGCACGATATCGGAACAATAACTCCGGCAAACGCTCATCATCAAAAGGCCAGTGCCCTGAAGCCAACTGAGCAGGGTCAGCCATGCGGACTTGCTCGCATAATCGACGATCGCGGTCGCCGATGAAGCCTGCGTATAACTGTTGCTCGGGATCCTCACTGGCCGTGAAATCCTCGCGGCCATAAATAGCCTGAAGTTTGTCCTGCCAAACTTGTTGTGCGTCAGTTAGCCGCAGCGCACGCTGCTGGTAAACGTCCATGTCCAGTTGCAGTCGCTGCTGGTCCTCGGCACGCAGCACCGAGAGCGGCGCGACCACCGGGCACTTGTTGATGTGAATGAGTTTGAGAGGCACCGGTAACTCGCCTTCGAGCAGTTCTTCACGGCGGGTATACAAACGTTGCCGCAGGGATTCGGCATCGTGGTCCAGCAAACCCAGCGGGTCCAGGTGCAAGTCGCAGACAATCAGGGCATTGCGATTTTTCGGGTGCCAGGCCAATGGCAAAACTACCCCGATATAGTTTCGCGCAGCCGAGAAGCGCCCGGAAATATGCACCATCGGCTGCAACAGGCGGATCTGGTCCATGACTTTCTGTTTGCTGCGCAACTGGAACAGCCAGTCGTAGAGCCTGGGCTGCTTCTGGCGGATCAGACGGGCCAGGGCGATCGTCGCGCGCACGTCCGATAACGCATCGTGTGCCTGCCCGTGGTCGATACCATTGGCGGCGGTCAGGCGCTCGAGCTTGAGCGTGACGCGGCCCTCCTCTTGCGGCCAGACAATGCCTTCGGGGCGTAGCGCATACGCGGCGCGCACCAGGTCGATCAGGTCCCAGCGGCTATTACCACCCTGCCATTCCCGCGCGTACGGATCGAAAAAATTCCGGTAGAGGCTGTAGCGGGTCATTTCATCGTCGAAGCGCAGGGTGTTGTAACCGGCGCCACAGGTGCCGGGCGCGGCCAGTTGTCCGTGGATACGGGTCATGAAGTCGGCTTCACTCAAGCCGTTGTCGGCCAGGCATTGCGGGGTAATGCCGGTGATCGCACAAGCCGCCGGATGGGGCAGGATGTCATCGCTGGGCCGGCAATACAGATTCACCGGCTCATCGATTTCATTGAGTTCGAAATCGGTACGGATCCCCGCCACCTGCAAGGGTCGATCGCAACGCGGGTTGATGCCGGTGGTTTCGTAGTCGTACCAGAAGATGGAAGTCACGGGTTGTTCCTGGGTTGAAGACTGGCGAAGTCTAGGCCTTCGAGCCCACCTGCGGCCAGCGCTGCATAACTTTTGAAATCCAATGGCAGTTGAGGCGGACACCGGCGCCGTGAACACAGAATCCTGTTGCAAGCCATGAAATGACATACATAGTTATGTCGTTTGCCTGCACGAAGACTGCTAGCATCGGGACCGAGATTGAACGTTCGAACCGGCCCATCACTCAGGTTGCCCATGCTCGAGAAACCAGCACTGCAAAGGAACGCGACGCTGCCCCCGGCACTGGATACGCGCTATCAGGTTGAAACGCCCGAAGGCATCGACCTGCCCCTGCGCCCGGCGGGGTTGATGCCACGTGCACTGGCCTTTGCCATCGACCTGGGCATACGCGGGCTGGTCCTGGGGCTGGTGTTCATCATCCTGGCGTTTTTGGGTGAACTGGGCATTGGCCTGGGCTCCATCCTGCTGTTCGTCGTCAGCTGGTGGTACATGGTGCTGTTCGAAGTGCTGAACCAGGGGCGCTCCCCTGGCAAACAGATCATGGGGTTGCGAGTGGTGCAGGACGACGGCAGGCCCATCGGCTGGTCCGCCTCATTGATCCGCAACCTGCTGCGTTTTGTCGACATGCTGCCCTTCGGCTATACCTTCGGCGCAATCAGTTGCCTGCACCATCCAGCCTTCAAACGCCTGGGAGACCTGGCCGCCGGCACGCTGGTGGTGTATCGCGAGCAACCGGTCAAACGCCCTGCGCTGCCCCTGGCACAGCCGATACGGCCACCTTTTGCCCTGAGCCTGCACGAGCAACGCGCCGTGCTGGGTTTCGCAGAACGCCAGGCCGAACTGTCCGCAGCGAGGGTCAACGAACTGGCGACTATCCTGGCCGCGCCACTGAACGTCGAGGCCCCCAAAGCCGTGGCCGAACTCAATGGCATCGCCCGTGGCCTGCTGGGGCCGACATGAAACAAAGCCTGTTCGAAAGCCGCCACCAAGGGGAATGGGACCGCCTGTCCCGGCAGCTCGATCAACTGGAGCACAGTCGTAACGTGCCCCAAAGCAGTGACTTTCCTCCGGCCTACCGCCGGCTTTGTCATCATCTGGCGCTGGCCCAGGCGCGGGGTTACAGCAGCCTGCTGGTCGATACACTGCAACAGTTGGCACTGCGCGGCCACCAGCAACTCTATCGGGACCGCAGCCGGCCATCGACCAGCCTGTCGGCTTTCATCCTGGCCGGTTTCCCCCAACTCGTGCGGGAACAATGGCGTTTCGTGCTGGCCGCCGGGGTGATGTTCATGGGCAGCCTGAGCGGCATCGGGCTGCTGGTCTACCTGTTTCCGGAGCTGGTCTACAGCCTGTTGAGCGTCGAGGAAGTCAGCCAGATACGCGGCATGTACGACCCGGCCGCAGGGCACCTGGGGCGTTCGATCGAGCGGGCCGCCAGCGAGGACTGGGTCATGTTCGGCTACTACATCATGCACAACATCGGCATCGCCTTTCAGACGTTTGCCAGTGGCTTGATGTTTGGTCTGGGCAGCGCATTCTTCCTGTTTTTCAACGGCCTGACCATTGGTGCGGTGGCCGGGCACCTGACCCAGATCGGCTCAGGAGGGACGTTCTGGTCGTTCGTCATCGGCCACGGCGCCTTCGAGCTCACCGCCATCACGTTGGCCGGCGCCGCCGGCCTGCAACTGGGCTGGGCGTTGATCGCACCGGGTCGCCTCACCCGAGGCGAGGCCTTGCGCATCGCCGCCGGCAAAAGCGTGCTGATGGTCGGCGGCGTGATGCTGTTTCTGCTGATTGCCGCGTTCATCGAAGCGTACTGGTCCTCCAGCGCCGTGACAGTGGCCACCAAATACACGGTGGGCGCCTTGTTGTGGCTTTTGGTGATCAGTTATCTGGTGTTTGCCGGACGGGCCCACCATGCGTCTGAGTGATGCCACCGTGGTCATCCGCCCGCGCAGCACCTGGGAAGCCATGGACCTGGGCGTGCTGATGAGCCAGCAGCATCGACGTTTGCTGATGACCAGTTGGGCCGTCATCACACTGCCGGTGTTTGCGCTGTTGTCGCTGCTGCTGTGGGATTCACCTTCCCTGGCGATGTTCCTGTTCTGGTGGTTGAAACCGGCCTTTGACCGTTTGCCCCTGTACATTGTGTCCAAGGCGCTGTTTGGTGAAACACCGACGTTGAAACAGGCTTTGCGCCAGTGGCCCACATTGCTCAAGCCCCAGTTGCTGGCGAGCCTGACCTGGCGCCGGCTGAGCTTGAGTCGCAGCTTCCTGATGCCTGTGGTGCAACTTGAAGGACTCGACGGCGAGGCGCGCGAACAGCGCTTGCGGGTGCTGCTGCAACGCAACGGTGGCGCAGCGCAGTGGCTGACCGTGATCGGTGTGCACCTGGAAATCGCCTTGTGGTTCGGCCTCATGGCGCTGTTCTACCTGCTCGTGCCGCAACAGGTCGAACTGCAATGGAACTGGCAGACGCTGATCGCCGTCGCCGAGCACGACTGGTTGTGGCTCGAACACCTGATCAACCTGTTGTATCCCCTGCTGCTGATCGTTTGGGAGCCGGTGTATGTCGCCTGCGGCTTCAGCCTATACCTGAACCGGCGCACCCTACTCGAAGCCTGGGACATTGAACTGGTGTTCCGACGCCTGCGCCAACGCCTGAGCAGCACAGCCCCCGCGCTGATGCTGCTGGCACTGCTGCTGGTGCCGCTGGCACCGCCGGCCTGGGCCGCCGAAGCCAGCACCGCCCCCGACAGCCCGCGGCTGCTCAACCAACCCCTGACCAGCGAAGCGTCCAGAGACAGCATCAAGGCGATCCTCCAGGCCCCGCCGTTCAAGAACCCGGAAACGGTGACTCGATATCGCCTGGGTGAAGAAACGGCCGAATCACCCGAGACCAACGAAGCACCGGCCTGGCTCAAGGCATGGTTCAAATGGATCAGCGGCCAACGCTTCGACATCGCCGCCGCGCTGATCCAGATCGTACTGTGGGCGTGTCTGGTGGCGGCGATTGCCTGGCTGGCCTGGCGCTACCGGGAAAGGCTCAGGGCCTTGGTAAATCTGCGACCGACAAAACGCCCCCCTGCGGAACGACCGGTGCCGGCACAGATGTTCGGCCTGGATATCCGCGAAGAGAGCCTGCCGGACGACGTGGCTGCCAGCGTGGAACAACTATGGGCCACTGACCCCCGCCAGGCCCTGGGGCTACTGTACCGGGCCTTGCTCAGCCGGTTGCATCATGACTTTGCGATCCCCTTGAAACCGGCCGACACGGAAGGCCAAGTGCTGCAACGCGTCGAACAGCTTCAGCATGAACGCTTGCTGACGTTCAGCCAACACCTGACCCTGCACTGGCAAAACATTGCGTACGGCCATCGCCCGCCGCCGACACACCTGCAACAGCAGCTGTGCGATGACTGGCGCGGATTGTTCGGGCCGCAGGTGTCTCGATGAATCGCCGCACAGGGCTGGTGATCGGCGCTGGGCTGGCCGCACTGGTGTGCGCATTGGGCATCTACCTGTTCCTGAAGGCGGTGCCCTATGAGGAAACCATCGATCACGGCCCCTCCCCCGAGGCCCAGGCCAACCCCTACCTGGCCGCTGAACATTTCCTGCGCCAGCAGGGCATAAACGTTGAGCACGCCAATAATCTGGAGGACCTGCCCAACCTTGAGCCTCATCAGCGCAGCCTGTTGTTGCTGGGTGAACGCACCCACATGACCCCGCGGGAAGTCGATCAGTTGATGAACTGGGCCCAGGCCGGTGGACGCTTGCTGTTTGTCGCCGAGGCCCTGTGGGACAACAGCACCGCCAGCAGCGGCGACTTATTGCTGGACCGTGTGCGCCTGCGCCAATTCCTGAGCAAGGACCTCAAGGCGCCGGAGCCCGAACTCATCAAGGATCGCTACCCCAAGTTGACCAAGCTGTACCTGGAGGACGAAGAAGCGCCTGCGTATGTCGGCTTCGACACCGACTTCCACCTCGAAGACCCGCAGAACCTGGCCCAGGCCTGGGCCAACAGCGCGTTGGCGACCCACATGATGCAGCTCAACCACGGTCTGGGCTCGATCACGGTGCTCACCGACGCCGAGCTGTGGAAGAACGATAATATCGACCAATACGACAACGCCTGGCTGCTCTGGTATTTGAGCGCCGACACGAACGTCACGCTGCTGTACGACATCGACCACGACAACTTGCTGGCCCTGTTACTGCGCTATTTCCCCCAGGCCTTGGTGGCGCTGCTGGCCTTGATCGCCCTCTGGCTCTGGCGTTCGGCGGTGCGTCAGGGCCCGCTGCAACAACCGGCCCCCAAAGCGCGGCGTCAGTTGGAAGAGCACTTACAGGCCAGCGCCGCTTTTCATCTGCGCCACAATGGCCGTCAGCATCTGCTGCACAGCTTGCAACAGGACGTGCTGCGCCGGGCACGCCATCTGCATCCCGGTTTCGAACAACGGGCCGTGGCCGAACAGTGGCAAGTGCTCGCCCGCCTGACCCGCCAACCTACGCGGGCCATCAGCCAGGCCTTAAGCCCCCGGCCGCAACAGCGCCTGTCCAGCGCTGAGTTCTGCCGCCAGGTCGCCCATCTGCAAACCCTCAGGAATGCCTTATGACTGAACAGAACGAACCTGCCGGCGGCCAGACCCACGCCGCCCAACAGCGCCAGCGCGCCAGTCAACTGGCCCAGGCCATCCGCACCGAGCTGCACAAGGCGGTGGTCGGCCAGGCCGCGGTGATCGACGATGTGCTCACGGCCCTGATCGCCGGCGGGCACGTTTTGCTCGAAGGGGTTCCGGGGTTGGGCAAGACGCTGCTGGTGCGCGCCCTGGCCCGCTGTTTCGGCGGCGAATTCGCGCGCATCCAGTTCACCCCCGACCTGATGCCCAGCGACGTCACCGGGCACGCGGTGTACGACTTGCAAACCGAGCAATTCAAGCTGCGCAAGGGGCCGGTGTTTACCAACCTGCTGCTGGCCGACGAGATCAACCGCGCCCCGGCCAAGACCCAGGCCGCGCTGCTCGAAGCCATGCAGGAACGCCAGGTCACCCTCGAAGGCCGCGCCTTGCCCATCGCCCAACCGTTCATGGTGCTCGCCACCCAAAACCCCATCGAACAGGAAGGCACCTACCCGCTGCCGGAAGCCGAGCTCGACCGTTTCATGCTCAAAGTGCGCATGGATTACCCCGACGCCGACCAGGAAGTGAACATGGTCCGTCAGGTCAGCCGTTCGACCCGGGCCGACATGCTCGATGTACAACCGTTGCGCACAGTGTTGCAGGCCAAGGACGTGCAAGCGCTGCAACGCATCGCCAGTGAGCTGCCGATGGACGATCAGGTGCTCGACTACGCCGTGCGCCTGGCCCGCACCACCCGCAGTTGGCCGGGCCTGACCCTGGGCGCCGGACCGCGTGCCTCGATTGCCCTGGTGCGCTGCGCAAGAGCGCGAGCGTTGTTACGCGGCGGCGAGTTCGTGGTGCCGGATGACATCAAGGGCTGCGCCCTGGCCGTGCTGCGCCACCGGGTGCGGCTGGCGCCGGAGCTGGACATCGAAGGACTTTCGGTGGATCAGGTGCTGGGCCAACTGCTCGATCAAGTGCCGGCGCCGCGGTTGTGAGTACACATTTCATGATGGAGAAACTCATTGTGGCGAGGGGATTTATCCCCGCTGGGGCGCGCAGCGGCCCCTTGCGGTGTGTCAGACAAAAACAGGGGGCTGCTTCGCAGCCCAGCGGGGATAAATCCCCTCGCCACAAAAGCGCGCTCTGCATTTCTCCAATGGGAACGCCCCCATGAAACCCTCGCGCCTGCTCATGACCTGGCTCGCCATTCTGCTGGCCGTCGGCATTGTCCTGGGCGCATTGCGGGCGCTGGGCGTTGCGGTTCCATCGATGTTGCTGTCGATCCACTGGGGACTGCTGCTGGCCTTGCTCGCCTTGGCGATACTCGACGCCATGCGCCTCAAGCGCTTGCCCTCGCCCCGGGTGCAACGGCAGATGCCCGGCAGCCTGGCATTGGGTCGCTGGAGCGAAGTGCGGCTACAGATCAGCCATGACTTTGCGCAGCCACTGAATGTTCAAATCTTCGATCACGTCCCCGCCGGCCTGGACTTCGAAAACCTCCCCTTGTCGGTCGAGCTGCAACCAGATCAACACAGCCAAATTGGCTACCGTCTGCGCCCGCTCAAACGCGGTCACTTCCGCTTTGAACACTGCGAAGTCAGCCTGCCCAGCCCATTGGGCCTGTGGGACGGCAAACGCCTGCTGGACGCGCGCGACGATACCCGAGTCTACCCGGACTTCGCCCGGCTCTACGACGGTCAGCTATTGGCGGTGGACAACTGGCTCAGTCATTTGGGTATTCGCCAGCGCCAACGCCGGGGCCAGGGCCAGGAATTTCATCAACTGCGCGAATTTCGCGAGGGCGACAGCCTGCGCCAGATCGACTGGAAAGCCACCGCTCGCCATCGCACTCCGATTGCCCGGGAGTACGAGGACGAGCGCGACCAGCAGATCATCTTCATGCTCGATTGTGGCCGGCGCATGCGCAGCCAGGACGGCGAGCTGGCGCATTTCGACCACGCCCTCAACGCCTGCCTGCTGCTCAGCTACACCGCGCTGCGTCAGGGCGATGCGGTGGGCCTGAGCACCTTTGCCAGCGAACAGCCGCGCTACCTCGCCCCGGTCAAAGGCACCGGCCAGCTCAACGTGCTGCTCAACACCGTGTACGACCTCGACAGCAGCCAACGCCCCGCCGACTACCAAACCGCCGTCAACCAACTGCTGACCCGGCAAAAACGCCGGGCCCTGGTGGTGCTGGTGACCAACCTTCGCGATGAAGACGATGAGGAGCTGCTGGCCGCCGTCAAACGCCTGGGCCAGCAGCATCGGGTGTTGGTGGCGAGCCTGCGGGAAGAGGCCCTCGACCGCTTACGCCAGACACCGGTACAAACCCTGCCCGAAGCCCTGACCTACTGTGGAACAGTGGATTATTTGAACGCCCGGGCCGAACTGCATGAACGCTTGAATGCCCATGGCGTGGCGGTCCTGCAAGCCCGGCCCGGTGAGCTGGGGGCCGAGCTGGTGACGTTGTATCTGGGGTGGAAGAAGGCGGGGAATTTGTAGGTGTTCAGCGTCAACGCTGGACACTGACCTCGCACGGTAATAATCGTGGCGGCAGGACCGGGCTGCGCAATTCCACCTCGAAAACACCGTAGGCCTGATCTTGAGTCTCGATCGTCCAGCGTAAGGGCGTCGCCGTGACTGGCCGGTATACGTACAAGCGAGGATCAAACACCAATCCCAGGCTTATGGGTGGGGTGCCGAACAGGGCCACCTCGGTCTCGTCCATCAAGGCGCTGTCTTTATTGACCCTCAACTCCAAGACATGACTTCGTCCATGGACCAGAACCAATCGCCTGACGGGCAAATAGTCCATATCGACGGGCGCCCCGTTCAACCAAAGGGTAAATTCCTGCACCCAGCTGTCCTCGGTCCCCAGCACCTTCGCCTCCAACCAGTCCGAATCCCACCCAAATTCCCCGCGCACGGATGCACTCAGCGTGTAGTGCCCTATCCTTGACGGCAGCTCAAAGGCAATCGGCGCCTTGCCCTGCGCATCGGTAACCGACGGCGCCAGCACCAAGCCTTTGAAAAACCAATGGACCCTCACCCCTGCAACCGGCTCACCGGTAGCCGCGCTGACCACCGTTGCCTCGGCGCTGATTTCGTCTCCCGGCACCCCTTCAAGGTCAGGGCTGCTCAGGCTTTCGATCACACACGCCTCATGCACGAGGTACTCAAGCTCCACGACCTCGATGCCTCCAACGGCGCGGGCCCTCACCGTGCCCGGCCCAGAAACCGTCGCGATGAAACTGAAGCGTGCAACGCCATAAAAATCAGTGGTCGTCGTCACAGGCTCCATGGCTTCATCAGTGCTCGTCCAAGACACCGGAACATTGCGCGCTGGCTGGCCAGTCACGGCATTGACCAAGGTAATTTCAAATAACAACACTTCCCCCCAGTCGACGACTTGACGCTCCTGATTCGTAGCGCTTGCCACGTCCACCGGCACATGGCTGCCCAGGGAAAACGCATTCAGCGGTGAGCGCGCCAACAGCCGCGAAGCCGACAGTTGCAAATAGAACGCGGCGTCGGTCTGACCCTCTGCCAAAAGGCTGACCGACAGGCCCGCAGCGGTCAACGTCTGTGGTTTCCCTAATCCGACCGGCCCGAACTGCAACCCCGTATCCAGTCCGTGCGCGCCGCTGTACCCCAGCGCCAGGTTCTGGTCGAGCAACGGGCTGTCTTCCAGAACGGAAACAGTCAGCTCCAGCCTCTCCGCTCGTCGCGGGAAGAAAGTCTGCTCACCCCAGGGCCGTGGGTCCCCCAAATAGCTTTGGACATTGAGGTCGAGCCAGGGATCTTCCTGATGCGCAAACACATCGAAGCCCTGCTCGACCTCAGTCCCATCGTAGGGATTGTTGACCAACGCCTGGACTTGTTGGTTTCCCGCTGCCGCTGGCTGGTAGGCGCGCTGGGCGATACCGTCCGCCCCGCTTTGGGAGGTTTGGCCGTCGTCCCAGACCACGTTCACTTCGTTGGCCGGCTGCTTTGTGAACGCCGACACATAGCGCAAGGCCAGCCGGGCGCTTTCGCCTTTGCTCAGCACCGGGTCGGTCGCCACCTCGAAGGCCGTTCCGACCACCACTTTGTTGTGGGCCAGTTTCAGGGCGAACGTCGGTGGCTGGGTAAACGCCTCGACGCCCAGCACCCGGGCAGCCCAACTGCGCTGTGCGGACTGGCTCGCGCCGCTGAAGTCACAGCGGTAGCGAACCCCGCCAGCGGTCATGGGCGCAGGCTCGGTCAAGGGCGGGGTCATCTCCCATCCCGCCGGCAGGTCCGGCGCCACGGTGGTCTCGAACAACAACCCATGCAAGCCGCCTGGGTCTCCCTCCGGCAAGAGCGTCAGGTCGTGGGCCGCGCCGATGCACGGGTACAGCTCAGCCCCGGCGCCCCAGTTTTTGGGCGCCTGGTCGAACACCAGCGAGAGCTCCGTGGACAGGTCCTGAGGCAGCGCCCGAAACGCCAGATCGAGGGCCTCCAGGCCCGTCGAAACCACCTGTAGATCGAAAACCCCACCCGCGTCGGTCACCAGTACCTGGACCGGCCAATCCAGCCCTGCGGGGGTGATGGCGACCGGGGTTTCCATGTTGGCGATCACGATGGAGCGCGCGCTGGCCGGGTCCTGCCAGCGCAGAAACACCTCTTTGCCGATCAAGGGGCTACCGGACGCCACCGCCAGATGAAAGACCGAATCCTGTCCCATGAGGCACACCGCCCCCGCCCCGACCCGATCGACAGCCACGCCATCGAGGGTAAAGCTGGCGGTGTTCCATGCACTGGTCGCCAGGGTCTGGATGGCGAATGGGTGCCCCAGCTCCTGCCCGCCTTCACGGGGATTGACCCGCGCCGCGAGGGTGTAGTTGCCGTGCGTGGTCGGCCGGTCGATCACACTGGCCCAGCCATTTGTGCCGGTCCAGGTTCGCTGCAACCCTTGCGAAGTGTCCCACTCGACCGGCACTCCGGCAATCGGCTGCCCACCCAGGCTCGTCACCTGCAACATGCACCAGACGTAGTCATGCTCATCCACCACCGGCACCCGATTGGCCTCACGCACGCCACCGATCGTGAGGCTGTGGCGGGCCAGCGACATGGCGTTACTGACCGTGGGGCGCTGCAGCACGGCGCAGCCCAAGCACAACCCGAATTCGTCAATGCCGTTGCGGTCGTCGCAAACCAGCCGCCAGGTTAATGCGTCACCGGTGACCGGCACCGGCGTCAACAAGGCGGGTTGAACCGTCACACCCAACTCTTCAGGGGCCTTGCCTTCCCATTCCAACCAGACATCGAGGTTGCGCAGGGGGCTGTCGGCGTCAAACAGGACCTCCACCGGGTACGTCGCGCCGCGATCGGGAAAACCGGTTTGTTCCCCCCAGAGGGCAGCATTCATGTTGGGAAACTTGATGCGCACGGCCTTCAACGGGTCTGTGGCGTGGGCCTTCACAGTGAACGTGTGGAGCGCGCTGCCCTGGGCATAGAAGGGACTCTCGACGCTGGCTTTTACCGCCAGCGTACCCTCGGTGGCCGGTGCGAAATCGAACCAGGCTTCGCCTCCCTCATCGGTCTCGCTGACCGCAAGCACGTCCTCGCCGATCATCCAGCTCACCTCGTGGCCGCGCATCGGCAGGTCCAGGTAATAGGACTTCACCCGCACGCCCAGCCTCACCGTCTGAGCGTATTCGATCACCGGTTGGTAAGCCGGGTCCTGGATGCTTTCGACGACCAGCCGATGATGCCCCAGCGAAACCGTGATCGGGTAAGTGTCAGCGTGGTACTTGCTGTAGATAAACAGATCGAACAAGTGGGTGTCGTTGTCGACCGGTCGCGGGCAATTCACCTGCCAGGCGTCTTCGATCCGTTGGTTCTCCCCCCACTCGGGCGAAACGATCACCGCCTCCAGCGGGTTGCCCTGGTTCCACAACAACGCCTCGGTGCCGGCCCAGGGGCTGTCTGCGGCCAGTTGAAAGGACAACTGATGGTGCTGGGCGCCGGTCGCGCCGTGACACAGGTAAAGCATCGGCTGGTCGAGCGGGGTAAAGGCCTGGCCGTCGTTGACGATCCGCGCCAGGACCAGCGGGTCGAGTTCTAGGTGAAAATCGATCAGGGCAACGATAACGTCCCTGGTCGATGTCGCCACGCTGGGGCTCCTGATGACGAACTCGAAAAGGTCTTCTTCCTCGACGTCGAAATCGACCGACTCCGTGACGAGCGTCAGGGTCAGCTCCCTGATTTCCGAATCCGCTGCGGCGTTGCCGCGGGGCGGCAGGGCGATTTCCAGGCTGTCCTCGGTCCCGCGCCGACGCAGGCTGAACGTGCCGGGCCCATCACTGCGGTTGTCGTACAAAAAGCTCAGGCGGTAACGCGCGCCCGTCGATTGCGGCGCGGGGGCTGGTACTTGCTGGGCAATCCCTCTGCCGTTGTAAAGGGACATGTAATTGATCGGGGACCCTTGCCACGAATCGCTACCGATCACTCTGCCGCCTGATCCCCCCACGTTCCCCCAGTGGTCATAGTTGATGAAATGTCCGTTGGGAAGGACGTTGGTGCGGGTGTTGACAGGCTCCCTGCTCATTTTTCCACCCCTCGAGCGCTGCGCTCAGGCTGGTTTACATAGGATTGAACCTCCCGGGAGAACGCCGGGCTGCCCACCTTGGCGGTGTACCGGACCTTCAGGATGATGTCGGTCAGGGCCAGCAGTTGCTGTGCCTGGCGAAGTTGTTTATGCCAGGGAAAGGCCAACGTCCAGCGCGACACCGCGCCGGTATTCTCAAACGGGTTACGCAGACCGTCTTCAGGCTTCAACGCGGCCATGCCGAAATCCTCTATCCCGACAGAAATGGCGATGTGCTCGCCGCTACTGACATTCACCAGTACATCCGATGGGGCCAACGTCGGGTTATCGCTATAGAGGTATTCCAGCGACTGGAGCGAGTCCTTGATGGCTGTGACGCTGCGGATCTGCGTCAGCGTTGCACAGAGGTTCTCGTAGGGGCCGAGCAGCGTCGGCAGAGTCACGTCCACGGCGCTGATCTGCCGACAGTAATGGTTGTGATAGTCACGGTCGAACAAGCGCTGGGACAGCTCGAACTCCAACTCGCCGGCGTCTTGCAACTGCAACAGCGCGGCTTCCCAGTCCATCTTCCCTTCTACGCCGATGTTTTCATCGAACAACTGGCGCAACGACACGGTCTTGACTATTTCCAGACGCCGCTCATAGCGCAGCAGATAATCGGCCTCCATGCGCAACAGATCGAGCCGCAGGGCTTCTCCGGCGGTCAGGCCGTAGTAGTTGTCCAGCCAGGCATTGGTGCGTATGTGGTTGAGATCGAATTCGGCGCTCTCCACCTGCAAGGCACTCTGGGCGCTCATGCACAAACTGACGACTTGATCGTAGGCCTGATAATGCAGGGTCTTGCATTGCCCCACGTACCAGCGGTACAGCTCGAGGTGGGTGGCGCGGGTGAGCAAAAAGTCATACAGCGCCTGGGTATGAGTATTCATCCTGACGATCTGCTTCAGGCCCTCTTCGGCGGTTTTGACCGCGTGGCTCTGCGCCCGAATGTTGTCATCGATCATCACCAACTCCGCCGCGGCCTGGTCACGTGCCAGCCCCCAGTCTTCACGCCGTCGGCGATAGCTTTCGGACGTGGCATCCTTATCAGCATTGCCGCGTGCAGCCTCAGCCGCAATCTGGAAAGCAAAGCCCACCGCTCGCGGAATGTTGCCAGGCTGGTGCCCCCCGTTGGCCAGGCCGAATATTTTGGGAAAGGTGTCAATGACGGCACCGGCCACTTCGAAGCCGGTGCTCATTGACGACAGCAGTTGTGCGACATCCAGGTCCGACATGACCTTGTATTCGGCACTGGAAATGTTTTCCATGTGCAGTTTTTCGTAGTGCAAACGACGCTGTTCGGTGATCGCCCGGCTGCTTTGGAGCGCCGCCAGGCTTTCCTGTGCCTGGGCGAGATTTTCCTCCTGCATGGCCTTGGCGAAGGCGCCCAACTCGGTCAAGTGATGCTGCTGCAACAGCTCCTGCTCGATGCGGTCCTGTTGTTCCAGCAGACGAATCACCTGATTGCCGCACTCTTGCAGATATTGCGTGGCCCGCAGCGCCGCGTCGAACAGCACGCGCCAGCGGAACGCGGCCACCCTCAAAGGCCCACCCATGGGCCGAACCGGGCCGGCGCCACCCGCCGCCAGATTATTGAGCAGATCAGCAGGGTTGATCGTGCTGAACAATTCGACGGACATGGGTTTGCCATCGATGGTCAGGTTATGGCGCAGGTTGTACATGCGCTGCGCCGGCAACTCATAGAGCTGCAACACCCGCTGGCTCACCGGCAACCTGAAACGCTCCGTGCCGATGACCCCGGGGTCTTCGAAAAACCGGGTCTTGACCGGCAGCCACGCCGAGTCCAGCTGGAGGTCTTTTTCGAAGGCCTTGAGCGCGGCCCCTTCCTCCAGTTCCGCGACCAGATCCTCCAACGTGGCGGACGTCCACTGACTGAGGGTTTTCGTATCCGGTGATTCGCCCATCAGGTTCCTGGCGCGCAGGTATTGCAGTTTGGCCGCCGCCAGGCTGTCGCGTGTCAACTGCCGGTACAGCCAATCGCCCCACGCCACGAGGTTGGCCACGTAATCGAGGAAAATCAGCATCTGGTAGTGCCGGGGCGTCGAGTAGGCAATCGCATCCGGATCGGTCGGGTTGTCGGCTTCACAGCCGATCCCCCCTCCGGTGCCGGCCACATTCAAGGGTCGGCAACGCCAATGGGCAGGTCTGGGATGTTCCAGGTTGTCGTCCGTGTCAGCGGGCGCCTGTGGGTCGAAGATAAAATGCAGCCACTGCTGGGCTTCAACAAAACGGTCTTCGTCCTTGAGCCGCGTCGCCACCAGATGGGGCAAATGGAAAAACAGTTCCCAAAAAAACAGCCCGTTGGCCCCGTCGAACGGCCCGTTGGGCTCATCGGTATTGTCAGGCAACTTTGGCTCATAGGGAAACTGGGTGTCCCAGTCGAGCACGGCATCGACCGAAACATTGGCCCGAGTCACCAGTTCAGCACCGATCAACGTGTTCAGGCGCACGAACTGGAGCTTCGTCAACCCAGGGTCGTTGAGTTGCAGAAACTGGGCCCCGCACGGGTCGGTTTGGTGCAGTTGTGGCAGCGTGACCTCGGGGGGCACGCCCTTGAGTGTCAACACGAAAGTTTTTGTGCCCAGGCCCTCACCTTCCAGCGTAAAGGTTGCGGTCATACCGGCGAAATTGTCGCGGGAATATTGCTCCCATGAAGAGGACCAACCACCATTGTCGGAATGTGACTCCTTGAAGAATTCCGTGTCAGTGCCTGAAGGATTGGACAGGGTCAAGGTGAAGTCCTTTTGCTCTCCAGCCACACCAGGCATCAGTTGAGCGCAGTGCGCTTGCACATACAGTATCTGACCGTCTCCGCCCTGCCTTACCACGGCCTTGAGGGTGAATTTTTCCACTAGGGGGTTCGCCCCCGAGGAGACCGTTTCGGTCATGCTGGAAAAATCCGACGGGGCAATCCGTTGCTGCAAGGTTAAAGGATCGCTGAAGCGGACCATCGCCAGGTGATCCATGATCGGCTTTTCATCGTCCACCTTGCGAAACAGCGCGTCGCGGGTTTCGTAGATGTCCACCGGATTGGCTCCGGTCGAGAAGGTGATCGGTATCGCATTGGTCAAGTGCACCGCCAACCGCCCTTTGGGGTAGAGCGGGTCCACGTCGTCGCGCAGCATCACCGCCACCAGCCGGCATGTGTCACCCACCTCGTAGTCCAACTGTGACAGGTTCAAGCGTACCGGCGGCGACCACTGCCCGCTCAGCGTAATGAAGGCCACCTTCAGCTCCATCTCGTAGGGCTTTTGCATGCTGCCCTCAGCGTCGAAGAGCGCCTCGCGCCATTCGGCCCAGACCAGACACAAACGCCCCCCCCAAAACACCAGGCGGCTGTCGAGCACGCGCACATCGCAGGGGATATCGGCGGATTTCCACTCGCTCCAGGCGGCCGGGTTGATGGCCATGCTGTCCGCATCCACCTGCACATCAGCCTTGCGCCAGAAATAGCGGTGAGGCTCGATCCGCTCCTTGCCGATCAGGTAGTAATCGGCGCTGCGGGCATGGGGGCCGTCGGTATCGACATAGCCGGTGAGCACCTCCAGGTTGCACACTTCTTCAAAGCCTCGCAGGTACTGCTGGATGCCCTGTTGCACCGAGTCGGTGGTCAGCCGAGTCTGGTTGAGGTTGCTTTCAAGGGCTTTGAACAGGCTGGTCTTGCGGATACGCGCATAGGGGGTGATGTAGTCTTCGGGCATGCACTTGAGCAACTGGCTGGCGGCCCACAACGGGTACTGGCTGGCGATGTCCCAATCCTTCAGGTCCTTACTGTCGAACTCCAGGTGGGTGTAGCCGGGTTCGAGCTTCTGGTAGACGGCATGGATGTATTGCTGGAAACAACTGACGGCCTCGGCGACCCAGGAGGTCTTGACCTGATGGTTATCCAGGGGGTCGGTACGCAACCACTCCAACAGGTCGTCGGCGGTTTTGATCAGTGGAAACCCCTTGTCCTGCTCCCGGTCTTCGATTTCCTTGATCCCCAGCGCACACTCGACCAATGCGTCGCGGCGCAGAGCGGTCACCCGGGTGATGTCTTGCGTGGCCATAACCGTCTCCTGTCTGCTGGGTTCCGGGTGCTCCGCGGCAGAGCACCGGGGGCTCGATCAAAGGGGGTCTTCTTCCAGGGTGAGCACGAAGCTGATCCGTGGGGGCTGCATACTGGGTAGGCCCGTCGAGATGACCGAGACTTTCGGACGTTCGATGGTCACCGGTGTAGGACTGGTGAATGTCACCTCCGTCACCCCCTCGGCATTGGTCGAGGTCGCGAAAGGTATAGTGAACACTGGGTCGAGTTCCCAACTCACCGGCTCGTGGGCCACCGGGTTTTCATACTGATCGAGCAAGCGCGCCCGCAAGGTGACGTCGACGTCGACTTTTTCCCGAGAAACATAGATATCCTCGTCCAGCAGAAAGAACCTATACGTCTCAGGGTCATTGCCCAGGGTGACGGTCGCGGCGGGTTGTGGCTCGCGGGCATCCAATCGGTAACTGATCACATCGCGCCCCATCACGGTCCCGGCCTGCACGGTGGCCACGGCGACACCGGTTCCGTCGGTGCGGGAAACCGCCGGTTCAATCGTGCACAGCTTCGACGTCCAGTAGACATTGACGTTGGCCTGGGCCACCCCGGCATGGGTGACCGTGACGGTCAGTTGCGCCGTTTGACCACTGTTGGCGACCAGTTCATGGGTGCTGATGCTGCTGTCGACCTCCACCCGATCCGCCACGGCGTTGATGCCGTACAACGGTGACGTGCGGCCGGGCTCCGACAGGAGGGCTGCGACCTGATGGGCGATCTCTTCATACTTCTGAAAGTTTGCGTCCGGTTCCAGTGTGCCGATCTTCAAGGTGGTCGGGGCGTCCAGTTTGCTCAGCAGAGCAAACCCGCGCAGACGCGTGAACAGATCGAGGTGTTCCAGCGTACGGATGTAGCCTTTCGCGGCATTGGCACGGTCGGCGCACGCCTGTACCTCTTCGACGCTCCAGTCAAAAATTTCGGCGAGCAGCCTGGCGGTCTGCTCCTTCACCAGGCGCAGCCCATCGCCAGACAAATTGTCGGGCAGCCCGTTGACGAGCTGCAAATACTCGAGCTGCTGGGATTCGGGTTTCTGGCTGAGGGCAACGGCCCGGTTATAGACCGTCAGGTAATACAAGGCGCTTGGGGTAAACGGCCCAGTGCCGGGGGGGGCACTCACGCCGTCACCGATGCTCAGGTAAAGGCTCAGAAACTCCATGCTCAAGTTGAGCGCTTTCACCACTTCGCTGCGGCGGGTAAAACCTGCCAGCATGCCCAGGAACGGGTCGCCCGGTGCTTCGTCATGCAGATTGTCCACTGGAGCCTGGGCCGGTGTGCGTCCCGCCACCTGCAAGAGCACGTCATACACCGTACCGCCCGACCAGGCCAACACCGGCAATGCCAACGCGGGGGTCAACTGACCGTACACGGCCAGGCTCTCCTGAACCACGCCGCGCTGGCTGGCGCGACTGCTCAGCAGTACCCCCATGATTCTTTCGACGGTTTGTAGGTCCTGTCGGTACATCACCAGACGTACCACCCTATCGACCACCTCCCAGGCATAGCGCTCGTAGGGTGCGTCGGCGGACTCGAGCCGATGGATCACCAACCCATCCTGATCCACCAGCTCCAATAGTTGGTTCGTCCATAGCCGGCCATTGGACAGTTCCGGCGCCCCGGCCATGCGCAGCAAGGCTTCGGTAAACAACGACGGTGCAAGCTTGGTGCGAATCTGCTCGAAGAGTTCAACCTGGGCTTCCGAGGGCTGGGGTGGCGCGGCAATGGGTTTGACGTGCTCGACCGTCCAGGCCACGTCCAGGCCACTGTCGGCGCACCAGCGGACCCAGCCCTCCAGGCGCTGAATCTCCGACAAAGCATCGGGCATCTGTGCCCTGTCCGCGTGGATGCGCGGCTGACCGACCAACACCGACCCCCAGGTCCCGGGACTCAGCAAATTGAGGATCTCCACCGCCACGTTCGGCGCCACCCCCAGTCTCTGTGGCAGCCTGGCCATGCGATAAAAACTGGACAGCACCGGCTGGCTACGCTCGAGCCTCTCCAGCCCGTGGGCATCGGCGATCAGCGGCGCCAGGGTGAAATAGGTCGCCAGGTCGATGTTCAGGCCACTGCAAATATGCACAACCGTAAGGGCGTCGGCCTCATCCACCGGAACCAGCGCAAACGAGCCGCCATCCAGCTTCAAGGGCGGGATCGACAGAGCGTCCTTGTTGAACACCCGGTCGAACTGCGAGGGCTCGGTGCCACGGCCAAAAATCGAAACACTGCCCATGAAGGCGGCAAACTCTTCGGCCGTGCATTGGTAGTCTTCCCGGAGTATTTCAAATAGTCCCAGCGCCCGCAGGGTGTTTTCGCTCATCCAATAATTGGGCGGGTCGTCGGGGTTACTGCCCGGTTCCAGCTCGGCCTCGATGATCGCAGCCAACAACGCATCGGTTTCATGGCTGGGCATCTGCATGGCATTGTCCAGGCGGATTTTGCGGTTGAGGCGATCAACTTTGTCGTACCGGGGGTTTTCTACATCGTCGAGAATGCCGATAAGCTTGTTGGTGAAGTCGCTGCCACCGTAAAGGATGCTCATCGTCGATTGTTCTGCCAACCCATTGTTGACGAACACCGAGCCTGCATGCCCAGGTGTGATCTCCAAGTCAATTAATGACACATGCGGGGATACGGTGGGGGCGAACAGTTCGACTGAGAGCAGGGCTTCCAGGCCGGGTTGAGTCAGCTTGGTCCGCTGGTTGAAGAAGAAGGTCTGATTCAGATTGCTCTGTTCGATCGAGTCTGGCTTCAGCCCGAAATACTCTCTGAGATAAGCGTCCTTATCACCCCCTGGGAAATACGGCTCGTGGGTCATGATTGCCCGTTGGCTCGGGCTGAGTCGGGTGGCCTGGACGAGTGCGTTGTCAGCCGTTTCACCCCAGGGCAACGCCCGCAGGAAATAGGGGAATCGGGGGTCGCACAGCTTCACGATGCCGCCCATGGAGGTACCCAGATCCCGGGTCAGCTCATCCATCGTGACCCAAGGGTGGTGATAGGGCAGCCCATTGGGGTAGCTGCGGGCGTTGAGTATGGCGTCCAGGTTTTCCACTTGACCCAGGGAATCCTCGATCGACTTCTCCAGCACCGAGCTGACCACCTCCACCGAGGACACCACGCCGTAAGTCGTCACCGGATCGATGGTCAACTCGTCCAGGTCCACCCGCCGGAGCTTGAGCGGAAAGGCATTTGCATCGGATGGCCTGAGCCGTTGTTCCGACCAGCGCTTGAGCCACACCGCATATGCCACGGGCGAATGAATGGCCTCGATCGCATCCACCGAACATTTGCCGCCAAAATTGGGGCGGAACAGGTCGCCATAAGTCGGTCCGCCGGAGACTAACGCCAACATCCCCTGGCGCATGTGTGCGGGGGGAGGCTCGGGGCTGGTCAGTTGCTCTTCGATGTAGCCGCGCAGCACCCAGGTCGCCAAACCGTTGAGGCGCAACGCGAGCGCCCGGGCGTCGTCAATCGCCAGGCCATACTCACTCACCAACCCGGCGACCCCTTTGCGCGCCAGCGTGCACACCGAACCGCCGTCTTCAAAATACTGCACGAGGTCGGGAAACTCACCAGACTGCCGCCCGTTCAGGATCTGCGCACAAAAGTGGCTGGCGATTCGAGCCGGAGAATCCTTCATCGTAGTGCTCCGCAAGGACTAGGGATCGGGCCACCTGCGTCAAAGACAGCAGCCTGCACACCTGATATTTGAATGTAAAACCAGGGCGGCGCCTACTGTCAGATCTGACAGTAGGCGCCGGTTTTTCCGAACGATTTTGCGGGCTGTCGCGCCACGGCCTGGCGCCCAAACACAGTCGCCCCCCAGCCCCATGTGGGAGCGAGCAGGCTCGCGCCTACATCGATTCTCGAGTGGATACCATTCGGCTACCGACCCCGGTTATCCTCAATCGGGTCCACTTCAAAGCGCAGGCTGTCGCCCCAATCCGAATCGTCCTGCCGGGCTTTCATCCAGTGGGCGCCAGGCAGCAAGGGGGCATCCGGTGAAGCGGTCCAGGTGCCACCCGTCACCGAGTCGCCTTGAGAAACCACCTGCCGGCTATCGAACCAATGCGACAGCTCAATGCGCTTACCCGTCTCGCCAGTGCCTTCGAAAAGCGGCGTATCGGCGAACCAATGCCCCGCTTCAGGCGCCGTGAATGTCGGCGCGCCGGACAGCATCCGCACCTCATGGGCATCGCTCCAGCCGGAGCGGTAACCGTTGCACTCCTGCTGCGCCATCCATTGCAGCGGGCCGGCCGGCCTGTCGACTTGCAGGTGCAGCGACCAGGTGCGGTTCGCGTGTACCTGGGTTCTGCCCAAGAGGGTCTCGGGCGCGCCACTCCAGGCCACCTCCACCCAATCGCCGGCATAGCCGAAGCCGGAGACCGTCACCGTTGAACCGATGTGCTGTTGCACGGTGGGTGATTCAATGAGGGGTAGGGCCGGAATAACGGTGAAAAGATGGTCGGGGCCAAAACTGGACGGTTGCCCGGCAAAGAACTGCCTGGCCCGCAGTACATAGTCACCCACGGGCAGATCGTGGTCGTAGGTCCAGTAGCCGTCGACGCCCCTGGCGGGCACCCGAGCCAGCGGTTCGTCCTCGCCGTCGAGCCACAGCTCGACCTGCGCGGTGTTAGCCTGCGACCTTTTGCGGGCATAGCCATCGATGACCGCGCCTCGGGCGAGGCCATCGCCTGATTGGGGATGGTCGATGGTGGGGGGGAAGAGGATGACCGTAAAGGAAACCGGCGCGCTTCTCTCGGAGGGAAATTCGCCATAGGTTTGAACGACGTATACGTGGTACGAACCGAAGGCAAGGTCCTCAAGCTGCACCGACCATTCGTTCTGCGTAATGGCCCCCGCGCCCAAGAGCTTTTCCGTCACCGACTCGAACACACTCATCACCGCACCCGCGATGCCACCGGTTCCCATGATGACCGGGTTGTGATCGACATCGGCATCGATGGGCGAGGTGATGACCGGTTGCAAGACGACGATCTCGAAGGGCTGTGTGGCTTCATTGGACGTCACGTCGCCAAAACTCTGCGTCACGCGAACGGTATAGGAAGCGGGCATAAACGGCTCTGGTCGGGTGAACGTCCAGGTTGTTCCCGTCACCGTCGCGACGTGGGGAGTGCCCTGCTCCCCGTCAAACCCCAGGTTCACCTGCGCACCGTTCAAACAGGTGCCCGAGAACTGCGGGGTCAAACCGTCCTCGCTGACGCTCACGGTGGGCAACGGCGCATTGATGGTGAAAGGCTGTGGGTCGGTCGGGTCAGAGCGCAGATCGTTGAACAACTGCCACGCTTGAACGCGGTAGATGCCTGGATCCCAGGCTTCGGTGGCCGCACTGGACCAGGTCCTGTTGGTCGGGTTGACGTCGACAATGGGCACCGCAGGCGTTGTTTCACCTTCACAGCGCACCTCGATTTGCGCCGCTGGCTGCCCCGTCCAGCTGTGGCCGGTACCGGAAAACACCGGCGTGCGGTCCTCGCCAACCTGAACCGAGAGGGTGGGCACCGGGACGGGGATCGTGACCGTGAGCGTGTCGCTCCAATCGGAATGAATCCAGGCGGAACCGTCGGGGAGTTTTTGCCGCAGATCCATCGAGTGGCGGGCCGGTGGCTGATCCCGCCACTCCACCGTCCACTGGCCGCCACTGACACTCGTGCTGACCTGAGGAATGGTGTTGTTGGTTATGTGGACGTCCACCGTGGCACCGGGGTGGCCGGTTCCTGAGAACTTCGCCGTGCCGGGGCTGGGGTAGGTGACTTGGATATTGGTCAGTTTGGGGGGTTTTATCTTGAATGCCCTTGGGGAACTCCGACCCGATACTTTCCCGCTCAAGGTTTGCGAGACGGCCAACGATATTGGCCCTGGCGGCACAGTTACCGCTGCACTCCAACTGCCATTGTCCTGGGTGACTTCCGTGTGACCGACACTGGTCTCCGTCAGGTCACGATAGACCGTTACCGTTGCACCCTTTACTGCACTGTTACCGCTGAGGGTGAAGGTTTGTGCCTGAATACTACTAGCGGCAGGACTGGTGATTGCCGGGGCACCTAAGACGGTATAGGTAACAGGTGCTGAAACGACGCGGGGGAAACCTGTTAGCTCGAATACAGCCACCACTGCGACAGGGCCAGTGGGTAGCGCAACGTTTAAAGGAGACGCCCAACTATCGTTGGAGCCAATAGTCGTTTCTGCTGCCAGTTGAAAACTTTGATTGTCGCTCTTGACCACCTTTACTTTGCTACCGGGGGCACCAAATCCACGGAAACTATCGCCGGTGGCTACAACGGTATTGGCGGCAGGTGCGGTGATGTAGGCGAGAAAGATATGCTGGCCGGATGAATTTGCGGATGGTTTGCCGCTCACCACCTGATAGGCATCAATCGTCATGTGGCGTCCATCTGGCGTGATATTGACAGTCGCATTCCATACTCCGCCAAACGTCACTCTTGCCTCAGACGGGTCGGCGCTGACACTGGTGCGAACAAACACCGAAGCACCATAGGCGTATAAAGCGCCGCCACCAGTAACGACTACGCTACGGGCGCTGACATTTCTGATCGGATCGATAAAGGGCGCAGGGACAACATGTTCCACCCTTACTTGCCCCGTCATATTGACGTCGCCCACTCCTTTTCTGTCGTATATGAAATTGAAATGGATCACACCATCTTGGGCATTCCCCGCTACAGAGAGCGAATGAACAAACGTATGCCAGTCATCGTCTTGGGTTGCATGTTCAGTCAGTAGTTTCCACCCAGTATCGTTCTCCGAAACAAGTCCTAACTTAATGTCTCCCTCGTTTCGGCCATTGCCGCTTGCCCGAAATCGCTGTGTCTCTACGGTGAATAACCTACCGTTAGGAGACCATGTATATTCCACTTCGAGGTCTGCCCAATAACCATCTTTTGTAGCCCTTATGATCTTTTTTCCACGCGTCTCACCGACTTCAGTGATGCCTTCCTGGTGTACCGCAGGTTCGGGGGCGTTCTGTTCGAAATCGTCGTCAGTGGACATGTCTGACTCCCAAAAAAAGCGAGGGGGTAGCAATCGCAAAGCGGGCTCCAGGACCTAGTAAATGATAGGAGGGGCTGCTCAAACACCTGTTAGTTCTGACAGTCCCGACAAGCGGCCAGGCTTGGACGGGAAAAATCCGGCTGACTACAGCGCCTTGCGCAACGGACTACACATCCGCCAGAATCCGCCGGCTTGTGCGCCTTGGCCTTGCCCCGTAATTTGATCCGCGTCGCTGACATCTCAGCGATCGGGTTTAGTCGCCCGGGGTATGTCATCAAGGTGCATTGCGCCTCCATCAGTCAGGTTCCCTTATCCCTGCACTTGATGGTGGCTGTGCGCAGGGCGCTTCGGCGCGCCGGTTTTTGGTGACACTTCCCCGGTCGACTAACCTGCGTACAGCCGCCACCCTTCGTTTAGTCGCGAAGAGGTCAAGGCATCACTTGAAGGGAAGTTCACCAATGATCAAACCAACACCCAATCCCCCCCGAAGCCCGATCCACGACCCGCGCATAAAACCCTCGACGCCAAAAAGCTCGACAAAGCCGCCCAGAAAGCCCTGGACCACTACCTCAAACCCGACACCCCAGACAAACCCGCAAGGCAACTGGACTACTTCATCGTCGCCCCCGACGCCGACCCCGAAGGCATGCTGGCGCACACCTACGAAACCTTCTGCTCAGTGAGCACGCTGATCCTGGATCTATCCGAAGACCTGGAAGGCGCCCCGCGCAACCTGGCCCTGGCGATTCACCAGATGGGCGAGATGGGGGTGTTGTTGCTGGAGAAGTTGCTGGATAACGAGGCGAAGGTTCAGCGCTGAAAGCGCCCTGTAGGAGCTGCCGAAGGCTGCGATCCTTTGATCTTGATCTGGGGGGGGTCGCAGTCCCGGCCTACAGGTCTCCACCGTTTCGCCGGCCTGCGCACATGGGCAGATGCCTGATTAATCAATCTGTAGTTTCCGCATAAAAATCCGCAGAAACTCTCAAAATCGTCTATCGTACGAAATCACAAAACCCAGCAAAAACGGGCGTTATCGGCCGTTTTGTTTTCCGCATAAATTTCCGCAGAAATCACCGAAAAAAAATAGCCGTTTGCGTTCTCTGGAAGTAAAAAAGATGATCACCTCGAAAACGTACCTCGACCCAGTACTGCCAGAAAATCTGCCCGACTCGATCATTCAGGCAGCGGATCAGCTGCCGCGCAAGGCAGAATTTCTTGCCGGACGGCTTGCCGATGAGACATCGAAGCAACTGGCGGGCCTGTTGCGCATCACCAATACCTACTACTCGAATTTGATCGAAGGGCATCGAACCGAAATCGCTGACCTCCAGGCCGCGCGCACGATACCGAAACGAGACAGAAAGGTGCTCAAAGAACTTGCCGTGCAACACATGACGCAGCAGGAGGTGATGGAGCGGGTGCTTCGCATGCGCCCAACAAATAGCTTGTCCGCGATGTTCGATCCCAAGTTGATCGCTACCATCCATCGTCGGCTGTTCAAGGACGCTTCAACCGAGGAACTGACCTTAGGCGATGGTCGCATGATGGAAGCAGGCAAACTGCGGGCCGAAGAGAATGAGCAAGTCCAGGTGGGCGCCCATGTCGCCCCAGCTGCAGCAGCGGTATTGCCCATGCTTGAGCACCTGCAGTTGCACTACGGACGAATAAAGGATCCGCGGCGCCAATTGATCGCTGCCCTGGCAGGTCATCACCGAGTGGCGCTTGTCCACCCCTTCCTTGATGGTAATGGCCGAGTGATTCGGATGCTCACCCACCTGCAACTTGTTCATCTCGGGCTGAAGCCTTTCCTCTGGTCACTGTCTCGTGGCCTGGCTCGCAGGCAGGATGAGTACTATCGCTTCCTGGCTTTGGCTGATCGCCCTCGTGAAGGTGACTATGACGGGCGTGGCCAACTCTCACAGCGTCACTACTTCAACTTCATTGAATTCATGCTCGATGTCTGCCACGACCAGATTGAATATATGACGACCGCACTGAACCCCACCAGATTGCGCGAACAGGTTGTTCATGTATTCTCAACCGATCCTGACCTTCGCCGTGCCGGTATCAGACCCACCAGCGCAGCGGCTGTGTTGGCTCTTCTCACCCAAGGTGCGATGCCGCGTGCGGAGTTCAAGGTGTTCACAGGTTTGAAGGATCGGCTTGCAACGGAAGAGCTGGGCCGCTTGATCGAAGCAGGGATAGTGGTCAGTAGTACCCCCAGATCCCGCACGGTGGAAGCGGGTTTGCCCGCACACTTCGCCGGATTGATCTTTCCAAACCTGCATTTCCAAATGGGTTGAATGGTGGCGGTGTCTCAGAGTGTTCTTTTGATCTGGCGGTCTTTCGCTCAAGACTCAATTGCCTGGGAAAAAGATCGCAGCCTCGTTGCACTCGGCAGCTCCTACAGGGGGTCACGCTTGGGGAACGTATAAGGCATCAAACCGATGCCGACAACGCATGGCAACTAATGAGGCCGGACTTCGAAGCGCCCGCTCTCCACCCAATCGGAAGCCGTTGCGCCATCCGCCGTGTCGGTGAGGGTCTGCCTGAACCGGACGTTACCGTATCCCCGGTACACCGAAACCCGACACCCCAGACAAATCCGCAAGACAACTGGACTACTTCATCGTCGCCCCCGACGCCGACCCCGAAGGCATGCTCGCGCACACCTACGAAACCTTCTGCTCGGTGAGCACGCTGATTCTGGATCTATCCGAAGACCTGGAAGGCGCCCCGCGCAACCTCGCCCTGGCGATTCACCAGATGGGCGAGATGGGGGTGTTGTTGCTGGAGAAGTTGCTGGATAACGAGGCGAAGGTTCAGCGCTGAGCAACGACCTGTAGACGTACAGGCCGGTGAAAAACCTGTGGGAGCGAGCTTGCTCGCGATGACGGTGGGTCAGCTGACATCAATGTTGAATGTGCCGACGCCTTCGCGAGCAAGCTCGCTCCCACAATGGATTGAGTACACCCGCAAGCGCCAGGCGTTGCGCCCTGGCTCTCTCGCAGAGATGGCCTCAAGCCGACTCTGGCAACGGATGAAAACTGAAGTATTGCCGAAGGGCATTCACCAGTTGCCCATATTCGGGTGGCGCCCATTGCAGGCTGAAACCGGCGTCGTAATGCTGCGGGGTCACGTCTTCATGGCACCACAGGCAACTGGCCGTCAACGTGATGTCTTGAGGCGGCCCCTCATTGGTAGGAATTTTCAGCCGCAGGTCGAAGACGGCACCGACCATCAGCGGCAACTGGCTGATCAGCATCAGGCCATCTTCAGAGACGTTGCCCAGAAAACCGACGGGCCTGTCGTTCACACCATTGAATACGCGCAAGAAATACGGCAACTGGTGCCGCTCGATTCGCCTCTTTTTGTACATGTCCTGTATCGCTTTTTGAACGCCCCCCCTACAGGGGCTACCGATACTTCGGAACGGGCACGAACAGGCCCGCTCTCCCCGATCCCGGTGCCAGACGCTTGCAAGCGCGTTAGCCCTACTTCTGCCGGTCACAGGTGCCTCTTGAAATTAGAGACCTGGCTCTAATCATACTTGTACAAATATAGCTCAGGGTTTGGCGGCGGCCAGTCCGAGGGTGATAGTTTCATCAAGCGCCATGGTACAGGGTGGAGATGGTCAGGGACTGCCCCTGACCATTGCCTTGACGGGCGGTATCAGAACGCGGTGGGGCGGATCGCCGGGGCGCTGCGCAGCGGATAATGGCCCAGGCTCTGCAAGGTTTCGAGGCGGGCGCGGGCGCGGAAGGCGTATTCGCTGTTAGGGTATTGGGTCAAGAGGAACTGGTAGGTTTGCGCTGCATCGACAAACAGCTTCTGCCGTTCCAGGCACTGGCCACGCATCATCGAGACTTCCGGCTGCATGTAGCGCCGGGCCCGGCTGGCGCGGTCGACCTTGGACAGCTCGAGCATCACCTGCTCGCAATTGCCCCGCTCGTAGGCCTTGTAGGCCAGGTTCATGTGGTGGTTCATCGACCAACGGGTGCAGCCCGTGATGCTCAGGGCCAGGGCAACAAAAAGCACGAATCGCATGGGAGGTTCTCCTGTCTTGAGCTTTGTATCGACCTGAATGGGGAAATCTTCAGCCCGAAAACGCATGCCACGCTAAACACCTGTGGCGAGGGAGCTTGCTCCCGCTGCGCTGCTCAGCAGCCCCAAAAACAGGGCCGCTGCGCGCCCCAGCGGGAGCAAGCTCCCTCGCCACAAGAGCAATGTTCGGCTTTAGCCGTTAAAGGCGCAAAAATTTTCAAGAATGTTCATTTCGAAAAACAAACGAAAAAGTAGTGCACATGAAAAATGACTACACCCAAAGAGCATAGTAGCCTTCGCTGGCGCTTGAACCTGAGGAGTCTTGCATGTCCGTCCGTCGCACCAAAATCGTCGCTACCCTTGGCCCGGCCAGTAACTCGCCGGAAGTTCTCGAACAGCTGATTCTGGCTGGCCTGGACGTTGCCCGCCTGAATTTCTCCCACGGCACCCCCGAAGAGCACAAGGCTCGCGCCAAACTGGTACGCGACCTCGCTGCCAAGCATGGCCGTTTTGTCGCCCTGCTGGGTGACCTGCAAGGCCCGAAGATCCGTATCGCCAAATTCGCCAACAAGCGCATCGAGTTGAAGATTGGTGACACTTTCACCTTCTCCACCAGCCACCCGCTGACCGAAGGCAACCAGCAAGTGGTCGGTATCGACTACCCGGACCTGGTCAAGGATTGCGGCGTGGGCGACGAGCTGCTGCTCGACGACGGTCGCGTGGTGATGCGCGTCGACACCGCCACCGCCACCGAACTGAACTGCACCGTGACCATCGGCGGCCCGCTGTCGGACCACAAAGGCATCAACCGGCGCGGCGGCGGCCTGACAGCCCCGGCCCTGACTGAAAAAGACAAGGCTGACATCAAGCTGGCCGCAGAAATGGAAGTCGACTACCTGGCCGTGTCCTTCCCCCGCGACGCGGCTGATATGGAATACGCCCGTCAACTGCGCGACGAAGCCGGCGGCACCGCCTGGCTGGTGGCCAAGATCGAACGCGCCGAAGCCGTGGCCGATGACGAAACCCTGGACGGCCTGATCAAGGCTTCCGATGCCGTGATGGTGGCCCGTGGCGACCTGGGCGTGGAAATCGGCGACGCCGAGCTGGTGGGCATCCAGAAGAAGATCATTCTGCACGCGCGCCGCCACAACAAAGCGGTGATCGTCGCGACCCAGATGATGGAGTCGATGATCCAGAACCCGATGCCGACCCGCGCCGAAGTGTCCGACGTAGCCAACGCCGTGCTCGACTACACCGACGCCGTGATGCTCTCGGCCGAAAGCGCCGCCGGCCTCTACCCGCTCGAAGCGGTGCAGGCCATGGCACGCATCTGCATTGGCGCGGAAAAGCACCCCACCAGCAAGACCTCCAGCCACCGTATCGGCAAGACGTTCGAGCGCTGCGACGAGAGCATCGCCTTGGCGACGATGTACACCGCCAACCACTTCCCGGGCGTGAAGGCGATCATCGCCCTGACCGAAAGTGGCTACACGCCGCTGATCATGTCGCGCATCCGCTCCTCGGTGCCGATCTACGCGTTCTCCCCGCACCGCGAAACCCAGGCTCGCGCCGCCATGTTCCGTGGCGTCTACACCGTGCCGTTCGACCCGGCCGCCCTGCAACCGGGCGAAGTCAGCCAGGCAGCGGTGGACGAACTGGTCAAGCGCGGCGTGGTGCAAACCGGCGACTGGGTCATCCTGACCAAGGGCGACAGCTACCACACCATCGGCGGCACCAACGGGATGAAAATCCTGCACGTTGGCGACCCGATGGTCTGAGTGAACGACCGCTGAAAAACCAAAGCCCCGCCATGTGAATGGCGGGGCTTTTTGGTTTTTGCCTTGAAGCCTGTGCGGTCTGGTCTGCCGCCTTCGCGAGCAAGCTCGCTCCCACAGGGGATCGCTGGTGTTCATGAATAATGTGTTCAACACCACTTCTTTGTGGGAGCGGGCTTGCTCGCGAAAGCGGTGGGTCAGCTTGCTACCATGTTGAATGTGCCAACGCCTTCGCGAGCAAGCCCGCTCCCACAGGGGATCTGGGGTGTTCATGAATAATGTGTTCAACACCACTTCTTTGTGGGAGCGAGCTTGCTCGCGATGGGGCCAGGCCAGGCGCTACAGAATTCAATGCCGGTTGATAAACCCCGACAACGCCTCTAACGCCTCGGGCGAGCGCAGTCGTTGGGTGAACAGCCTGCCCTCCTCTTCGATCACCGCGCGCAGTTGTTCCCGGTCCGGGGCCTTCATCAGTTGTTTGCTGATGCGCACCGCTTCAGCCGGCAGCGATTCGAAACTCAGTGCCACGTCCCGCGCCTTGGACAACACCGCCTCGCCACTGTCCAGCGCTTCGGTGGCGATGCCCCAGGCTGCCGCCTGTTCGCCGCTCAATCCCTCGCCCAACAGCAGCAACTGCGCGGCCCTGGCCTGGCCGAGCAGCCTCGGCAGGATCAGGCTGGAGCCAAATTCCGGACACAACCCCAGGCTGACGAACGGCATTCGCAGCCGCGCGTCCCGGCTGACGTAGACCAGGTCGCAATGCAACAGCAACGTAGTGCCGATGCCCACCGCCGGCCCGGCCACGGCGGCGATCACCGGTTTGCGGCAATCGAGCAGGCTGAGCATGAACTCGAATACCGGGTTGTCGAGATCGGCCGGCGGCTGTTCGAGAAAGTCGACAATATCGTTGCCGGCGGTGAAGCAGTCATGGGAGCCGCAGATCAGCACCGCGCTGATCTGCGGGTCGACGTCAGCCATCGCCAAAGCTTGGGCCAATTGGCTGTACATGGCCCGGGTCAGGGCGTTTTTCTTTTCCGGGCGATTGAGGCGCAGGGTCAACAGGCCGCGTTCGCGTTCAAGCAGCAGGGTGTCGGTCATGGTCGGGCTCGCGTCTGAAGATCAGCGCTCAACCACGGGTCAGGAAGACATCGGCCAGCAGTTGATTACGCGGCAGGCCAGCCAGGTACAGGCGCTTGGCAAAGGCCTCGACCCGGTCGGGATGGCCGCAGAGTAAGGCCTGGGTTTGCCGGGAAACAAGCCGCAGTTGCGCCAACGCAGAGGGCGCCTCGGCCGTGGTCAGCAGCTCCACGGTGAGGTGTTGATGCTTGGCCGCCAGCGCGGCCAGGGGTTTGGCCAGGTAGTGCCCGGCGGCATCATGGGCCACGTGAATAAGACGAATCGTGCCTTGGTGATGCTGATGCAGGGCTGCGCGCAAAAGACCGAACAACGGTGCCAGGCCGGTGCCGGCCGCCAGTAGCCAGAGCGGCTTGTCGTGCCACTCGAGATCGTAATGCAGGGCACCGCCACGCAATTCACCGAGAAAAATCGGGTCGCCCGCTTTCATCTGTCGCGCCGCATCGACGAACTGGCCGGGCTCGCGGCAATCGAGATGAAACTCCAGGAAGCGGTCTTCTTCGGGCAGGCTCGCCAGGGAATACGGACGGGCGACGTCACCGGCCCACAGCACCAGATGCTGTCCCGCCTGGTAACGCAACGCCCGCTCAGGTATCACGCGCAAGCGCAGCACGTCGGGGCTCAGCCAATCCACCGCCGCCACCTGGGCGGCACGGCCGTCGCGTTGCGGGTCAAAGGTGTGGATCTGCACATCCTCGATCACCTGGCACTGACATGCCAGCCGCCAGCCTTGCTGGCGCTGCGCGGGGCTCAAGGCGTCGGGCCGACTGTCGCGCACGTCACCGTTCACGCACTGCACCAGACACGCATGGCAGCTGCCGGCGCGACAACTGTAGGGCACGACCACGCCGCCCTGATTCAACGTGTCCAGCAGATTACTGCCCGCCGCCACCGTCCACTGCCGGTCGGCGACTTTTACTTCAGGCATCAACGTTCTCCCAGGCGGCGGCGCACCGATTGCGGCCGTCTCGCTTGGCACGGTACAAGGCCTGGTCGGCACGCTGCAACGCGTTGTCCAGATCGTCGCCCGTCTCCAGCATCGTCATGCCCACCGACAGGCTGAGGGAGCCGACCTGCAAGCCGATCAGCTCGACTTCAGTAAATGCCAGGCGCAGCCGCTCGCAACAGGCCGTCAGCCGCGAGGGGTCGCAGGCCGGCAGCAGCATGACGAATTCTTCGCCACCGTAACGGGCCAGTACATCGCCCTCGCGCAGGCAGGCCGTGGCGACGCCAGCGAACGCCTGGAGCACTTGGTCACCGGCGGCGTGGCCGTGCAGGTCATTGATGCGCTTGAAATGGTCGAGGTCGATCAAGGCCAGGCCATGGGCAACACCGGGCCTGAGCGTGTTGAGCTCCCGGGAAGCCAGGCGCAGGAAGTGGCGGCGGTTGAATAAACCGGTCAGTTCATCCGTGGCCACCAGATCTTCTAGCTGACGCATCATGCCGCGCAGGGTGTCCTGATGCGCCTGCAAGGCAAACCGCCGCTGACGCATGCGTTGGCGCGAGTTCTGTACGTAACTGGCGTAGAGCACCAGCCACACCAGCACGATAAACAGCACGCACACCTGCAACCCGGCCAGCGTGGGGTCGGGAAGCCTGAAGAAGTAGCCGTCCCAGAGGGTGATGGCGGTGAAACTGAAAAACACCAGCATCGCGCAGCGCACAAAGGCCCGACGGGACAAGTGGAACAGCCCGAACAGCAGAATCAGCACATAGAACACCAGGAAGACGCCTCGGGCCTGGTCCAGATGCGCCATCATCCAGGTCTGCCAGCCCAGGCCGATCAGCACCTGCATTTCGGTCAGGCTGGGGTCGGCGAATCGCAAGTTGCGGTCGCTGATAAACAGCGCGAACAGCCCTGCCTGGCACAACACCACCAACACGCTGCCGATGATGACATCGCGCAACGAATCGAGGTAATGACCACTGAAAAATGCCAACCACAACAACACCAGTGCCAGCGCGTAAGTCGCGGCCGCCAAGGCGAAGCGTTTCAGCAAAAGACGTTGGATGGCGTTATGGGTCAATCGTTGACTCACCATGGGAAAGGAACTGACAGGAGGCGTCCTACGCTACAGGCCAGACGCCACTTTAGTGGCGTGCAGGGCAAATGACCATTCAATTCTGGAGCAGAAAAATGGCGTCAAAGCAATGGCCCAGATTGACGCAGTTGTTTGATACTAAAGGGACCTTGTGGTGATGGGATTGATCTGTGGCTTGCTACAAAGGCAGCTCGCTCCCACTGGGTGCCTGCCTGCGATATACTGCCGCGCCTTTTTAGCGTCGCGCCAGCATGCCCGGCGTGCCTTAAGAGGTGCCGTCCGTCGACCGATGCACCCAAGCGGGCAGCACCTTATTGAATGTTCCCGTCTTTAGAGAGGAGCGCGACTCATGACCGTGATCAAGCAAGATGACCTGATTCAGAGCGTTGCCGACGCCCTGCAGTTCATTTCCTATTACCACCCCGTGGATTTCATCCAGGCGATGCATGAGGCCTACCTGCGCGAAGAATCGCCGGCGGCCCGTGACTCCATGGCGCAGATCCTGATCAACTCACGCATGTGCGCCACCGGCCATCGGCCGATCTGCCAGGACACCGGCATCGTGACCGTGTTCGTGCGCGTGGGCATGGACGTGCGTTGGGATGGCGCGACCATGAGCCTGGACGACATGATCAACGAGGGCGTGCGTCGCGCCTACAACCTGCCGGAAAATGTCCTGCGCGCGTCCATCCTCGCCGACCCGGCGGGCGCGCGTAAAAACACCAAGGACAACACCCCCGCCGTCATCCATTACTCCATCGTCCCGGGTAACACCGTGGAAGTGGACGTGGCGGCCAAGGGCGGCGGCTCCGAGAACAAGTCGAAGATGGCCATGCTCAACCCGTCCGACTCCATCGTCGACTGGGTCTTGAAAACCGTACCGACCATGGGCGCCGGCTGGTGCCCACCGGGCATGCTCGGCATCGGCATCGGCGGCACCGCCGAGAAAGCCGCGGTCATGGCCAAAGAGGTGTTGATGGAATCCATCGACATTCATGAACTCAAGGCCCGCGGCCCGCAGAACCGCATCGAAGAGATGCGCCTGGAGCTGTTCGAGAAGGTCAACCAACTGGGCATCGGCGCCCAGGGCCTGGGTGGCCTGACCACCGTGCTCGACGTGAAGATCATGGACTACCCGACCCACGCCGCCTCCCTGCCGGTGTGCATGATCCCCAACTGCGCCGCCACCCGCCACGCCCACTTCGTGCTGGACGGCACCGGCCCGGCGTCGCTGGAAGCGCCACCGCTGGACGCCTACCCGGAAATCGTCTGGGAAGCCGGTCCGTCGGCGCGCCGGGTGAACCTCGACACCCTGACGCCGGAAGACGTGCAGAGCTGGAAGCCGGGCGAAACCGTGCTGCTCAACGGCAAGATGCTCACTGGTCGCGACGCGGCGCACAAGCGCATGGTGGAAATGCTGAACAAGGGTGAAACCTTGCCGGTGGACCTCAAGGGTCGCTTCATCTACTACGTCGGCCCGGTCGATCCGGTAGGCGACGAGGTGGTAGGCCCCGCCGGCCCGACCACTGCCACGCGGATGGACAAGTTCACCCGCCAGATCCTCGAGCAGACCGGCCTGTTGGGCATGATCGGCAAATCCGAACGCGGCCCGACCGCCATCGAAGCGATCAAGGACAACAAGGCGGTCTACCTGATGGCCGTCGGCGGCGCCGCTTACCTGGTGGCTCAGGCGATCAAGAAATCCAAGGTCCTGGCGTTCGCCGAACTGGGGATGGAAGCGATCTACGAGTTCGAGGTCAAGGACATGCCGGTGACCGTGGCGGTCGATAGCAAAGGCGAGTCGGTACACATCACAGGTCCAGCGATCTGGCAGAAGAAAATCAGCGACAGCCTGGCAGTGGAAGTGCAGTAACTCGCACGTTGCCGTAAAAAAGGCCGGTGGGCGACAAACCCACCGGCCTTTTTTTGCGCAGTTTTGCCCCGTACCTGTAGGAGCTGTCGAGTGCAACGAGGCTGCGATCTTTTGATCTTTCGCTTCAGACTCAATCAATAAGGCAAAGATCGCAGCCTCGTTGCACTCGACAGCGCCTACCGCGCAGCCGTTCATCGGCAGGCCCGCCGACCTGTCAGATCTGACAGGTTACCCCATGACCATCTCTTGGCATCCTGAAGCCATGCCGGGTGTTCGCCCAGGCGTCGGCTAACAGAGATGATCCCGATGGCAGAACAATCGCCCCTCCAGATCGTGACCCCGACCATCGCCGGCAGTGCGTCTATCGCCACCCTCGGTAACAGCCTCGGCCCTGTCGGCACGCGCGGGGCGAGCTCATTCGAATTGCCGTTCCCCCTCTCCCCCGCCCGTCACCTGACGCCGGCGCTGGCCCTGCATTACAGCAGCCAGGGCGGCAACGGCACCTTCGGCATCGGCATGCAGCTTTCCATCGCCAGCATCACGCGCAAAACCAACAGAGGTGTGCCGCACTACGCTGATGAGGATGTCATGGTTGACGCCGATGGGGTTGACCGCTGGCCCGAACTCAACGCCGAACCGCTCATTCGCCCCCTGGCGGGCCCCGGCAGTGCCACTTGCTCGGTGGTGCGTTATTACCCCAGGACCGAAAGCAGCTTCGATATTTATGAACGGTGGACCCCCACCGACGGCCAGGCAGCGTTCTGGCGTGTCCAGGGCAGCAACGGCCATGTGTATTGCTACGGCAAAACCGACGCGTCGCGCATTGCCGAACCTGAAGCCGAAGCTGAGCCCGATCCCACAAAACCACCGCGCATCGCCGAATGGTTGTTGCTCGAAGAAGTCAGCCCGGCAGGCGAGCACATCTATTATGAGTACCAGGCCGACCCCGGCGCGTCGGACGGCCCCCACGACTACCGTGCCCAGCGCTACCTGAGTCGGGTGTGCTACGGCAACGCGAGCGCCAGTGACACCCTGTACTGCTTCGAAGAGGCCGACCCGGCCCAGCGCAACTGGCACTTTCACCTGCTGTTCGACTATGGGCAACGCACCCTCGATCTTGCGCAGCCACCTTCCTGGCAAGCCCCCGAGGGGGCGCCCTGGCGGCTACGCAGCGACCCGTTTCACAGCTATCGATACGGTTTTGAGGTCGGCACGCGGCGCTTGTGTCATCAAGTGTTGATGTTCCATCACTTCCCCGCCACGGCCGATACTGAACCGGCCCTGGTCCGGCGGCTGGTGCTGGAATACAGTGCCACCGCCCTGGGCTACAGTCTGCTGACGGCCGCCCATTATCAGGATTGGAACGCTGAAGGCGATGTCGACTACAGCCCTCCCGTGGAATTGCAGTACACCGATTTCGACCTGAACCTGGCACCCGAAAAATTCTTCGACCTGGAGACCATGCCCGCTCTCGAAGCCGGCCGGCATTACCAATGCGTGGACCTGTATGGCGAAGGTCTGCCGGGGTTTCTGTACCGCTACACCGATGCCTGGTATTACCGCGAACCTGAGCGCGCCGGGCCTGATGAGGATGCCATCGGCTATGGCCCGTGGTCACGCCTGGACAGCATCCCGGTCGCCAGCCAAAACCCGGCCGTGATGCAGGTGCTGACCGACCTGACCGGCAGCGGCCGTCTCAACTGGGTCATTGCCCAGCCCGGCATGAGTGGTTTCTATACCCTCAACCCGGACCGCAGTTGGTCGACCTTCACCCCGTTTGATCGTTTTCCGACGGAGTTCCTGCACCCCGCCGCGCAACTGGGGGATTTGAACGGCGACGGTTTGCGCTCCCTGGCCATGATCGGTCCCAAAAGCGTTCGGCTGTACGCCAATCTGCGCGAGCAGGGGTTCGCACCGGGGGTGAATGTTCCGCATGAGCCGGACAGCCCCCTGCCATTGTTCAGCGACTCGCGCAGTGAACTGGTGCTGTTCGGCAATTTGCTGGGCAGCGACAGCACCGAGCTGTGCCGGATTCGCTTCGATGAAATCAAGTGCTGGCCAAATTTGGGGCACGGGCGGTTCGGCGAAGGGTTTGTGATGAGCCCCCTGCCCTTCAGCTACGACCAGTTCGACGCCGACCGGGTGCGGATCGCCGATCTGGACGGGGCCGGGGCGCCTGCGCTGATCTACCTTAACAGCGACTGTTTCGATATCTACCTCAACCATGGCGGCAATGGCCTCGAGCAAACTCCCGTCAAGGTGCCGTGGCCGGCGGGCGTGCGGTACGACAATCTGTGCCAGGTCACCCTGGCCGATCTGCAGGGGCTGGGTTGCGCCAGTCTGATGCTGAGCGTGCCCCACATGTCCCCCGATATGAAGCCCAAGCATTGGCGTTATGACTTCGTCGCGGCGCGCCCCTATCTGCTCAACGCGACGAACAACAACATGGGCTGCAGCACCACGCTGACCTATCGCAGCAGTGCGCAGTACTGGCTGGATGAAAAACAACAGCGCCGGGCGCAGGGCGAGCAAGTGACCTGTTATCTGCCCATGGCCCTGCCCTTGTTGGCGCGTCAGCAACAGCTGGATGAAATCACCGGCAATTGCCTGACCCAGCGCTTGAGCTATTTCGAAGGCGACTACGACGGTTATCACCGTGAGTTCCGAGGCTTCGGGCGGTTGTATCAAGTGGACAGCGAACGGCCCGAGGATGAAGTGGAAACCGGATTTACCGCGCCGGTCCTGGTCAAGACCTGGTTCCACACCGGCCGGACGGTCAATCAGCCGCTCAAGGACTGTTTCGACGGCGACGACGCCGCCGTGCCGCTTGGGCCTGTACTGTTGAGCCGCTTTCATGAAGGCGACGAGGCTGACGAAATCATTGCGCCCGACCCCGAGACCGCCCGGGAAATGGCGTATGCCTTGGGTGGCTTGGTGTTGCGCACAGAAACCCATCCCGCCGAAGCGAGTGAGCCGGCCCGGCCCTACACCGTGACGCAACACCGCTATCTGCTGCGCCAGCCCCATCCCCATCACAAAAGCCTGCTGGTGCTGGAACTGGAGGCGCTCAGCCATCAATACGACGGCTTTACCCATGACCCGCAAAGCCAGCACGGCATCAATCTGAAATGGAATCTCTACGGCCAGCTGATTCACGGCTTCGTCGTCCATTACGCCCGACGCCTTACACCGCTCGACCCGCCCCCCTTCGACGATGAAGACGAGAACACCTGGTGGCTCGATGCCCATGATGAGCAGCAGCAGGTGTTCCACCTGGTCGAGAGCCGGGCCACGCACCTGCACCTGTTCGACGAAAGCGGGTGGCGTCAGCGCCTGGGCCTGCCCTGGCGCAGTCGGGTCAACGCCTTGCAACGCCCCAAGGGCGAACTGCCGCAGGGCCTCAACCCTCGCCAGATCAGCTATGAAGCCTTCCTCGCCCATCATGACGCCCCACAATGGCAAGCCGCACGGCAATTGGTTGCGCTGCAAGAACAGCACTACCTGCGCGACGACCAAGGCGATATTGCGTTCCAGGCGTTGCTCGGCCCGCTGGAGACGGCCGAGTTCGACAAGCAGGCACTGGACGCCTACGACGCCGTGCCAGCGCCCTTCGATATCCGTGGGCAACTGGAAGAAATCGGCTTTGAGCCCATGCCGCTGTTTCTGCCTGAAGATCCGGACGAAGACGCCGCTGAAAACCTCTGGTCGAAAAAGAGCGGGTTTGCCACCCACCAATCGCTTAACGGTTTCTTCCAGATCAACGCCCTGCAAGAAACCCAAAGCCATGGTGTTACGAGGCTGACGTACGATGCCTATCACCTGATGACCACCGCCATTACCCTGCCGGACGGCTGCACGACCCAGGTCGAATACGACTATCACGCGCTGTTGCCGCAGAAAATCATCGACGCCAACGACAACGTGCAGCAAGCGCTGTATGGCCCCGACGGCGTGCCATTGGGCATTACGTTTTTCGGCAGCGAAAATGGCCAGCCGGCGGGCTTCGATGCCATCGACACCTACGTGCCACCCGACGACCAGTCGCCGGCTTACGCCATCGAACACCCCGAAGCCACCTTGGGCAGAATCGCCAGTGCCGTGCGCACCGACGAGTTCAGTTGGATGGGCGCGCTTGACCTCGCCCAAGTCGCCCTTGCCCAGCGCAGCGAGTGGATCAGCGCTCGCTACTTGATGCCCAGCGGCCATGTTCGCGCCAGGGCACGCATTCACCTGGCGCGGCTGGCCGAACGCACCGCCGCCGAAGAACAGTTGTGGACGCTGATCCAGTCCACGGCCCGAGAGCCGGTTCACAGCGTCGTGCTGAGCGCCGATCGCTACCCGGACGATCCGTTGCAACAGGTGCGCATCACCCTCAGCGCCCTCGACGGATTCGGCCGCACCTTGCAAACCAAGCAGCGGGTCGAACCCGGGGAGGCCTATGCCGTGGCCGAGGACGGCTCGCTGGCGCTACAGGACGGGCAACCGTTGCAGCACCTGGCCGACCCGCGCTGGCGCGTCAGCGAACGGGTCGAGTACAACAACAAGGGACTGGTCACGCGGGTCTATCGGCCGTATTTCGCCGATGCCTGGCGCTACGTCAACGACGCCTCGCTGCGCCTGCACGGCTATCACGACCAGCAGTTTTACGATCCGCCAGGACGGCTGATCAAGGTCGTCAATGCCAAGGGGCATGAAGCCTGGCACGTACATCATCCCTGGTACCTGTGCGATCACGATTACAACGACACCGCGACGGGGTCGGACAAATGAACAGGCAGTCCCCTGCATCACAGGCCATCGGACGATGACTACGCTGCACTCCCGCACGCCTGACATGGTGGTCTTCGATAGCCGTGGCCTGCCCGCTCGACATGTCGTTTATTTGCGCAACCAGGCCACACCTCCCAGCGTCGCACTGGTCTCCCGCCAGCGCCACAACGCAGCCGGTCACCTCGTTGAACAGTGGGATCCGCGCCTTTTCGGTCACGCGCCCAAACCCAACCAGAGCACCCTCTACAACCTTGCCGGCCACCCACTGCGCACAAACAGCGTCGATGCCGGATGGCGCCTGGAGCTGCCGGGACTGGCAAATGAATCCCTGCTCCGCTGGGATCAACGCGGCGGTCATTGGCGCATCACCTACGACCTGCGGTTGCGTCCGGTGGTCCTGGAGGAACACAGCCAGGCCACAGCCGAGATCGACACCTTCACTTACGCCGACGCCACGGCCGACGCCGGTCATAACCTGCGCGGCCAGTTGCTCGAACAGATCGATCCGTCGGGAACCCTGCGCCTGGACACCTACAGCCTGCTCGGCCGCCTGTTACGAGAAACGCGGGCTTTTGAGGACGGCATGACCTCGGTCAGCCAGTACCGCTACGGTCCGCTGGACAACCTTCTGGAGCAGACCGACGCCGGGGACCACCGGCAACAGGCCGACTACGACCTGGCCGGACAGCTCAAACAGGCGCGGTTACAACTCAATGAGCAGGCCCCATGGCTGCCGGTGCTGCAAAACGCTCGGTATGACGCCGCAGGGCAGATCATCGAACAACGGTTCAGCAACGGCATCGTCAACCACTGGACCTACGACCCGGCCGATGGACGCTTGCAACGCCAACAGGCACTGAACAATCAGACGGTCCTGCAAGACTTCGAGTATGCGTACGACCCGGTGGGCAACATCACCCTCATCCTCGACCACGCCTTCACGCCCAGCCACTTCGCCAACCAGCGGGTCGATGGGCATCGCCGGTTCAGCTACGACTCGCTGTACCGTCTGCTCAGCGCCAGCGGTTACGACGACGGCCCGCCCCCGGACATACCCGGCCTCCCGCAGCCGACCGATCCCAATGACCGGCGTAACTATCTCCAGACTTACGAATACGATCACGGCGGCAACCTGATCAAGCTCAACCATGTGCGCGAAGGCGCCAGCCATACCCGCCAGATGTTCGTCGACCCACACAGCAACCGGAGCATACGCTGGGAACCGGGTGACCCCGATCCGTCATTCAATGAGCTGTACGACCGCCACGGCAACCTGCTGCTGCCGCAGCCCGGTCGGGAGCTGAAATGGAACGCTCGCGATCAACTGTCATCGGTGACACTGGTCAAGCGTGACGCTAGCGCCGACGACGAAGAGCACTACCACTACAGCCAGGGCCAGCGGGTTTATAAGCGCCACGACACTTACACCGCGACCACCTATCATTTCCACGCGGTGCACTATCTGCCGGGACTGGAGATCCGCACCCGCGACACTGGCGAGCAACTGCACGTCATCACCGTGGACACCGGACTCGGCAGCGTGCAGTGTTTGCACTGGGTCGCCGGAAAACCGGCGCCCATGCCCGCCGACCAACTGCGCTACAGCCTGCGGGATCATCTGGGTTCAAGCCTGATGGAGCTCGACCAGCAAGCCCGGCTGATCAGCCACGAAGGCTACTATCCGTTTGGTGCCACCGCCTGGATGAGCGCGCGCTCGGCGGTGGAAGTCAGTTACAAGACCCTGCGCTATAGCGCCAATGAAATGGATGTCAGCGGGCTGTATGCCTACGGCGCCCGCTACTATGCGCCGTGGCTGCAACGCTGGATCAGTGCCGACCCGGCCGGGGACGTGGATGGGTTGAACCTCTACGGGTTCGTGGGTAACAACCCGCTGCGCTATGTGGATGACAGGGGCACCACCAAAGCCCAGTGGCAGATCATGAACTACTCGGATTTCATTGCAGAACTGGGGACGGAATCGGCCACCGCCCTGGCGCAAATCGACAATATTATTCACAAGACAAACATCGGCAAGGAAATGCTGAAGAACCTGGCCGGCGAATCCGTCAGTGCCGCGGTCGGTTTTCTGGGTGGTTATGCAGGAGCCGAGGTGTTCGGCGCCGTATCCCCTCAGCTCAACGAGGTCCCTTATCTGGGCGGCCTCGTCGGTGGAAATATAGGCGCCGACATGGGCGCTGCGTTGGCCGACGCCAGCCTCCCGACTGCCCGTGTACTTCGTCCCCTCATCCCGCAGACATCCGCGATGTCGGTCGAGGCGATTGACCGCAGGATCGGGCTTGGCCAGAACGAATCCCTGTCCTTTTCGGTCCAGGACTTCACCAGTTTTTTCCTGAACAGGGTCACCGGCTCGGTTATCCCGGGGATGAATTTGCTGAACCTGGGTTCTCGCGCCCAGGAAGCCGAGGACATCAAGATGGGACTGACCCCCGTCAAAATCAACAAGATCGACACCCTGCTGGCGGAGTGGAAAAGCGCGGTAGAGAGTCGCTGGAGCGCCACGGAAGCGGCCTTCAAAAGCCTGGGGAAATCTGTCGTATACCCTGGCGACGTGCTGCCGAACGTCAACCCTCTGACGACACCGGAAACGTTGGCCCCCATCCACTATTCAGTCCTGCAGCGCAAAACCCTGGTCACGCTGGACTACATTGATCGGGCGCAAAAAGGCATGGCCTGGTACAGAGAAATGAGCACCACGGACAATCAATTCTTGCTCAAGCAAGCCAAGGGCAGGATGGCAAAAAAGTAATGCGGCGGTCGCAATCGCCCGCCCGCGTCGGCACCTTCGCTGTCAGGCCTGACAGGTTTCCCGCGGTTTCTTCATTGCTATATTGCGTTGCAAGCGCTCCCCTCAGGCCAGGCTCGAAACGACGAATTCCCTGGAGGCCGTCGACCGATGAGTACCGTCCATCACCGTACTCCCAACGTCATCGCCGTCGATGGCCGTGGTCTGCCCACGCGGCAAGTGGCGTACTTGCGCAGCCAGGCCTCGACACCCGTCGTCGCCCTGATCGCTCGCCAACGCCATAACGCTAACGGACACCTCGTCGAGCAATGGGACCCTCGTCTTTTCGGCCATGCCCCCAAACCCAATCAGGCCACCCTCTACACCCTCGCAGGTCATGCGCTGCGTAGCGACAGCGTCGATGCCGGATGGCGTCTGGTATTGCCGGGCCTGACAGGGGAAGTCCGGCAGCGCTGGGATCAACGCGGCAATCATTGGCGCATTGCCTATGACCCTCAACTGCGCCCGATAGCCCTGGAGGAAAACGGCCAAGCCGAGGTCGACACCTTCACCTACGCCGACGCCACAGCCGATGCCGATTACAATCTGCGCGGGCAGTTGCTTGAGCAGAATGATCCCTCGGGCACTGTGCATCTGGACAGTTACGGGCTGTCGGGCGAACCGTTGCGCCAGGTGCGCCGTTTTACCGACGCTGTCCCCCACATTTATGAGCAAACCCTCGACGCCCACGGCACACCCGTGAGCCAGACTGACGCTGCTGGCCACCGCCGTTACCTGCGGCAGGACCTCGGCGGGCAGCTCAAACAGGTGGACTTGCAACTCAAGGACCAGGATACGCCACAACCGATTCTCCTGGACGCCCGCTACAACGCCGCCGGCCAGATCGAGCGGCAAGAGACGGCCAACGGCGTGATCAGTCGCTGGACCTATGACCCGACCAACGATCAACTGAGCACCCTCAAGGCTGGAAAATCCGGGCAAGCCCTGCTCCAGAACCTGGTGTACTTCCATGACCCCATGGGCAATGTGCTGCGTATCGAAGACCTGACCATCGCCACCCTGTACTTTGCCAACCAGCGCATGGACGGTCATCGCGACTTCACCTACGACTCGCTCTACCGTTTGATCAGCGCCACCGGTCTGGAGAGCGAAACACCGCACCTGCATCCGGGGTTACCCGAGCCGGTCGTACCCATCGACACCGGGCACCGCTTCAATTACACCCAGCTGTATGACTACGACACCGGCAACAACCTGACCCGCCTGCGGCATGTTCGCGAAGGCAACAACCACACGCAGGCACTGCGCATCGACCCTCACAGCAACCGCGGCGTGCGCTGGGCCGAAGGCGACCCTGAACCGGATTTCGACGCGCTGTTCGATGCCCATGGCAACCAGCTGTACCTGCAACGCGGTGCGCAGTCGCTGGTGTGGGACGCCCGGGACCAGCTCGGTAAGGTCACGTTGCTCAAACGCGACAACGGTGTGTCGGACGATGACGAAACCTATCTGTACAGCCAGGGCGAGCGGGTCAGCAAGACCCACACCACCACCAGCACGCGACGCCAGACACGATATTTGCCGGGCCTTGAGATCCGCACAAGCAACCACGGCGAGCAACTGCATGTGGTCACCTGTGCCCTGGCCCATGGCAGTGTCCGCTGCCTGCATTGGGAAGCTGGCCAACCGAGCGGCATCGAAGCTGATCAACTGCGCTACAGCCTCGACGATCACTTGGGCTCCAGCACCTTGGAGCTGGACCGCCACGGTACCTTGCTCAGCCTTGAGCACTACTACCCCTTCGGCGGCACCGCCTGGCACGCCGCCCGCTCCAGCCTTGAAGTCGACTACAAGACCCTCCGCTATTCAGGCAAGGAAATGGACGCCAGCGGGGTGTATTACTACGGCGCGCGTTACTACGCACCGTGGTTGCAGCGCTGGGTCAGCGCAGACCCGGCGGGGGATGTGGACGGGTTGAATCTGTATGGGTTTGTCGCTAATAACCCGATGACGTTTACCGACGACCAAGGGTTGATCGTCGAGACAGCGGCCCAGAGAGAGGCCAGGAAGGCCCAGACCGCTGCCTACTGGGAGCAGTGGAAAAACCGCAACCGACTGAACAAGGAAATCAGGAAGTTCACCGACATCATGACGCTGACTTCGCGCCGGGCCAGCGAGGCGCAAACGCAACTGGCCAGCCATCGCTCGGCATCGGCGCACACCCAGGCCGCCGCCGTGCGTGTCGCCGCTCATGTGGGTGCACAGGCGATCAGTTACGGAACGGGGGTTGCGGTTGGCATCGCAACCGCTGCAATAGGCAGCGTCGCAGGCCCCCCCGGCATGGCGCTGGGAGCCGCGTTGGGATTCGCGACCAGCAAAGCCGTGAGCATTGGTCTGGATTATGCGCTGGAGCGGTTGAGTCTCAGCGCAGCGGTCAACTTCAAGAGCCGCAAACTGGACCCTGAAAAAATCGTCAGGAAAGGCGAATACAAAAATCTTGACCTCTTCCACTATGCCAAGGCAAAAGCCCGGGACCTGACCCACGCCGTGAGCGCGCCGACACAGAAAAACGTCTTGAAAGCGGGAAAGGAGGTGACCAGCACGGGCAGCAAAATAGCGCTCAAAGCCACAGGCACCCTTGGCGCCAGCGAAATAGGCGCCGTGATCGCCACGGTGTTGGGAACCATTGAGATCATTCATGAAATGGGTGCTGCAAGCCATGAACTGACCGAGGAAAAAATCGCCCAGGCGGATGCGCACATCACCGGCATGATCAACGTGTTGAACGCCCAGATGGACTACATTGATACGCTGTTTACCGAGGCACAACTTGGCGCCGTCAATACCTACCGACCGCTCAGCAAAATAGTCGGCCTGTCCGAGGGTGACACACCTCAAAACCTGAGAAGAGAAATGGAGGCAACAATCGGTCGGTTGAGGAAGACGCAGGGCATGCTCAGATAAGCCCGGCGCCGGGGCCCATCACCGCATACGGCGTGCTATCGTGCCCCTCTCTCTCCAGCCCTTGAAACAGTCACATGCCGGCAATATCCCGTCCCTTGCGTCTGTCGTTGTACACCTTACTGATTCTCGCCGGCGCCATCATTGCCGCCACCCTGGCCGTGCGTCACGCCGAACGCCAGGCCCTGGAGGAGGATGCCAGCCGTGCGAATCAGCAATTGGCGTTGTACGCCAATTCCCTGCACACCTTGATCGAACGCTACCGCGCCCTGCCCGCCGTGCTGGCACTGGACCCCGAGTTACGCTCGGCCCTCAAGGGGCCGGTCAGCCCCCCGCAGCAGGACGCGCTGAATCGCAAACTGGAACAGATCAACGGCGCCGCGAAATCTTCCACATTGGAGTTGCTCGACCATACCGGCCTGGCCGTCGCGGCCAGCAACTGGCGCTTGCCCAGCAGTTATGTCGGGCACAACTATGGCTTTCGGCCGTACTTCCTCCAGACCCGAACCCAGGGCACCGGCCGGTTTTATGCGGTGGGCGTGACCAGTGGCATTCCGGGCTACTTCCTGTCCAGCGCAGTGACCGGCGACAACGGTGAGTTCCTCGGTGCGATGGTCGTTAAGCTGGAGTTTCCTGAGCTGGAACGCGAATGGCATCAGGGCAGCGACACCCTGCTGGTCAGCGATGCACGGGGCATCATTTTCATCGCCAACCGCGAGGGCTGGCGTTATCGCCATTTGCAGCCGTTGACCGACAGCGATCACGCCGAGCTCAAGGCCACTCGCCAATACGACAAGCAACCGCTGCAACCCTTGGCCGTTGAGCCGCTGCGGCGCTTTGACGACAACAGTCATCTGGCCCGGGTCGAGGCCCCCGATGGTGCCGTGGATTACCTGTGGGAGTCCCTGCCATTGACCACCGAAGGCTGGACCTTGCACTTGCTACGCCGGCCGCAGATCGCCTTCGAAGACCGTCGCAACGCCGGGCTCGCCGCCGCCGGGTTGTGGTTGGCCCTGGTGTTTCTGCTGCTGTTTCTCAACCAGCGCTGGCGCCTGGCGAAGCTGCGCCAGCGCAGCCGTGAAGAACTCGAACGGCTGGTGGAAGAACGCACCCGGGATTTGCGCACCGCTCAGGACGGGCTGGTGCAATCGGCCAAACTCGCGGCCCTGGGGCAAATGTCGGCGGCCCTGGCCCATGAAATTAACCAGCCGCTGACGGCCCAGCGCATGCAACTGGCAACCCTGCGCCTGCTGTTGGATCACGGCCGGGTCGATGATGCCTACAAAGCCATCAAACCCCTGGACGACATGCTGACCCGCATGGCCGCCCTCACCGGCCACCTGAAGACCTTCGCCCGCAAAAGCCCCAGCGGTCTGCGCGAGCGCCTCGACCTGGCGGTGGTGGTGGATCAGGCCCTGCAACTGCTGGACACACGCCTGCGCGACGAACAGGTCAGTACGGTGCTGCACCTGACCCGCCCGGCGTGGGTGCGCGGCGATGCAATCCGTCTCGAACAGGTACTGATCAACCTGTTGCGCAACGCCCTCGACGCCATGGCCGGCCAGCCGCTCAAACGCCTGGAAGTACGCCTTGAAGCCGATGAACAACTGTGGCGTCTGACCGTCAGTGACAGTGGCGCCGGGATCGCCGAGGAACACCTGAGCCAGGTGTTCGACCCGTTCTTCACCACCAAGGCGGTGGGCGATGGCCTGGGCTTGGGCCTGGCGGTTTCGTTTGCAATCATTCATGAATCGGGTGGACGACTGACAGCCGACAACCATGAAAGCGGCGCGCAGTTCTGCGTAACCTTGCCGATCGATCAGGAGGCCCAGTTGCATGCTTAACCCTTGCACCCTGAAAAAGGTCATTGTCGTCGACGACGAGGCCAGCATCCGCAGCGCCGTGGAGCAATGGCTGAGCCTGTCGGGTTTCGACGTGCAGCTGTTCAGTCACGCCGAAGAGTGCCTGGCGCAATTGCCGGGGCATTTCCCGGGGGTGATCGTCAGCGATGTGCGCATGCCTGGGCTCAGCGGCCTGGAGCTGCTGGCCGAAGTGCGGCGACGCGACCCGGATCTGCCGGTGATCCTGTTGACCGGCCACGGCGACGTGCCGATGGCCGTGGAAGCCATGCGCGACGGCGCCTACGACTTCCTGGAAAAACCTTTCAGCCCCGAAACGCTGCTCGGCAGCCTGCGCCGCGCGTTGGACAAGCGCACGCTGGTGCTGGAGAACCGTCGCCTGCACGAGCGGGCCGACGTCAAGGACAAGCTCGACGGGACACTGCTTGGGGTGTCACGGGCGCTGCAAAACCTGCGTCGCCAGGTGTTGGACCTGGCGACACTGCCGGTCAACGTGTTGATCCGCGGCGAAACTGGCAGCGGCAAGGAGTTGGTCGCCCGTTGCCTGCACGACTTCGGTCCCCGGGCGGACAAACCCTTCGTGGCATTGAACTGCGCGGCCATTCCCGAACCGCTGTTCGAGGCCGAACTGTTCGGCCATGAAAGCGGCGCCTTCACTGGCGCCCAGGGCAAACGCATCGGCAAGCTCGAATACGCCGACGGCGGCACGCTGTTTCTCGATGAAATCGAGAGCATGCCCCTGGCCCAACAGGTCAAGTTGCTGCGGGTGTTGCAGGAACAGAAACTCGAACGCCTGGGGTCCAACCAGAGCATCCATGTGGACCTACGCATCATCGCCGCCACCAAGCCCGACCTGCTCGACGAGGCCCGCGCCGGACGTTTTCGCGAGGACCTGGCCTATCGCCTGAACATCGCCGAGCTGCGCTTGCCACCTCTGCGTGAACGGCGCGAGGACATTCCCTTGTTGTTCGAACACTTCACCCACCACGCCGCCGAGCGCCTGGGCCGCCCCGCCGTGCCCTTGAGCGGTCCGCAGTTGAGCTATTTACTCGGCCACGACTGGCCGGGCAATGTACGTGAGCTGGCCAACGTCGCCGAGCGTCAATTGCTGGGGTTGGATCAACCCCGCGTCCTGGATACGGAGCCTGGCCAATCCCTGGCCGCCCGGCAGGAAGCCTTCGAAGCCCAATGCCTGCGCGCCGCCCTGACGCGGCACAAGGGCGATGTGAAAGCGGTACTCGAAGAATTGCAGCTGCCGCGTCGTACCTTCAATGAAAAGATGCAGCGGCATGGGTTGAGTCGGGAGATGTTTTTGCAGGACCGCTGAATGGTTCGCGGCTGTTCCGGCCTCATCGCGAGCAAGCTCGGCTCCCACGGGGGGTTATGTGTACGCAGGTCAACATGTGGGAGCCGAGCTTGCTCGCGATGAGGCCAGTACCAACAGCACATATCCCCCTGAATAAGCGGATTCCCGCTCACCCCCATTCCAAAGCAAGCGAATTTCCGCTCATCCAGCGCAGTCAACCCCTCTAGTCCGGCCCTCTCCCATCTGGCACAGCTCCTGCTATAGCCCTGTCAGGCTGCGTTCACACGCGCTCCACAAAAACAATTAAACGAAGGATCCTTCAATGGATAACTCCAATACCCTTCCTCTCGGGTCGGCTGCCGCGCCCGCCCGTGAAAGAACCACCGCCAGCCGGATCAAGTCGATTTTCAGCGGTTCGATCGGCAACATGGTTGAGTGGTATGACTGGTACGTCTACGCCGCTTTCTCGCTGTACTTCGCCAAAGCCTTTTTCCCCAAGGGCGACACCACTGCCCAATTGCTCAACACCGCCGCGATTTTCGCCGTGGGCTTTCTGATGCGCCCCATCGGTGGCTGGCTGATGGGCCTGTACGCTGACCGCGCCGGGCGCAAGGCGGCGCTGATGGCCTCGGTGTACCTGATGTGCTTCGGCTCGTTGATCATCGCCCTGAGCCCCGGCTATGAAACCATCGGCGTCGGTGCGCCGATCCTGCTGGTCGTGGCCCGTTTGCTTCAGGGTCTGTCGGTGGGCGGTGAATACGGCACCTCGGCCACCTATCTGAGCGAGATGGCCACCAAGGAACGTCGCGGCTTCTTCTCCAGCTTCCAGTACGTGACCCTGATCTCCGGCCAGCTCATCGCCCTGGGCGTGCTGATCGTATTGCAACGCTTCCTGACCACCGAAGAGCTGTATGCCTGGGGCTGGCGCATTCCGTTCGCCATCGGCGCGCTGTGCGCGATCGTGGCGTTGTACCTGCGTCGCGGCATGGAAGAAACCGAGTCGTTCACCAAAAAGGAAAAAGCCAAGGAAAGCGCCATGCGCACCTTGATGCGCCATCCAAAAGAATTGCTGACGGTGGTCGGCCTGACCATGGGCGGCACCCTGGCGTTCTACACCTACACCACCTACATGCAGAAATACCTGGTGAACACCGTCGGCATGAGCATCTCCGACTCCACCACCATTTCCGCCGCGACACTGTTCCTGTTCATGTGCCTGCAACCGGTGATCGGCGGCTTGTCGGACAAAGTCGGGCGGCGGCCGATCCTGATTGCCTTCGGCATCCTGGGGACGCTGTTCACCGTACCGATCCTGACCACCCTGCACACCGTCCAGACCTGGTGGGGCGCGTTCTTCCTGATCATGGCCGCGCTGATCATCGTCAGTGGCTACACCTCGATCAACGCCGTGGTGAAAGCCGAGCTGTTCCCCACCGAAATCCGTGCCCTGGGCGTCGGCCTGCCATACGCCTTGACCGTATCGATCTTCGGCGGCACCGCTGAATACATCGCTTTGTGGTTCAAGAGCATCGGCATGGAAACCGGCTACTACTGGTACGTGACGGCGTGTATCGCGGTGTCGCTGCTGGTCTACATCACCATGAAAGACACTCGCAAGCATTCGCGGATCCTGACCGACTGACCGACGGACACGCACACATGAAAGGGGCGAACCTGAACGGGTTCGCCCCTTTTTTCGTGCAACGTGTCTGAAGATTTATCCGGCATTAATCTCTGGTTAATGCCTGCCCTGCATGCTCATCCTCAACAAGACGCTGTTGCCGTACGCCAGTGATGAGGTTTATCGCCGGTCAATAACACCTTTAGATAGATCGATAAATACGATTGGTTTAAGCGTTTTTTTGCGCTTTTTAATCAGATTAACGAGCGTAATATGAATTCCACACCCAAGGCGATCAACGCCAACCACTTTGGAGAACGACCATGAAAACCAAACTGATCCTCGCCCTGACCCTGTCTGTACTGGCCGCCAACACCTTTGCCGCCGATGGCTTCGACCGCACCCAGTCAGCCATTGCCGCTGATGGCTACGACCGTACCGGCGCCGCCACTGTTGCTGCTGACGGCTTTGACCGTACCGGCTCGAACACTGTCGCTGAAGACGGCTTTGACCGCACCGGCTCGAACACTGTCGCTGAAGACGGCTTTGACCGCACCGGCTCGAACACTGTCGCTGAAGACGGCTTCGACCGCACCGGCTCGAACACTGTCGCTGAAGACGGCTTTGACCGCACCGGCTCGAACGCTATCGCTGAAGACGGCTTTGACCGCACTAACACCGCCTCCCTCAGCTAATCCCAACGAGGCTCTCTCACAGCCCGGCTTAGGCCGGGCTTAGTTGTTTTTGGGGTACAGGAAAACGGTCAGCCTCAAGCCCAACACCAAAGTGGTCTCACTGAAAAAAAAATGTGGGAGCGGGCTTGCTCGCGAATGCGGTGTGCCAGCCAACATTTATATCAACTGACATACCGCCTTCGCGAGCAAGCCCGCTCCCACAAAGTTCTGCGGTGCTGACAAAAACAGTTGGCCCCGGCACTATCCTCGAAATCTCAAAATCCATCCCAGGACCTCAACCGCCATGCCCGACGACATCCACTACTACGAACCCGCCCAGGGCCACGGCCTGCCCCACGACCCGTTCAACGCCATCGTCGGTCCCCGCCCCATCGGCTGGATTTCCTCCCAGGACGCCGAAGGGCACCTGAACCTGGCGCCCTACAGTTTTTTCAACGCCTTTAACTACATCCCGCCGATCATCGGGTTCTGCAGCGTCGGGCGCAAAGACAGCCTGAACAATATCGAGCAGACCGGCGAATTCGCCTGGAACCTGGCGACACGCCCGTTGGCCGAACAGATGAACCAGAGCTGCGCCATGGTCGCGCCAAAGGTCAATGAATTCGAACTGGCCGGTTTGACGCCAGCGCCATCACGGGTGATTCAGGTGCCACGCGTCGCGCAAAGCCCGGTGTCCTTCGAATGCAAGGTCACCCAGATCATCCAGTTGCAGCGTGCGGACCAGGCGTTGGTGCCCAGTTGGCTGATCCTCGGCGAAGTGGTCGCCGTGCATATCGCCAAATGGTTGTTGAAGGATGGGGTATACGACACCGCCGCCGCCGAGCCGATTTTGCGCGGCGGCGGGCCGGCGGACTATTTCCAGCTGGGTCCCGAGGCGCTATTCAAGATGCATCGTCCTCAATAGAAGATGCACACCGAACCCTGTGACACAGCGTTTTTCTGTGGGAGCAAGGCTTGCCCGCAATGAAGACAACGCGGTCTGTCTTTAGAGCCAAGGTGAGAGCATCGCGGGCAAGCCTTGCTCCCACAACGTTAATCTCGCAGGTTCCAAATCAGCTCGCCCTCATCGCCCACACCCTTGAGATGGGTCAACTCAATGGCCGCAGCCGAGTCGGCATCAGTGGCCGTCTTGAAGCTCTGCTCTTCAAGCACCTTGTTGAAACGCGGCGCACCGGAACCGCCAATGGCTTTGGTGGCAATCGCGGCGTAGTAGCCGCCGCCCTCTTTGGGGACGACCGCGGAAACAGCTTCGAAGGTTTCAAAGGCTTTACGTGCCATGTTGCGCATCCTGGCGATGGAAATGACGCTCATTAAACCTTCAACCCGCCAGTTTGTGTACCTTCGCCAGGCACCCTTCGGTCGCCTGGGCGGCGGACACTTCACGGAAGGTGTGAAAATCCAGGCTGCTCACCACCAGGTCCTGTACCAGCTCGGCGAAGATCGCCATGGCCGGGGAGTTGAAATACGCATCCATCGCCTGTTGATTGACCCAGAGCCCGGACACCAGCCACAGATCGGCGTCGCATTGCGATTGCTGCAAGGCAAAATGCAGGCATCCGGGGGCTTGGCGCGAGGGTGCGATCAGCGTACTCAGGCGGGCACCCAATGGCTTGGAGCAACCGGAACGGGCCCGCACAAAGGCCATGTGACTGACGGGGATCTGTGTAGACATGTTCAACCCTCCCAGGTAATCCGTTGTGCAGCCCGGGACAGGCTGCGACAGGATCAAAGGTTAAGCGCCACGACGCCAGCTGGGTTAGTCGATTTCTGCCGACCCATTGCACAATCCTGCGCGGGAGCCGGCCCCAATGGCCGCACCCTCTGCGAGGTTTCGGGAAAGTTGAAACAAAAGGTTTCAAGCAAGTTTCGGTCACATTATGCCGCTGCGATTCGATACGCTGTGCAGGATCAGGCAAGCTTTCGACAGGATGTGGCTACCACGGCGACTTGCACAAACATAAGCTCTGTTCATCGCTCCCCCTTTCCTGAGGATTCCGGCATGTCGCCGCTTGACCACGCCCACGTCCCGCTGGACACGTATCTGGAACAACAGCGCGCCGAACTGGCGTCGATCATCGGCCGCAATACCTGTGAAGATGGCAGCTACGCCACGGCCATCGACTCGCTGCATCTGTCGCGCCACAGCCAACCCCATCAATTCGCACCGGTGCTGGCGCGACCAGCGCTGTGCATCATGGCCCAAGGCAGCAAACAGGTGCGCCTGGCGGACGAATTGTTCAACTACGACCCGCTCCATTATCTGGTGGTCTCGGTCTCGATGCCCTTGAGTGGTTGCGTCGCCAGCGTTTCGCCCGATCAGCCGATCCTGGCCCTGCGCCTGGACATCGATCCGGCGGAAATCACCGCGCTGATCGCCGACGCGGGCCCGCTGGGCGTACCGACGCGCCCCACCGGTCGCGGCCTGTATGTAGAACGGCTGGACACGCCGATGCTCGACGCTGTGTTGCGCCTGACGCGGTTGCTGGACAGCCCGAAAGACATCGCCATGCTTGCGCCCTTGGTGCGCCGGGAAATTCTGTACCGTCTGCTGCGCAGCCCCCAGGGCTATCGACTCTACGAAATCGCCATCACCAACAGTCAGAGCCATCGCATCAGCCAGGCGATCAAATGGCTCAACGGCCATTTCGAAAAACCGTTGCGCATCGATGACCTGGCCCGGGAAGTGAACCTCAGCGTCTCGACCCTGCATCACCGTTTCAAGGCCATGACGGCCATGAGCCCGCTGCAATACCAGAAGCAACTGCGCCTTCAGGAGGCCCGGCGACTGATGCTGGCCGAAGGGCTGGAGGCCTCGGCGGCGGGGTATCGGGTGGGGTATGAAAGCCCTTCGCAGTTCAGCCGCGAGTACAGCCGCCTGTTCGGCGCGCCGCCGCTGCGGGATCTGGCGCGGTTGCGGATGACGGTTTGACCGGCGCCTGGTATTGGCTGGGCCGGCCCCTTCGCGAGCAAGCCCGCTCCCACATTTTGAGCTGCGTATGCAGGACCCTGTGGGAGCGAGCTTGCTCGCGATGGGGCCAGTACAGACACCCACCTCTAGTGTTCAAACCGCCCGCACCACATGCTTGATCTCCTGAAACGCCGCCAGCCCCCAAGGCCCCAACTCGCGGCCCATGCTGCTCTGCTTGTAACCACCCCACGCCGCCTGGGGAAAGATCACTTGAGGGGCGTTGATCCACACCAGCCCTGCCTGCAAAGCATTGGCCACCTGTTCGGCAACTTCGGTATCGCGACTGACGACACTGGCCACCAGGCCGAAACGACTGTCGTTGGCCAGGGCGATCGCTTGCTCCAGGGTGCTGAAACGACGCACACACAGCACCGGTCCGAAGATTTCTTCGCACCACAACTCGCTGTCCACAGGCACGTCGGTGAAAACGGTCGGCTGTAGAAAATAGCCGCGCGGCAAATGCGCGGGTCGCTGCCCGCCGCACACCAGCGTCGCCCCGGCGCTCAGGCCCCGGTCGATGTGCCCGAGCACCCGCTGATATTGCGCCTGGTTGACCAGCGCGCCCATCTCCACGTCAGGGTCAAACGGGTCAGCCACGCGAATCGCTTCGGCGCGAGTCTTGAGTCGTTGCAGGAATTCATCGGCCAGCTCATCGGCGACCAGCACGCGACTGGTGGCCGAGCACATTTGCCCGGCGTTGAAGAAACCGCCACCACAGGCCAGTTCCACCGCCAGCTCCAGGTCGGCGTCGACCAACACCAACAACGACGACTTGCCTCCCAGTTCCAGGCTCACGCCCTTCACCGTTTCCGCCGCCCGTTGCATCACCTGCACGCCCACCGCATTGCTGCCGGTAAAGGAAATCTTCGCCACGCGCGAATCGCTCGCCAGTGGCGCCCCCACGGCCAGGCCCGTACCACAGATCAGGTTAAACACACCCGGCGGCAAGCCACAGCCGCCGATGATCGACGCCAGTTCCAGCTCCGGCAACGGTGTGACCTCCGAAGGCTTGAGCACCACACAACAACCGGCGGCCAAGGCCGGGGCGAGCTTCCAGGCGGTGGTGACCATCGGGAAATTCCACGGCACGATCAATCCCACCACACCGCAGGGTTCGCGGCGCAGGCGGGCACTGAAGTCTTCGCTGGGCAATGGCAGCGGGCTGTCCTGCCGGGCGTCCAGCCCTTCGGCCAGTTCGGCGTAATACTTGAAGGTGGCGACCACGTCGTCGACATCGATGGCCGCTTCGAACAGGGGCTTGCCGTTATTGCTCGATTGCAAGTGCATCAACCGCTCACGCGCGGCCTGCACACCCGCGGCGATACGGCGCAGAATCGCCGCGCGCTCGGTGCCGGTGGTGTTCGACCATTGGGCCAACGCCTGGGTCGCCGCGTTCAGGGCCTGATCGACCGCACGCTCATCGCCGCCATTGACCGTGGTCAGCAGCGCCTCGGTGACCGGGTTGATCACCCGCAAATGCTGATCACCCGAGGACCATTGGCCATTGATGTACAGGCCGTCCTGTGTAGTGGGGAAATTCATTGGGCCACCGCCATCATCCAGCGCGCCTGATCGATTTCGATCAGGGTCGGGCCCTGGCGGTCGTGGGCCGCCAGCAACGCGGCGCGCAATGACTCCACACCGTCGATGGCGTGTGCAAAGCAACCCAGGGCCTTGGCGACGCCAATGAAATCCGGGGTGTAGATGTCCACGCCCACCGGTTCAATGGCGCGGTTGACCATGTATTTCTTGATCTCTTCGTAACCCTGGTTATTCCACAACAGCACGATCACTGGCACGCCTGCTTCCACGGCGCTGGCCAGCTCCGGCAAGGTGAACTGCAAGCCGCCATCACCGATCAGGCACACCACCGGCGGACGACCGTGACCGGCGTCGACGCCACCGAGCCAGGCGCCGATGGCCGCCGGCAAGGCATAGCCGAGGGTGCCGTAGCCGGTGGACGCATTGAACCAGCGACGTGGATGTTCCGGGTTGAAGGTCAGGTTGCCGGTGTACACCGGTTGCGTGGAGTCACCGACGAATACCGCGTCGGGCAAGGCCTGCAAAACCGTGTCGATGAACAAGGTCTGCGCGCGGGTCGCGACGTCCCAGTCCCGGTCCAGATCCGCCCGTAACCGCGCGGCACGCACCTGGCCCCAATCGCTGTCGCGCCGGGTCAGGGATTGTTGCTTCAACCCATCGAGCAAGGCCTGGCTGGCGCTGCGGGCATCGGCCACCAGCGCCAGGTGCGGCGGGTAGTTGCGCACGGTCTGGTCCGGGTCGATGTCGATGCGCAGCAATGCACCGGGGATCTCGAAGCCGCCGGCGAAGGTGATGTCGTAGTCGGTCTCGGCCAGCTCCGTGCCGATGGCCAGCACCACGTCGGCCTCGGCCACCAGCGCGCGGGTGGCCACCAGGCTTTGCGTGGAGCCGATCAACAGGGGATGACGGGATGGCAACAAGCCCTTGGCGTTGATGGTCAGTGCCACGGGCGCGCCGAGGCACTCAGCCAGTTCGGTCAGTTCGCGGCCTGCGTCGATGGCACCGCCACCGGCCAAAATCAAGGGCCGCTGCGCCTTCGCCAGCATGGCCGACATCTGCGCCACCGCACTCGGCGCGGCCCCGGCACGGCAGATATTCACTGGCGTGGTGGCGAGCAACGCATCGGCGTCTTCCACCAGAACGTCCAACGGAATTTCGATGTGTACCGGCCGCGGGCGACCGGCCTGGAACAAGGCAAAGGCCCGAGCCAGTACCCCCGGCAACTCGGCGGCGGACATCAGCGTATGGGAAAACGCCGCCACGCCAGCCACCAATGCACTCTGATTCGGCAGCTCATGGAGTTTGCCGCGCCCGCCGCCCAACTGGCTGCGCGACTGCACGCTGGAAATCACCAGCATCGGGATCGAATCGGCGTAGGCCTGGCCCATGGCGGTGGTGATGTTGGTCATGCCGGGGCCGGTGATGATGAAGCACACACCGGGCTTGCCGCTGACCCGGGCATAACCGTCGGCCATGAACCCTGCGCCCTGTTCGTGACGCGGCGTCACATGGCGGATGCTGGAACGAGCCAACCCACGATACAACTCGACGGTGTGCACGCCGGGAATCCCGAACACCTGCTCCACGCCATAACCTTCGAGTAACTTGACCAATACTTCGCCGCACGTCGCCATTGCCACTGCCCTTCTTGTTTTCGGGGGAATGGCGTTATTGGAACGGCCAGGCCATAGCCGCAACAATGGATAAAAAGTCATACTCGCCATGTCCCCACGTCATGGCTCGATTCCAAATGAAACGCCTTCCTCCGCTCCCGGCGCTGCACACGTTTCTGATCACCGCCCAGTGCTGCAACTTCACCCGGGCGGCGGAACAGTTGCACATCACCCAAGGCGCGGTGAGTCGACAGATCGCCGGGCTGGAGGAACATTTGGGTTATGCGCTGTTCCAGCGTCAGGCACGGGGCCTGAGCCTCACGCCGCAGGGGCAGGCGTGGCTGCCACAGGTGCAGCAAGTGTTCGCCCTGATCGCTGAAGCCGTGGAGCAGATCGGCGAAAAACACCAGGGCGTGCAACTCAAGGCGCCAACCTGTGTGCTGCGCTGGCTGATGCCGCGTTTGCTGCAATGGCAAAAGGAACGACCGGACATACCGGTGCAGTTGACGACCACCGTCCGCCACGGCGTGGACTTCCAGCGCGAAACCTTCGACGCGGCGGTGGTCTATGGGCCGCCGCCGGATGCATCGCTGGCGGGCCTGCACCTGTTCGATGAGCAACTGACCCCGGTGTGTTCACGTCCACTGCTTGAAGGTCCCGTGCCGCTGCGCACGCCCGCCGACCTGCAACACCATCTGCTGCTGCATCCCACCGCGGACGAGCGCGACTGGAACGCGTGGCTGGAGGCAGCGGATGTGCAACTGAGCAACGTCAGCAAAGGCCAACATTTCGAAACCCTGGACCTGGCGATGTCCATGGCCTCACAAGGCACCGGCGTGGCGATTGGCGACTGGTCGCTGATCGGCGACGACCTGAGCGCCGGACGACTGGTGATGCCGTTCGAACTGAAGGTCAAGACCGGGTTGGCCTATCACTTGGTGTACCCGCGCAAATCCCAGGTTTCGGAGCAATTGCAGGCACTGATGGGCTGGTTGGTGGAACAGGCGCAGACACGCTAGCTGTTTCACCGCAAGCCCCCTGTGGCGAGGGGATTTATCCCCGCTGGACTGCGCAGCAGGCCCCAAGCAATCGAACATGATCAGCCTGACATACCGAGGCGCCAGTTTTGGGGTCGCTTCGCAACCCAGCGGGGATAAATCCCCTCGCCACAGATCAGTCCCCTTATCACGGGAAAAGCTACAGCAGATTGGGCACCTGTACCGGCTCGATCTGCGCCCAATGCGTAGTGTCTTCGCGATGCTGCTGCAAGTAGGGCAACACCGCCCCCAGCAACGGTTCCTTGAACGCTTCTTGAAACCGGTGGGCCAGGCCCGGTATCAGCTTCAGGCGGCTGCCGCGGATGTGCGCCGCGAGGTGCACACCATGCATCACCGGCAACAACGGGTCGGCGGTGCCATGGACCACCAGGGTCGGCACGCGCAGTTGATTGAGCAGCGCCACCCGGCTCGGCTCGGCCATGATCGCCATGATCTGGCGCTGCACGCCTTCGGGGTTGAAGGCCCGGTCATAGGCCTGGGCGGCCTGATGCAACAGTGCCTGACGATCATCCACCACCATCGGGCTGCCCAGGGCGGCCAACAGATCGGCCTGTTGTTCCAGGGCCACTTCACGATTCGGCGCACTGCGCCGGGACAACAGCTTCACCAGCGTTTCACTGGGTGCCGGCAGGCCTTCGGCGCCGGAGCTGGTCATGATCAGGGTCAGGCTCTCTACCCGCTGCGGCGCCATGGCCGCCATGTGCTGGGCGATCATGCCACCCATGCTCACCCCCAGTACGTGAAAGCGCTGCACCTGCAACGCGTCCATCAACCCCAGCCCGTCGTCGGCCATGTCGGTCAAGGTGTAGGGAGCGGCCACGGGCAAACCCAGCTTGTAACGCAAGGCCTCAAAGGCCAGGTTGGCGCTGCCGGGCGCCTGGCGCCAGGCGGACAGACCCACGTCGCGGTTGTCGTAGCGGATCACCCGAAAGCCCTGCTCGCACAGGGCCGCCACCACTTCGTCCGGCCAGTGGATCAACTGCCCGCCCAAGCCCATCACCAGCAACAACGCCGGGTCGGAGGCACGGCCGATGCTCTGGTACGCCAGGCTGACCTGATCCAGATCGACCCGTTGGGTCGCAACATTGACATCACAGCGAGAAGCCGCCATCGACGGCAGGCCGAATAACAACGCGGCCAGGAAGATAAATACACGCATGAAGAAACACCAAAACGCAGAACCCCAGTAGAGCGCGAGTCTGATGAAGTTTGTTCAAGCGCGCTGCCACAGTTGCGTGACAGTTTGATGAAGATTGCCAAATGGTCGCTCCACCCGGTCAAATGAAGCAAAGCAGAGCACTTCCCCTGTGGCGAGGGGATTTATCCCCGCTGGACTGCGCAGCAGGCCCAACCCAGCAACTCAATAAACCTGATAGATCTGGGGGGCTGCTTCGCAGCCCAGCGGGGATAAATCCCCTCGCCACAGGTCAGGTGCATGCCTGTAAGAGTATTCGGGCTTCAGGCCAACTGACTCCGCAACTGCCGCGCCGCCGCCACCATGTTCACCAACGCGGCTTCGGTCTCCGGCCACGCCCGGGTCTTCAAGCCGCAATCGGGGTTGACCCACAGTCGGTCCGCCGCAATCCGCTTCACCGCCTTGCTCATCAACGCGACCATCTCCGCCGTGTCCGGCACCCGTGGCGAGTGGATGTCATACACACCTGGGCCGATGTCGTTGGGGTACTCGAACGCTTCGAACGCGTCCAGCAACTCCATGTCCGAACGCGAGGTTTCAATAGTGATAACGTCGGCGTCCATGGCGGCGATGGCCTTGATCACGTCATTGAACTCGCTGTAGCACATGTGGGTGTGGATCTGGGTTTCGTCGCCCACGCCCGAGGCGCTCAAGCGGAACGCTTGCACCGCCCAATCCAGATACGCCTGCCATTGCCCACGGCGCAGGGGCAAACCTTCGCGGAACGCGGCCTCGTCGATCTGCACGATTTTGATCCCGGCTTTTTCCAGGTCCAGCACTTCGTCACGCAGGGCCAGGGCCAGTTGTTGCGCCTGGACCTGACGCGACACGTCCTCGCGCGGGAACGACCACATCAGCATGGTCACGGGGCCGGTGAGCATGCCCTTCATCACCTTGTTGGTCAGGCTTTGTGCGTAGCGGATCCAGTCGACGGTCATGGCTTTCGGCCGGCTGATGTCGCCATAGATGACCGCCGGTTTCACACAACGCGAACCGTAGCTCTGGACCCAGCCGAAACGGGTGAAAGCATAGCCGTCCAGTTGCTCGGCGAAATATTCCACCATGTCGTTGCGCTCGGCTTCGCCATGTACCAGCACGTCCAAGCCCAGGCGTTCCTGGATCTGCACGGCGTGGCGGATCTCGGTGTGCATGGCGTCCTGATAATCGTTGGCCGACAGCTTGCCTTGCTTGTAGGCCTGGCGCGCCAGACGAATCGCTGGCGTCTGCGGGAAGGAGCCGATGGTAGTGGTAGGAAAAGCGGGCAGTTTCAGCTGAACGCGCTGCTGTTCGATGCGCTGGGCAAACGGCGAGCGCCGCTGACTGTCCTGGGGTCCTATCGCGGCGAGGCGCGCCTGGACCTCGGCTTTGTGAATGCGTGTCGAGTCGGCCCGACGAGCCTGCACGTCACGGCTGTCGGCCAGGGCCTGCCGCACACCGGGAGCTTGTGGATCGTTGAGTGCATCGCGCAATACCGCCACTTCCCCGCACTTTTGCACAGCAAAAGCCAGCCAGCTCTTGAGTTCGGGATCGAGCCGGTCTTCACGTTCCAGGTCCACGGGGCTGTGCAACAGTGAGCAAGAGGTGCTGACCCAGAGGTTGTCGCCAAAACGCTCCTGCGCCGGCTGCAATTGCGCCAGCGCCTGTTCCAGCTCACAGCGCCAGACATTGCGGCCATTGACCAGCCCCACCGACAGGATCTTGTAGGTGGGCAGGCGGTCGAGTACCTGGCCCAGTTGGTCCGGCGCCCGCACCGCGTCGATGTGCAAACCGTCCACCGGCAGGCTCACCGCCAGACCGAGGTTGTCTTCCAGGCCACTGAAATAGGTCGCCACCAGTTTTTTCAGCGGCGAATACTGAAGGATGTGATAGGCCCGCTCGAACGCACTTTTCCAGGCCAGGGGCAGGTCGAGGGTGAGGATCGGCTCGTCGATCTGCACCCACTCAACGCCCTGGGCCTTGAGGCGATTGAGGATTTCACCGTAGACCGGCAGCAGGCGCTCCAGCAGGTCGAGTTTGTCGAAGTCCTCGCCCTTGGCCTTGCCCAGCCACAGATAGGTCAAAGGACCGATGATCACCGGTTTGACCCGATGGCCCAAGGCATGGGCCTCATCCACTTCGTCGAACAGTTGCTCCCAACTCAGGGCGAAGCGCTGGTCGGCGGTAAACTCCGGGACCAGATAGTGGTAGTTGGTGTCGAACCACTTGGTCAGTTCCTGAGCGTATTGCGCTTGCCCGTGATCGGCAGCGCAGCAAGCCGCGCTGGCGCCTCGGGCCATGGCGAACAGCGTGTCGAGGGTCGGCTTGGCCTGGGCATCGAGGGTGTTGTGGAATCGCGGCGGGACGGCACCCAGGGTCAACGTGTGGCTGAGCACCTGGTCGTACCAGGCGAAATCACCGACCGGCAGCAGGTCGATGCCGGCATCTTTCTGCAGTTGCCAGTGCCGAGCCCGCAGTTCACGGCCCACCGCTTGCAGTGCGGCCGCTGTCAGGTCGCCCTTCCAGTAGGCTTCGAGGGCTTTTTTCAGTTCGCGGTCGGCGCCGATGCGGGGAAAACCTAAGGTGTGGGCCAGGGCCATGGTGTGTGTCCTCCTGTAAAAGATGGCGCCATTGTCGACAGCCAGCCCCACATGAGACAAACTCAACCTTTTCGTGTTGATCACGAGTTTTACTCATGGAGCCCACGGTGCTTGAAATCCGCCACCTCAAGACCCTGCATGCCCTGCGCGAAGCCGACAGTCTGGTCGAAGCCGCCGAACGCCTGCATTTGACCCAGTCCGCGCTCTCCCACCAATTCAAGGAACTGGAAGAACGCTTGGGCATGCAGTTGTTCGTGCGCAAGACCAAACCGGTGCGCTTCACCAGCGCCGGCCTGCGCTTACTGCAACTGGCCGACGCGACCTTGCCGTTGTTGCGCAGCGCCGAGCGGGACATCGGCCGGCTGGCCGGTGGCACCGCCGGACGTTTGCACATGGCCATTGAGTGCCACAGTTGCTTTCAGTGGCTGATGCCCACCATCGACCAGTTCCGCGACGCCTGGCCGGAAGTCGAACTGGACCTGGCCTCGGGCTTCGCCTTCGCGCCGCTGCCGGCCCTGGCCCGGGGCGACCTGGACCTGGTGGTGACCTCCGACCCGCTGGAACTGGCGGGCATCACCTACGTGCCGCTGTTCACCTACGAAGCGATGCTCGCCGTGGCCAACCAGCACCGGCTGGCGGGCAAACCCTACATCGTGCCCGAAGACCTGGTCAGCGAAACCCTGATCACCTACCCGGTAGAGCGCGATCGCCTGGACATCTTCACCCGTTTCCTGGAACCGGCCGACATCGAGCCGGCCCAGGTGCGCACGTCTGAACTGACGGTGATGATGATGCAACTGGTGGCCAGCGGTCGTGGCGTCTGCGGCATGCCCCACTGGGCCCTGCATGAATACAGTTCACGCGGTTATGTGAAAGCCAAGCGGCTGGGGGAAAAAGGCTTGTTCGCCACGCTGTATGCGGCGGTGCGCACCGACATGCTCGATGCGCCGTACATGCGCGACTTTCTACTGACGGCCAAGGACACCTCGTTTTCGACCCTCGACGGTGTCAGCGCCGTGCGCTGACGGGCATTCTTCATGTGGCGAGGGGATTTATCCCCGTTGGGCTGCGAAGCGGCCCCCAAACCAGGCAACTCGGTGTGTCAGGAAAATTGAGCTCGCTGTTTTAGGGCCGCTTCGCAGCCCAACGGGGATAAATCCCCTCGCCACAAAAGCTCAATCGTCATGCTAGGTTTTACAGTTCGCGCCACATATGGATCTTGTCGAGGTAGTCCTCGCCCACTCGTATCGCCTGCGGCTCGAGGCCATATTGCACAAAGCCGCAACGCTGATAGAGCTTCAGGGCCGGGGCGTTGCCGGCGGTGACGGTCAGTTGCACCAGGCGCAAAAAGCTGTGGCGGCGGGCTTCGTCGAGGGCCGCTTGCAGCAATTGGTAGCCGAGCCCCCGATGGCAATAGGCGGCGGTGACATACATGCCGAACAGCGTGGCCTTGTGCCGGGCTTTTTCCCGCGGCTCCAGGGACAGCCCGACAATGCCAACCAGTTCATGCTCGACAAACGCCCCCAACAACACATCGAGTCGACTGCTCAGACGTGATTCCCACCACCTCATCGGCATCGCCGCCCGCTCGCTGACGCTGGAGGTGAAGGCCTGGGGATGAAGCGCGTAGGCCTGGAGCATCAGGTCGCGATACGCCTGGGCATCACCCGCGGCGAGCCGTCGAATGTTCACGCCGAACGCCGTTGCTCAAGCATCAGGCGCAACGCCAGCGCGCCGAGCACAAAGCCCATGAAGTAGCGCTGCGCCGCCAGCCAGGTGGGGTTATGGACAAACCAGGCGGCAATGCCGGCGGCGAACAGGGCGATCAGCAGGTTGACGCTGAAACTGACGCTGATCTGGGTCAGGCCCAGGATGATGCTCTGGGTGAACAACGAACCGTGTTCCGGGCTGATGAACTGCGGGAATACCGACAGGTAAAACACTGCAATCTTTGGATTCAGGACGCTGGTGAGAAACCCCATGGTGATCAGCTTGCGCGTCGAATCCGCGGGCAATTGCTGGGCCTGGAACGGTGAGCGTGCGCCGGGCCTGACCGCCTGCCAGGCCAGCCATAACAGGTACAGCGCACCGGCCCACTTCAATATTTCATACGCCATGGGCACCGCCAGGAACACCGCCGTCAGCCCCGCCGCCGCGGCAAACATGTGCACGAAGAAGCCCGCCACCACACCCAGCAGGGAGGTGACGCCAGCCTTGCGGCCCTGGCAGATCGAACGGGAAATCAGGTAGATCATGTTCGGGCCGGGTGTGAGCACCATCAGCAACGCGGCGGCGGCGAAAATCAGCAGGTCCGGCAATGGAATCATGGGCGTCAGTCCTTGAATCTGGGTTCAGCACGTCTCGAGAAGGCTGGCTCGATAAAACGGCAGGATCACTTCGCCTGTCAACGGCGCCAGCAGCAGATCGCTGCCGCTGGCCGGGTCGATCCAGCACACCTCTTCAATCTCGGCGGCGGGAGAAACCGGCGCATCGATGCTCAGCAAAAACACTTCAGCCTGCACGACAAAACCCGGTTCGTTGGCCGCCGGAGCACTGAACACGCCCAGGTAACGGGCCTGTGCCGGATCAATCGTCAGCCCAAGCTCTTCGGCCAGCTCACGGACCAGGGCCTGGACCGGCTGCTCATGGGCCTCGATCTTGCCGCCCGGCTGCATGAAGGCCTGGGTGCCGCGCTTGCGCACCAGCAAGGTCCGGCCGTCCAGCCCGATCAACAGGGCGGCGGCGATGCGGATGATGGGAGTGGTCATGATGAATAAAAGCCCCGGGCAGAAAAATGCCCGCAAGAGTACAGAGCGCAGCGACAGGAGCAAAGCCTGGCACCGCCTTCAGCCTCCACACAAAACCACTGTGGGAGCGGGCTTGCTCGCGAAGGCGGTGGCACATTCAGCATCAATGCAAGCTGAACCACCGCCTTCGCGAGCAAGCCCGCTCCCACAGTTGATTTCGTCGTCTGTCCGAGTTGCATCACCCCAACATCGGCTTCGGCACCGAAGGATCTTCTTCTTCGGGAATTTTGACGAACACGCTGTACCGCGCGCCCTCCATCGATTCGAAAGCGATGAGCTTTTCCACCAGCGGCGCGCTCAGCACCTTGCCGGCGTTGAGCAACAGCATGCCGTTGTCGGCGTTGAGGTTGCGGGCCAGGATCATGCCGGCCGTCAGGTCGCGGGTGGTCATGACCTGCACCGTCGGATCCGACAAGGTCACGTCGTCCAGGTATTCACCACACGCCTTGATGAAGTCCTCCACCATGCCCGGGTCGTACAGTTTGCCGGCGTATTTACGGATATAGACCAGCGCCTCGTCGCTGTTCATCTGCCGCTCCAGGATCAACCCGCGCTGCAGTTCGATGAAGTCCACCGCCAGTTTCAACAGCCGCGAACCGAACGGAATGGCCTCGCCCCGCAGATGGTCGGGAAAGCCGCTGCCGTCCCAACGTTCCTGGTGATGGAGGATGATGCGCGCGGCGTCTTTCATCGGGTCCAGGGTCATCAGCAGCGACTCGCTCTGCTTCGGATAGGCCCGGTAGAGATCAAGCTCGGTGTGGTGCAGCAGGTCGGCGGGCGTGACCATCATGTTGTCGGTCCAGCTCAGTTTGCCGATGTTGTAGAGCGCCGCGGCCATGGTCAGGTCGCGGTCGGTGGACTCATCCAGAAAGTGGAGCCTGCTGTAGACCCGGATCAGCTCGATGATCTGCCGGTTGGTCTGCTTGGCCTTGGGCAGGCGCAGGTTGGCGATCAGCGAAAACACTTCGGTGCCCGTCACATAGCTGCGCTTGAGCTCGTCATAGGCCAGGTCGAGCATGTCGGCGGTCTGCTGCAGCTCGGAGGTGCGCGATGCCACACGTTTTTCCAGAGTGGTGTTGAGTATCCGCAGTTGTTCGTTCTGTTCGCGGTTCAGCGCTTCGAGGCGCTGGCGCTCACTTTCGGAGTGCTGGTGCGCCAAGGCCTGACGCAGGGCCTGCACCAGTTCCTCATCGTTCCAGGGTTTGCTGAGGTAGCGATAGAGCTGACCCTCGTTGATGGCCTTGGTCATCATCTCCACATCGGCATAACCGGTGAGCAGGATGCGCAAGGTCGACGGATAAAGCTTGCGAATCTGCGCCAGCAGCGTGGCACCGTCCATGTTGGGCATGCGGGCATCGGTCATGACCAGGTCGACCGGCCGCTCCTTGAGGATTTCCAGGGCCTTGGCGCCGCTGTCGGCCAGCAGGATCTCATATGGCTGGCTGCGCAATAACCGGCGCAGGCTATTGAGAATCGACTCTTCGTCATCGACCAACAGCACCGTCGGCTTCCTGACCGGTACATCCTGCGATTGATCTTCCATTGCACCCCCCTCCTGTTAACGACCTGTTCTACGCTACCCCCGAAATAGAGGCTAGTAGATTGCGTGAATTTAGACACGATTTTGCCTTGACCGGCCGAGCGCATCCCAATCAGACAGCTATGCTGTAGACCATGAAGGGCCAAGTACAGGCCAGAATACTCATGCCAACGGAAGGGATATCAGATGTATCCACGGTTCAACAGTCAGCATCGCGACGGTGCACGGCCATGAGCCTGCCGATGGAAAGGGCCAACCGGCGGATCCTGATCGTCGATGACACTCCGACGATCCACGAGGATTTTCGTAAGATCCTCAGCCCCCATGCTACCCCTGAGGACAGCCTGAGCAGCGCTGAAGCAGCCCTGTTCGGCGCGCCTGTGGCGGTTGCCAGCCAGAGTTTCGTGCTCGATTCGGCCTTCCAGGGCATGGAAGCCCTGAACAAGGTCGAATCTGCCTTGGCCGAGGGCAAACCCTACGCCATGGCGTTCATCGACATGCGCATGCCCCCTGGCTGGGACGGCCTTGAAACCATCGAACGGCTGTGGCGCGTCGACCCCAAGCTGCAAGTGGCGCTGTGCACCGCCTATTCGGATTATTCCTGGGAAGACATTGCCGAGCGCCTCGAACTGGGCGACCGCCTGCTCATCCTGAAAAAGCCCTTCGATGCCATCGAGATCCGCCAGATGGCCAGCACCCTGACCGTCAAATGGCAGATGACCGAAGACGCGGCGCTGAAAATGGACATGCTCGAACGCGCAGTGCAGGAGCGCACCCGGGAGCTGGCCGACGCCAACATCATCGTGCAGAACAGCCCGACCATCCTCTATCGCCTGCGTGGCGAACCGCCGTTTGCGCTGATGTACATTTCCCACAACATCACCAAGTTCGGCCACGCGGCGGCGCAACTGGTCAACTCGCCGGACTGGGCGCAAACCCTGATCCATCCCGACGACCAGGGCAAGATCGACGACGCCATGGTCCGCGTTTTGAACCGCGACACGGCGGGGGCCTCCATCGAGTTCCGCATGCGCACCGGCGACGGCGCGTTCCGCTGGGTGGAGAACCGCTACATTCCGGTGCGCAACGAACAGGGCCTGCTGCTGGAAGTGGAAGGCATCATTCTCGACATCACCGAACGCAAACTGGCCGAAGAGAAGATCGCCCTGCTGGCCCGCACCGACGGCCTGACCGGGCTGGCCAACCGCGCCACCATGATCGAGCGCTTGCATCAAGCCTTTGCCGCAGCTCGCCGGGGGGCGGCACCGTTTGCGATGTTTTACCTGGACCTGGACCATTTCAAGCGGATCAACGACACCCTGGGCCACCCGATCGGCGACCTGCTGCTGCAGGAGGTGGCCGCGCGCATCAAGGGCTGTACCCGGGAGAACGATGTGGTGGCGCGCCTGGGTGGCGACGAGTTCGCCATCCTGCAACTGGATGTCCACGAAGCGACCCATTGCGCCGCCCTGGCCGCCAAGATCCGCGATGCGTTGGTGGCGCCCTACTCCCTGGACGGCAACGACGTGCGGATCTCCGTGAGCATCGGCATCAGCCTGTATTCCTCCCAGAGCCAAAGTGCCGACAGCCTGATGGCTCAATCCGACATGGCCTTGTACCGGTCCAAGGAAAAGGGCCGCAATCAATACCATTTCCATAACGAGGAAATTAACCAGGAAGTCACTGACCGCGTCGCCCTGGCCAATGACCTGCGCCAGGCCATCGATAACAAGGAACTGCATTTGCACTACTTGCCGGAGGTCGATCTGGGCAGCGGAAAAATCCTGGGCATGGGTGTGCAAGTGCGCTGGAACCACCCTCAGCGCGGCTGGCTGGAGCCGGCGTCGTTCATGCCGGCCGCCGAGAAATCCGGGATGATCATTGGCCTGGGCCATTGGGTGCTGGACCAGGCCTGTCAACAGATGCGCCAGTGGCGGGACCAGGGCATGGCGCCCCCGGTGATCGCCATCGACCTGAGCCTGACGCAACTAAAGACCGGTCCCGAGCTGATCTATGACGTGCTGCGCACCACTGCCCGCTGGGAACTGGCCCCCTGGGATCTGCGCTTTGACGTCACCGAGGCCACCCTGGCGCAAACCAAGTGGACCCACAACGACGTGCTGCCCCGTCTGTGCGAACTGGGCGTGCAAATTGCCATCGACGATTTTGGCACCGAGTACTCCTCGTTCGATTATCTCAAGACCTACCGGGTCAACCACCTCAAGCTCGCCCAGCGCTTTCTCGACAGTGCCAACGCCGATCCCGAGAATGCGATGACGCTGCGAGCAATCATCAATTTCGCCCGGGATGTGGGCATCGGGATCATTGCCGAAGGCGTCGAGACCCAGGAGCAACGCACCACGCTGATGTCCAACGGCGGGGCGATGCAGGCCCAGGGACATTACTTCAGCACTGCGGTCGACAGTGGGCAAGCCGCCGAATTGCTCAAGGCCGGCACCATCGTTCCCGTGACGGACCATTGGACCCGGCCTGCCAGCCAGCTATAGGAGAGCGATCGATGAATCCCATGTCGGTGCCTGCGAACAGGCGAATCCTGGTGGTCGACGACACGCCGGCGATCCACTCGGACTTTCGCAAGATCCTCAGCCCGGGCGCTGGCAGCGACAACTCGCTGGATGACACCGAAAGCCTGCTGTTTGGCACACCTCAGGTCAGCCGCCTGCAATTTCAGATCGACTCGGCCTATCAGGGCGAAGAGGCACTGGAGCTGGTCAAGCGCGCCCAGGCCGAAGGCCAGCCTTATGCACTGGTGTTCGCTGACATGCGCATGCCACCGGGCTGGGACGGCCTGCAAACCATTGAGCGCTTGTGGGAGGCCGACCCCCGGCTGCAAATCGCGTTGTGCACGGCGTTTTCGGATTACTCCTGGGAAACCATGTCCGAACGCATCGAGTTCGACGATCAGTTGCTGATCCTGAAGAAACCCTTCGACACGCTGGAAATCCGTCAGATGGCCAGCGCCATGACCTGGAAATGGCAACTGGCCCAGGATGCGGCAAGAAAAATGCGCAGCCTGGAACGCACGATCGAGGAGCGGGTCCAGGAGTTGCTGAAAGTCTCCCACTTGCTGCAATACGACGTGCTCACCGAGTTGCCCAACAGCATGTTGCTCGGTGATCGCCTGACCCAGGCCATGGCACAGTGCCGCCGGCACGACCGGCAACTGGCGGTGATGTTCATCGGCCTGGACCGTTTCAAGCGTATCAACAACGCACTGGGGCATCCGGTGGGCGACGAAATGCTCAAGCGGGTGGCCCGTGCACTGGCCACAGTGGTGCGTGAATCCGACTCGGTGTTTCGCTACGGCTCCGATGAGTTCGTGGTGATCCTGGGAGACATCACCGACCCGCAACAGACCAAAGGCGTGGCCGACAAACTGCTGACAGCCATCAGCACGCCCCACCCCATCGACGGCCATGACCTGACCGTCACCGCAAGCCTGGGCATCAGCACGTATCCGAGCGACGGTTTCGATGCCGTGGCGCTGATCAAAAAAGCCGAGACGGCGATGCGCAACGTCAAGGAAAGCGGCCCCAACGACTACCGTTTTTTCACTGAGGACATGAACCGTCGGGCGCGACAGCAGCAAACCATCGAATCGGGCCTGCGCCTGGCCCTGCAGCGCAAGGAGTTCGTGCTGCACTACCAGCCCAAGATCGATCTGAGGAGCGGTAAAGTGGTCGGCGTCGAAGCACTGGTGCGCTGGAACCGGCCTGACCACGGCCTGGTTTATCCGTCGGATTTCATCCCCGTGGCCGAGGACAGCGGCCTGATCGTCCCGCTGAGCCAATGGGTGCTCCAGGAAGCCTGCCAACAGGCCTGTCGCTGGCAAGCCGATGGCATGCGCCCGCTCTACCTGTCGGTCAACGTCTCCACCATCGATTTTCGCCAGCGCGGTTTCGTCGAAGGCATCGCCCGGACCCTCAAGGAAACCGGACTCGACCCGACACAGTTAGAACTGGAGATCACCGAAAGCGTGCTGATGCAGAACGTCGACACCACCGTCGCCATCCTCAAGGCCATCAAGCGCCTGGGGATACGGCTGGCCATCGATGATTTCGGCACCGGCTATTCGAGCCTGAGCTACCTGCAGAAATTTCCGGTGGATGTGTTGAAGATCGATAAGTCGTTCGTCGGCGACCTGAGCATCGACAGCAATGACGCAAAGCTGGTGAGCACCATCATCAGCCTGGGCAAGAGCCTGAACCTGCACATCATTGCCGAAGGTGTGGAAACCCTTGAGCAACTGGAGTTCCTCAAGATTCATCAGTGCGAGGAAGCCCAAGGATATTACTTCAGCAAGGCAGTGGAGCCGCAAGCCTTTGCCCTGTGGATGACCGAGTGGGAAAAACGTCAGAACCCGTTCTCGTGAAGACCTGAGTCCATAAACCAGAAGTATCAAGGAAAGTACCCCATGGCATCACGTGGACTGATCCTGGCTCTCGGCCTGCTCATGGGATTGAGCGCGACCGCGCACGCCGAACCGTTGGACGAACCGCTCAAACCGCTGCCCCCCATCCCGACCCTGGACCCCAAGCGCGTCCAGTTGGGCCTGCGGCTTTTCAACGACCCGCGGCTGTCGGTCAACAACACCCTGTCCTGCGCCAGTTGCCATCGCCTGGACAAGGGTGGCGCCGACGACAAACGGTTTTCCCTGGGCTTCGACGGTAAACCGGTGGAGTTCAATACCCCCACGGTGTTCAACGCCAGCCTGAACTTCCATCAATTCTGGGACGGGCGCGTCGATACTCTGGAAGAACAGGTGCACATCGTCGTGACCAGCCCGGCGGAAATGGGCAGCACCTGGGAAACGGTGCTCAAGCGCATCGGCCAGGACCCGGACTACGCCCGGAATTTTGACGATGCCTACCCCGACGGCGTGACGCAGGCCAACATCCAGGGCGCCCTGGCCGACTATGAACGCACCCTGCTGACCCCGAATTCACGTTTCGACCAGTACCTGCTGGGCGATACCGACATCCTGACGCCCCGGGAAAAGTTCGGTTACCAGCGTTTCAAGGAATATGGCTGCATCGCCTGTCACCAGGGTGTGAACATCGGCGGCAACATGTTTCAGAAATTCGGCGTGATGGGCGACTACATCCAGGATCGGGGCAATCCCAGCTCCGCCGACGAGGGGCGCTTCAATGTCACGGGCGACGAAAGCGACCGTCAGGTTTTCAAGGTGCCCAGCCTGCGCAACGTCGCCGTCACCGCGCCCTACTTCCATGACGGCTCTGCTCCGACCCTGGAGCGTGCCGTGGAGGTGATGTTCAAGTACCAGTTGGGCCGTGAGCCCTTGAAGAACGACACGGAACTGATCGTCGAATTCCTCAAGACCCTCACCGGGGAATGGGAGGGCAAGCCGCTATGACCGTCCTGCGTCGCCTCACTCTGGCATTCGTCGGCCTCTTGCTGGTGTCGGTCCTGCTGTTCATGTACATCCAGTCGGCTGCACAGCAGGCCGCCTCGTACATTGAATCCAGGGACTTGATCCGCCTGCTCAAACAGCAGGACGCCATCTGGGACAACGAGGTCCTTAAATCCCGGATCGCCTTGAGCCACAACTATGATCCCCTGGTCTCGCCCCTCAATGAGATGGCGCGTCTGTGGCAACGCCTCGACGCCATCGAATCGGAGCCGGGGCGCCACGCACCTTCAAGCTGGGAACAGGAGCGCGACGAATACCTCAAGGCGGTAAAGGAAAAAACCCGCCTGGTGGAAAAATTCAAATCCCACAATGCGGTACTGCGCAACTCTCTCGCCTTCCTGCCCACCGCCGAAGATGACATCCAGGCCCAGTTCGCCCAGCTTTCGGACACCGATAAACTAGAACTGCAAAATGTCGCCATCGACACCTACGACCTGTTGCTCAGCGCCATGGAGTTCGCTCACCTGACCACCCGTGAGCAAGCCGCCGAAGTGCTGCTGGGCCTGAACCGGCTCGACGTCAACAAGGAGCGCCTGCCGGAGGGCCTTCAAAAATCCGTCGATATCCTGAGCAGGCACATCGCGCTGATCTTGCGCGAACAACCCAGGGTCAATGCCTTGTTGCAGGGAATCGAAGCAGTCCCCGTGGCCAGCCGGCTTGATACCATCACCAATCTGCTGGAAGAAGACCAGGAAAAAGCGGCCGCCAAGCATCAGCGCAATCACAATCTTCTGCTGGTTTTCGCCACGTTCCTGGTGTTGATCCTGATCTGGCTGGCGATCCGGTTGATACGCAGCTTCGCTGAAATCAAACAGGTCAACAACGCCCTGCAAACCGCCAACGACGAACTGGAACTGCGGGTCGAAGAGCGCACCCGCCAGCTCAAGGACACCCAGAGCGAACTGATGGACACCGCCCGTCAGGCTGGCATGGCGGAAATCGCCACCAACGTGCTGCACAACGTCGGCAACGTACTCAACAGCGTGAACATCTCCGCCGACCTGATCAGCCGTAAACTGCGCAGCAGCAAGGCCCTCGGGCTGGGCAAGGCGATGCAACTGATCAACGAACACCCCCACGACCTGGGGCACTTCCTCACCGAAGACGAAAAAGGCAAGCTGTTGCCCGGCTATCTGAATCAGTTGGTGGAAGCCATCGCGGTCGAACAGCAAGGCCTTACCGACGAGCTGGCGCAGTTGAGCAAGAGCGTGGATCACATCAAGGATATCGTCTCCACCCAGCAGTCCTATGCCGGTGCCAACAGCCTGGTGGAGCCCCTGGTGGTCAGCGAACTGCTCGAAGACGCCCTGCGCATGAACTCCGGCGCCCTCACCCGCCACCACGTGACGGTGCTCAAGGAATACGGTGACGTGCCCCGAATCATGGGCGACAAGCATCGCTTGTTGCTGATTCTGATCAACCTGATCAGCAACGCCAAATACGCCATGGCAGGGGTTTCCAACCACGCCCGGAACATGACCCTAAAAGCCACGGTGATCAATGATGAAACCCTGCAGATCAGCGTCAAGGATGAAGGCGAAGGCATCCCGGCTGAAAACATGACGCGGATCTTCGCTCATGGTTTTACCACCCGTAAGGAGGGCCACGGGTTCGGCTTGCACAGCTGCGCTCTGGCAGCCATTGAAATGAACGGCCACCTCACCGCTCACAGTGAGGGGCCAGGCACAGGAGCAACGTTCGTGTTGCAACTGCCCTTGAAACTCGCGGAAGGTGAGCATGAATAATCTGAGCAACCGCCGCATCCTGTTGATCGACGATACACCTGCCATCCATGACGACTTTCGCAAGATTCTCGCTCCGCAGGATCAGGTCAACACCGACCTGCTGGACATGGAAAATGCCTTGTTCGGCGACGCACCGAAACCCGCCGGCACCGTGTTCGAACTCGACTCGGCCTACGGCGGCCAGGAAGGTCTGGGCAAACTGCAACAAGCGCTCACCAAGGAGCGCCCTTATGCATTGGCCTTTGTCGACATGCGTATGCCTGAGGGCTGGGATGGCGCCAAAACCATCGAGGAACTCTGGAAGCACGACCCGTTGCTGCAAGTGGTGGTCTGCACCGCCTACTCAGACTATTCCTGGGACGAACTGCTGGACCGTCTGAACGGCCATGACCGACTGCTGATCCTGAAGAAACCCTTCGACAACATCGAAGTCCAGCAAATGGCCAACACCCTGACCACCAAATGGGAAATGACTTCCCGCGCGCAACTGCAGATGAGCAAACTCGAAGAACTGGTAGAGCAGCGGACCCAGGCGTTCAAACAGGCCAGCTCTCTGCTGCAAATGGAAATCGACGAACGCAAGCTGCTGGAAACCCAACTGGTCCAATCGGAAAAACTCGCCTCGCTGGGTCAACTGGCCGCCGGGGTCGCTCACGAAATCAATAACCCGATCGGTTTCATTTCATCCAACCTCGGCGCCCTCGATGGTTACTTCGGCAAACTTCAGGAAATGCTCCAGGCTTATGACAGTGCCGAACAGGCCATCGCCTCGCCGGAACTGGTGGTGAATCTGAGGAAACTGCGCGAGCAGGTGGAACTGGATTTCCTCGTCGAGGACATTCCCTTACTGATCAAAGAGTCCAAGGACGGCATCAGCCGGGTCGGGCAGATCGTCAAGGACCTCAAGGACTTCTCTCGCGTGGACTCCAACCAGGAATGGCAGATGGCCAATTTGCAACAAGGCCTGGATTCGACGCTGAACATCGTCGCCAACGAAATCAAGTACAAGGCCGACGTGGTCAAGCAATACAGCCCGTTGCCGGAAGTCGAATGCCTGCCGTCGCAGATCAACCAGGTGATCATGAACCTGATCGTCAACGCCGCCCAAGCCATCGGCCCGGAACGCGGCACCATTACCTTGAGCAACGGCGTGCAGGACGAAACCGTGTGGATCGAAGTCGCCGATACCGGTTCGGGCATGCCGCCTGAAACCCTGCAGAAAATCTTCGACCCGTTCTTCACCACCAAGCCCGTTGGCCAGGGTACGGGGCTGGGACTTTCACTGTCCTACGGCATCGTGAAAAAACACCACGGTGAGATCACAGTGCGCAGCGAGGTTGGCGTGGGGACCACCTTCCGCGTGGAGTTGCCGGTGCGGCAGATGAAACAGGCGGTCTGACATACCCGATACACATTTTTTCTGTGGAAAGGCATTTACCTGTGGCGAGGGGATTATCTGTGGCGAGGAGATTTATCCCCGTTGGGCCGCGAAGCGGCCCCAAAGAGTTGCAGGTAATCAGCCTGACAAAACTGGCGGGCGGGTTTTAGGGCTGCTACACAGCCCAACGGGGATAAATCCCCTCGCCACAGGTTGCCCGGCGTTTCGCTGCCAGCGCAGAATGATCCGCTGCCCATCCAAAGCTCAAACCCAAGGAAACCGCATGAGCCTGTCTCTGTTGAGCCGTTACGCTTTTTTTGCTGGCTGTGTGATCTTCACCCTCGCCAGCCTGCCGTTTCTGCAACACGACTGGCTCTGGCCATTCACACTGGTGACCGGGCTGTTGAGTCTGCTGGGACTTTTCGACCTGCTGCAGAACCGCCATGCCGTGCGTCGCAACTACCCGATCCTGGGCAATATCCGCTATCTGGTCGAAGGCATCCGTCCGGAAATTCGTCAGTACCTGCTCGAATCCGACAGCGACGCCCTGCCCTTCTCGCGCGCACAGCGTTCCCTGGTGTACTCCCGGGCCAAGAACGAAAGCGCCGACAAACCCTTCGGCACCCTGATCGACGTTTATCAAGCCGGTTTCGAATTCATCGGTCATTCCATGCGCCCGGCTCCGTTGAGCGACCCCAGCGGTTTTCGCGTGATAGTCGGCGGACCGCAATGCACCCAACCGTATTCAGCGTCGGTGTTCAACATCTCCGCCATGAGCTTCGGCTCCCTGAGCGCCAACGCCATTCGGGCGTTGAACCAGGGCGCCAAGCTCGGCAATTTCGCCCACGACACGGGCGAAGGCAGCATCAGCCCCTACCACCGCGAACACGGCGGCGACCTGACCTGGGAATTGGGCAGCGGCTATTTCGGCTGTCGCACCCCTGAAGGTCGCTTCGACCCGGAGCGCTTTGCCACCCAAGCGCAGAACCCGCAGGTGCGGATGATTGAAATCAAGATGAGCCAGGGCGCCAAACCTGGCCATGGCGGAATTCTGCCCAAGCACAAGGTCACCCGGGAAATCGCCGAAACCCGTGGCATCCTCATGGGCGAGGACTGCGTTTCACCGTCACGCCACAGTGCTTTCTCCACACCGATCGAACTGATGCAGTTCGTCCAGCAACTGCGCGAACTGTCCGGTGGCAAACCGGTGGGCTTCAAGTTCTGCCTGGGCCACCCCTGGGAGTTCATGGGCATCGCCAAGGCCATGCTGGAAACAGGAATTTTGCCCGACTTCATCGTGGTGGACGGCAAGGAAGGTGGTACGGGTGCAGCACCAGTGGAGTTCACCGACCACATTGGCGTGCCGTTGCGCGAGGGCCTGTTGTTTGTCCACAACACCTTGGTGGGCCTGAACCTGCGGGACAAGATCAAACTCGGTGCCAGCGGTAAAATCGTCAGCGCCTTCGACATCGCCAGCGTACTGGCCATCGGTGCCGACTGGGCCAACGCCGCGCGGGGCTTCATGTTCGCCATCGGCTGCATCCAGTCCCAAAGCTGTCATACCAACAAATGCCCTACCGGCGTCGCCACCCAGGACACCCTGCGCCAGCGCGCCCTGGTCGTGCCGGACAAGGCCCAGCGGGTCTACAACTTCCACCGCAACACCCTCAAGGCCCTGGCCGAAATGCTCGCCGCCGCCGGCCTCGACCATCCTTCACAACTGCAACCCAAACATCTGGTACGGCGCATGTCCGCCACTGAAATCAAGCTGTTTTCCCAGTTGCATGTGTTCTTGAAACCGGGGGAACTACTGACCGGTGAGGTGAATGGGGAGTTTTACTCGAGGATGTGGCAGATGGCGCGGGCGGACAGTTTTGAGCCGCGGGATGTGGCGGCGGCATAGCGGTAAATGCCAAAAAAAAGCCCCGATCTTCTGATCGGGGCTTTTCGCTTGACCGTCGACGACTTAAGAAGCAGTCCCTATGGAGCCCTGGGCATCACCGCTCGGCTGCAACTTGAAGGTGTAGAACAACACCGTCAGCAACACCAGGAACACCGGCCCCACGTACAGCGCCACCCGCGTATCCGGGAAGTAAGCCATCAGGCCCACCACCAGCACCAGAAATGCCAGCGCCAAATACGAACTGACCGGGTACAGCCACATGCGGTATTTCAGGGCCGCACGTTCCGAAGCGCTCAGGCTTTTACGGAATTTCAGCTGGGCCAACAGGATCATTACCCAGGTCCAGATGGCGCCGAAGGTGGCGATGGAGGTCACCCAGACGAAGACTTTTTCCGGCACCAGGTAGTTGAGCAGCACGCCCAGCAGCAGCGCGGCGATGGACAGCAGCAATGCCCGGCGCGGCACGCCGTTGGCCGAGGTGGTGGCGAAACCAGCCGGTGCCTGGCCATTCTGCGCCAGGCTGTAGAGCATCCGCCCGGTGCTGAAGATGCCGCCGTTGCAGGACGACAGCGCCGCGGTGATCACCACGAAGTTGATGATGCCGGCGGCGGTCTTGATCCCCAGACGCTCGAAGGTCATCACGAACGGGCTGCCCTGGGTGCCGATCTCGTTCCAGGGGTAGATCGACAGGATCACGAACAGCGCACCGACGTAGAACAACAGGATCCGCCAGAACACCGAACCAATGGCGTTGGGGATGGTTTTCTGCGGGTTCTTCGCCTCGCCAGCGGTCAAGCCGATCATCTCCACGCCCAGGTAAGCGAACATCACCATTTGCAGGGACATCAACACACCCTGCATGCCGTTGGGCATGAAACCGCCGTGCGTCCAGAGATTGGAAATACCCAGGGCCACGCCGTCGTTGCCGAACCCGAAGGCGATAATCCCCACGCCGCCGATGACCATGGCGATGATGGTGACGATCTTGATCAGGGCGAACCAGAACTCGAACTCACCGAAGGCCTTGACCGCGATCAGATTGATCGAGCCCATGCTGATCAGTGCCGCCAGGGCCCAGATCCAGCGGGGCACGTCGGGGAACCAGATACCCATGTACACCGCCACCGCGGTGATTTCCGCCACGCAGGTGACCAGCCACAGGAACCAGTAATTCCAGCCGGTCAGGAAGCCCGCCAGCGGCCCGAGGTAGTCCTGGGCATAACGACTGAACGAACCGGCCACCGGATTGTGCACGGCCATCTCACCGAGCGCGCGCATGATCACCAGGATCGCCAGGCCGCCGATGATGTAGGCCAGCATGATCGCCGGGCCGGCCATTTCGATGGCCTTGGCCGAGCCGAGGAACAACCCGACACCGATGCAAGCGCCGAGCGCCATCAGGCGGATATGCCGCTCGCCGAGTTCACGTTTGAGCGGACCACCCTGAGCGGTCTCGCCATGGGGCAGATGATTGCCGACAGGCATAGGGATACAACCTCGTTTTGTTATTGGATTGACCACCGAGTCTCCAAAGCCACAAGCCGATAGGCCTGCCACCTTGCCGAAACCGGGTCTGTTTTGTGGACAGACCGTCCTGTAGAACGAAAGTCGCAGGATCAGCGGGCCGTGCAGTATAAAAAGCCGGAGGTAGAGAGTTTCACTGTAAAACCAGGAAAAATCAGGGATAAACCTTATCCATAGGCCTGCATATGGAGACGTATTGCCTGGGATTACAGCCAATTCGCAGAACGGCGCCGAGTATTGCACAGCTATGGTGCAGCGTCATACCTGGGCACATGCCGAGGGCTCTAGCGCAAGGCTCTTTGGCTGCATCGCCACAGGAGCTACAGAAGTTTCGGAATATTCGTTCGACCGTTTCAGCTTCGAAACGACAGCGCCATGGCTAAGCTGCACTCACCCCTCTCTATCAAAGGAAGCAAGGAATGCATCCACACCCCAATTCCCATCGCTTGCGTCGAGGACGTTACTCGGAGCATGGACGAGCCTATCTGGTGACCGCCGTTATTCATCGACGGCGCCCGGTGTTTGCGGACTGGAAAGTTGGAAGACTGTTGGTCGCGGAACTAAAACGCGCTCATGATTCCGGCCAGGTGAAGTCCTTGGCCTGGGTGGTCATGCCGGATCATTTCCATTGGCTGCTGCAACTCCTCGATAACCAACTAAGCAGGGTCATCGGCGCTACAAAAGCCCGATGTACCCATAGCGTCAACAGCGCGACCAGTGCTTCTGGTCCTCTCTGGCAAAGCGGCTTCCATGACCGTGCGATCCGCGACAACGAAGATCTGCTGCCCTTCGCCCGCTACATCATTGCCAATCCACTTCGTGCAGGGCTGGTGGATCGAATAGGCGATTACCCACTCTGGGACGCTGAATGGCTTTGAAGCCCCCAATACCCCTGTGGCGAGGGGATTTATCCCCGTGGGGCTGCGCAGCTGCCCTTCTGACCTCATGATCTTGCGCCTGCTGCGCCGTCGAGCGGGGATAAATCCCCTCGCCACAGAGGAATGTTGCCGCGGCCCTGGACATTGGCTTACCCACAATTTCCCGCCGCCCACGCCACCACCGTCTAAGCTTCAAGCAAGTCCCGATCAATGCGTGAATGGATCAGTCGACTATGGGCGCGTTATGGCAAACCGATTCGAGTAAACCTGTGGGCCCGACTGAACGTATGGAAGAAGCACCTTTACCTCAAAAAAAACGCCGGACAGGGCATGGCTGGCGAGCGTTCTGGTTATTGCTGTTGATTATCGTGGTGGTGGTCGGCCTGGCGGTGGCCAAGGAAATGCGCACGTCCAGGTTTCAGGCCAGGGAGATCAGCCGGTACGCCGCGTCTCTGACCTATTCGGTGCAACCGGGCCCAAGCGATGCCATCGTCTACCCTGGGGCAGGTCCGTTCGACCGGCGGTTGGGCTACAGCTCGTTGGGAGAGTTCCTGCCGCGGCTGCTCAAGCGCGATTACGTGATCCAGGCCCAGGCACGGTTTTCCCCGGCCTTGATGGCCTACGTCGACAAGGGCCTGTTTGCCCCCTACACGGAAAAGATCCAGGCCGGCCTGACGATCACCGATTGCCGCGTCGCGCCGCTGTACCAGTTCAAGTACCCGCAGCAACTGTACGCCAGCTTCGAAGCCATCCCCCCCGTGGTGGTGCAAAGCCTGTTGTTCATCGAGAACCGCTTTTTACTCGATCCCAAGCACCCCCAGGCCAACCCGGCGGTGGACTGGCCGCGCTTCGGCATGGCGGCGTGGTCCCAGGTGGCCAAGCTCCTGAGTTTGCCGGGGCAGTCCGCCGGGGGCAGTACCCTGGCGACGCAGTTGGAAAAATATCGTCACTCTGCCGATGGCCTCACCGGGTCGGGGGCAGAAAAAATCCGTCAGATGATTTCCGCCAGTGTGCGGGCCTATCAGGCGGGCCCACAGACCCTTGAGGCTCGACAGAAAGTCATCCGCGACTACCTCAACAGCGTGCCGCTCTCCGCCGTACCGGGGCATGGCGAAGTCCACGGCATGGCCGAAGGTTTGCGGGTCTGGTACGGCGCCGATTTCAACCGAGCCAACGAACGCTTGTCCAGCAACGCGACAGATCCCGACAGCCTTGCGGAAAAAGGCCTGGCCCTGCGGGAAATGCTATCGCTGATGATCGCCCAGCGCCGCCCGTCCTATTACCTGTCCAAAGGCCGTGACGAACTGGCGCGCCTGACCGACAGCCACGTCCGGCTGCTGGCCCAGAACGGCGTGATCGACGCCTCCCTGGCCGAAGCAACCCTGGCAAGCAAGGTCAGCTATCGCGACTGGGTGCAGCAACCCACCCTCCAACCTAACGAAATCAACAAAGGCATCAGCGCCGCCCGCAGTCGTCTTGCCACGCTGCTCAACCGCTCATTTTATGACCTCGATCGCCTGGACCTCTCCGCCACCAGCACCTTGCAAAACGACTTGCAGACCCAGGCCACCGATTACCTCAAGCGCTTGGCGGACCCGGCGTTCGCTGCCGAAATCGGCCTGATGGGCGAACGTCTTCTGACGCCTACCAGCACCGCCCAGGTGCGCTACAGCTTCACCCTGCTGGAGCTGACTCCGGACGGCTCGCGCGTGCGCGTGCAGACCGACAGCACCGACCAACCCTTCGATATCAACGAAGGCAGCAAACTGGAACTGGGCTCCACCGCCAAGTTAAGGGTGCTCACCACCTACCTGCAGATCATCGCCGAACTGCACGAACGTTACGCCCACGAGCCCCCGGCTGCGTTGAAAAAAGCCGAGATCGCCGATCAGGACCGTCTCTCCCGTTGGGCCGTCGATTACCTGATCCAGCACAGCGATCGCAACCTGCCGACGATGCTTGAGGCGGCGCTGGATCGCACGTATTCAGCCAGCCCCGGCGAGGCGTTTTTCACCGGCGGTGGGCTGCACACCTTCAATAATTTCCGTAGAGAAGATAACGGCCGTAATCCCACCTTGCGCGATGCCCTGCGCGAGTCGATCAACCTGCCATTCATTCGCCTGATGCGTGACCTGGTGCGCTACGCCACGTATGCGGGTCCCAATAGCAGCTCGGAGCTGCTCAAGGACGACAAGAATCCACGCCGCCAAGAGTACCTGGCGCAGTTTGCTGACCGCGAAGGCACTACGTTCCTGCTCAAGTTCTGGAAGAAATACCAGAAAAAAGACACGGGCCAGCGTCTCGAAACCTTCCTCGACGGCATGCGCCCCACGGCGATCCGCCTGGCCGCCGTACACCGCTACTTCTTTCCCGGCGACAGCCAGGAAAGCTTCAACCACTTTGTGCGTTCCCACCTCAAGTCGGCCAAGAGTGCCGAAAAGCTCACCGACGAACGCCTGGAACGGCTCTACCGCAGCTACGGCCCGGGTAACTATGACCTGCCCGACCAGGGCTTTATCGCCAAAGTCCATCCGCTGGATTTGTGGTTGGTGGGTTATCTGCTGAACAACCCCGAGGCCACGTTCAGCCAGATCGTCAAAGCCAGCCGGTTCGAGCGCCAGGAGGTCTACAGCTGGCTGTTCAAGAGCCGGCACAAAAGCGCCCGGGACAGTCGCATCCGGACCATGCTGGAGGTCGAAGCCTTCCTTGATATCCACCAACGCTGGCAGAAAGTCGGCTATCCGTTCGACCATCTGGTGCCGTCGCTGGCCACCGCCATCGGCAGCTCCGGCGACCGCCCCGCCGCCCTGGCGGAACTGGTGGGCACCATCCTCAACGACGGTATCCGGCTCCCGGCGCTGCGCGTCGACAGCCTCGACTTCGCCGTCAATACCCCTTATGAGACGCGGCTGATCAGCGACCCGGACAACGGTAAACGGGTGATGCCGGTGGAGGTGGCCCAGGCCTTGCGCAGTGCGTTGTCCCAGGTGGTCGATGCCGGCACCGCGAAACGTGTGGCCGGCAGTTTCACCCTGGCCGACGGCACACCGTTATCGATGGGTGGCAAGACCGGCACCGGCGACAACCGCATCGAAGCCGTTGGCGCCGGTGGGCGCGTGATCAGCTCCAAGTCGATCAACCGCACCGCCACCTTTGTGTTCTACATCGGTGACAGCCATTTTGGCACCCTCACCGCCTATGTACCGGGCGCCTCGGCGCAGAACTTCAAGTTCACCTCGGCCTTGCCGGTACAAGTACTCAAGGGCATGGCGCCGTTTCTCTCGCCCTACCTGCAACCGGGCAGTCATACCCAGTGCATGCCGTTGGTGGCGGGGCAATCAATCACGTCAATGTAGGCAGATGAGCTGTGGCGAGGGGATTCATCCCCGTTGGGCTGCGCAGCAGCCCCAAGAAAGCATGCCATCTCCACCGTGGTGTCGGCTTTTAGGGCTGCTGCGCAGCCCAGCGGGGATGAATCCCCTCGCCACAAAATCAGGGTTGACCCCAGATCAGGGATTGACCCGAGGCACAGCATCGAAGATCACGGTGAAGTCAGCGTTGTACATGCCAGGAGAGAGCGGGCGAGTCGGTGAGTTCGCAACAACGATACGCATCTCGGCCTGGGTACCCGGCGTGGACGTGGCATCGTCAACGACTTCCTTGGGCCGGTCGTCCAGAAGTACACCGTTGAATAAAGCGCTCAGGGAGACAATATCGACACCGTTGGTCAAGTGGATGGCCCCTGTACTCGCCCCGTTCTCGATGTAGGCGTGGATCGAACCATCGGTGTTCTTTACGTCAAAGGTGTGGCGTATAGAGGTGAATTTGTAGGTAAGGGGGTTGTAGTACATATATTCGTCCTTACCAAAATCCGGATTCCGGGGCTGCACGTGAAACTGCTGGGTTGGAATGTTCGCCTCGATATGGATGGATGAACGTGCATCATCGGCGCCCAGTGCCAGCGGCGAACTCAGGGCGGCAGCCCCCAAAACAATAACGGATACAACTTTCTTGAACATGCTTGATACCTTTTTGTAGTAATAAAAAGCGCAGGAGCAAACTTGCCCCCACCATCACTGACCCAACCCCCCCCCGTGGCGAGGGAGCTTGCTCCCGCTGGGTGGCGCAGCCGCCCCCGCTCTTCCCTGAAACACTGTCGGCCTCTGGACGGGTTGCGTCTGCTACGCAGCCGAGCGGGAGCAAGCTCCCTCGCCACAGGAGCGTTGGTTCAAATGATCTTTGCCGCAGGGTTCGGGATTGCTACGGCGCGGTAGCGTCAAACACCATGTGCACGGTGCCGTAGTAGTCCCCCGGCTCGTAATCGTCATCGGGCCTGATGGCGGCAATTTCCAGCGGCACCTGGCGTCCGGGCCTGGCTTCGGTGGCCGAGACCACCTGGGCCGAATCCAGGGTCAGTGCGACGCCATTGAAGGTCACCCGCAGATCAATGCGCTCACGTCCATTGGACAGATACGCCTCTTCTCCCAGGCGGGCACCGATGGCGCCGTTGGTGTTCTTCACCTCATAGGTGGCCCGCAACGGGCTGAGGTCACCGGTAATGGTGCTAAAGGGCAAGCGCTGTTCTCGCTGGACCAGTTGCGGGTCGAGGGGCACCACATGAAATTCGGCCGTCGGGATGGTCACGTAGACCTCGAAGGTTTCCCGTTCGACCGCGCCCCAGGCCTGGGCCCAGGGCAACATAAGGGCGCTCAGTGCGAGGGGGCGTACCAGTGTCTTGAACATATTTGATTACCTGTGGCGTCAACGACGGTTCGGCGACGGCAACCGTCAGCCTTTGATCTCGACGTTTTTCTTCTCGTTGCCTTCGATCAGCGTGAAGCGATATTCGCGCCCCGCCTCCTTGTCGAACGAAAACGTCCGGCCGGCCATGATGTGGTGCTTGGTGGTGGGCCGGCACTCGTTCTCCATCTTCGCTTCGCAGTCCTTGAACTCATCGATCACCACCACGCTGTTGCCGTTGTTGCGCATCTGATAGCGAGTGGCGCTGTCATCGATCACGGTCTCGAAGCGGGTGTCCTTGGGCCGTACAAAGAACACCGTGCCGTAACCCGCCAGTACCTTGACCCCTGCCCCCAGGCGCTCCTTCTTGTATTCCTCGCGCTCCTCCTTGCTGATGGCGAACTCGTCTTCGGCCTCCGGCACCACCGGCACGAAGCGCACGCGGAAGTACCGTTCCTTGTCGCGGTTGCCCATGAACAGCAAACGCGTGCCCTGCACCCCGTTGGCCGGCACAATCAGCCGCGCCGGGCTGGCCATCAACCCGTCCTTGGCCTGGGCACTGGCCTGGTTTTGTAGCGGCACTTCCTGGTAGCTGCCGTCCTCGTTATAGATAATCTCGAGGATGTTGACCTTGACGAACGCCGTGGACGTACCGCCATTGAATATCCGCTTCATGTAGGTCGTCTTGTTACCGTCCAGGTAGTCGTAGACCACCCCGACGCCGATCTGCGGAGCGGCCTGGGCCACGCCGCAAAACAGATAGAGTCCAACCCATGCCAATAGATGTTTCATCGCTTTTCCAACCTCATGCATTTAACGCAACTCACTAAAAAATCCTGGCCGACCGGCCGCTTACACTTCCGAATCCCAGACCACGGTGACATTGCCGCTGTAGGCTTTTGCACCAGAATCCAGCATCTCCTCGACGCTGCTCCGGCCGACCTCGAAGTGCAGCGTTCCGGCTTTGCGGTCGAGGTAAAAACCCGGCTGGAACAGCTCGGTACCGCTGCCGTCGCGCAACAATGGGCGACGGTTGACCGGTTGTCCGCCGGCATCCGTCAGCCCCTCGGGCAGGGTGACGCTGACGTTCACCGGGACAGCGTGGTCGGTGCCGGTTTCAGAAATCGCACAAGTGTTGCCGCTGACAGCCTGGCATTCGATTGCCATCTTGAAACGCGAGGACGTCGAGATATGGAACCTCTGGTCACGAAACAGGCGCGACGGTTTGCTCCCGCTGTTCAGCCAGGCCTGCCAGCCTTCCGGGGGCACCAGCTCGACCCGGTTACCGCCGGGGGGTACTTCCACTTTGAGGGCATGCTCCACATCCAGCTTGAAGTTGAGTGTGAGCACCGAGTCATCGGGGATCATGACGTCGCCCATGTCCAGATCCTGCCCCGGGCCAACGCCATAGGACACAGAACCGATGTATTGACCGGACGACATTCTCAATGGATTGGGTGTGCGCAGCTCATAGGCAAAATTCAAGCCGTGGTAAGTCATGCTGGGAATCAGGTAACTGGCCCTTTTGGCACACACTCCTTCGACCGGAGTCCTCCAGAAAAAGATGTATACGAGCGTATTCAGACCCGAGTGACCCGAGGATTGACAGGGCGAAGGGGCATACCTCCAGGGAGAACCGCCCCAAAGCTTCGAATGGGCTGTTCCCATATCCACGCCGCCACCGACCAGGTCGATTACGCTAACAGGGAGCTGGTAGTACGACCCTATGCCAGCTATGCGTACTTGGACGATTTCCGTTTCACCGGTCCCCATATTGATCACCTGCGCCGGACGCCAGGTGGCAGGCACATGGAACATCGCCCCCTGCCGGGAATCGCTGTGTCCCGGCTGGATGGGTGCGCTCGAGTGGGCCTGGAGCAGGAATTGCACACTGTAGATTTTCTCCCTTTCACAGAGCGCTGCATAAAGCTGGCAATACCCCGAAGCGGGCGTCGTGTTGAGGAAGGTGTTGTCATTGGGCTTCGAAGGATCCGGCCTGTAGACTGCGGTGATATCCTTGCTCGCGGCACTGGCCGTCGAGGCGCACGCCAACAACACCACTGAAACCACACTACGCACTGCCATCGGTAAATGTTTCATCGATACCTCACCGTCCTTTCGCCTCAGGCTGGACAATCCATGCCCTTTAAACTTCCGAATCCCAGATCACCGTGACGTCGCCGCTATAGCGCGTGGCGCCGCCGTCCAGTATCTCTTCGACGCTGCTCTGTCCAACCTCGAAGTGCAGCATGGCGGGCCTGCGATCGACATATAAACTGGGCGAGAACAACTCGGTGCCACTGCCATCGCGCAACAGCCGGCGACGGTTGACCGGTTGCCCGCCGGCGTCCGTCAAGCCATCCGGCAGGGTCACGCTGACGTCCACCGGCACGGTGTGGCCGGTGCCGGTCTCGGTAATCGCGCAGGTATTGCCGCTGATGTGCTGGCATTCGAGCCCCATCTTGAAACGGGAAGAGGCGGAGATATGGAAGCGCTGGTCGCGGAACAGCCGTGTCGGTTTGCTTCCATTATTGAGCCAGGATTGCCAGCCTTCCTGGGGGACCAGCTCGACGCGGTTGCCACCGGGGGGTACCTCGACCTTGAGGGTGTGTTCGACGTCGAGCTTGAAATTGAGAGTGAACACGGAATCGTTCGGAATCATGATGTCACCCATGTCGATGTCCTGCCCTGGCCCGACGCTATACGTCAGCGAACCGGTGTATCGCCCGGACGACATTTTCAAGGGATTAGGAGTACGAAGCTCGTAAGCGAAATCCAGGTAGGAAAATCTGAGCTCGGGAATCAAGAAGTAAGCCTTTTTGGCACAAGAGCTTTCTACCGGAGCCTTCCAGAAAAATGTGTAGACCTTCGAACCAGCAGACCCTACCCCGCTGTATTGGCAGGGCGAGGCGGCATATACCCAGCCGGAACTCCATAACATTTCATGAGCCCTCAGGAAGCTCACACCTCCACCTACCAGATCGACCGCATTCTGGGAAAGTTCGTATCGCGAACCGAAACCGGTCCAGCGCACTTCAACGGTTTCCGTCTCTCCCGTATCCGCATGGGTAACCTGTAATGTTCGCCAATTGGCAGGCACTTTAAACATCGCACCTTGTCGATGGTTTGTATGAAGGGCTTGAATGGGACCGGCCGAAGCGGCGGTCAGCGGTAAACGAATGCTGAACATCTTTGTCGTCCGGCATTCCGCCGGAAATTGTGCGCAATAACCACTGACGGGTGTGGTATTGAGAAACGTATTCTCTTGAGGCTTCGAAGGGTCAGGCCTGAACACCGCACTGACGTCCTGGCTCAGCGCATTGGCCACCGGCACGCAAGCAAGCAACAACAACGAAACCACGCTGCGCACGGCTACCGAAAAAGGTTTCATCTATACAACCTCATACATCAATGCGAATCCCTGCAAGTTGGGGGGAAAACTTCACCGTGGGAGCAAGGCTTGCCCGCGATGCAGGCGCCCCGCTCTCCTGGTGAGTTGGCGTTATCGTTCATCGCGGGCAAGCCTTGCTCCCACAGCTCATGAACGCTGCTTCGCCGGTTCAGCCGCGGCCAACGTGCTGTCGGCCAGGCTGTCCGGGGTGCAGCGCAGGTCGCCGATCATCAACACGTCGCCGTCGTCGCTGGCGGTTTCCGGGTCGAGGCGGAAGCGGCAGAACAACTCGTTGCCGTAGCGCACTTCCAAGGTCGGGGACGCGGCATTCATCTCCATGGAGAAGAACCCGTCCGCCTCGCTGACGCCGCGGCTGGCGTGGTTGATCACGTGGTGGCCCTTGAGCGGCTGGCCCTGTTCGTCCAGCAGGCGGCCGAGCACGGTCACGGTTTTCATCACGCTGACCTTGCGGTAGTCCACGCCGCCCTTGTTCAGGTGATAGCGGGTGCGTGCAGGCTCGATGCTCGCCGCCGGTGGATGGACGCCCTCGAAGTCGAAGGTGACCATGCTGTTTTTATAAGCGGTGATCGGCACGAAGTTACGGCCCGGGTGCAACGTGGTGCTGCCGCCAGTCAGGTCGTCGGCGCGCAGGACGATGTTGTCCAGATCCGTCTCCACGTCGACGATCATGCCCGCGCCGCGACCTTGCGGCACACTGGTGAAGGCCGCTTTCCGGCCGCCCACGGCGACCGTGCTGCTCAGGTTCAGGCCGCCGGTGAGGTTGTCGTTATAGGACGAGCGCTGGATGAAGCCATCGCCGTAGAGCGAATCGGTACTGAAGCTGGCGAGGCCGGACAGGCCCACGCCATAGGTATCGGCCAGCGCCGTGGCGGAGACGCTTTGCAACACGTGGTCCTGGAGGTCGCGGCGATAGGTCAGCGAAGCATTGTTGTCCCGGTCACCCTCGCGGGAGGTGCGGGTGCCGATGCTGCCCGACCAATGCTCACCCGGGCCACCCAGGGCCACGCTGAGGCTCAGGTCCACGCCCCGATTACGCCGGTCGTTGGTGCTCGAAGAGCCAGGGCGGTCGAACACCGACAACCGCCAGCTGGCGTCGCTGCCACGCAGCTTGCCGCGCTGGGTCCAGCCCAGGTCCAGCCCCGTGCCCTGGACATTGCCTTCGCTGTAGGCCAGCCGCCCGTTGATGGAGGTCTTGTTGCTCAAGCGATGATTGACCGACAGCGACGAGTTGCTGGTTTGACCGACGTACACGTTGCGCTGGCGAATACGGGTGCCGTCCGGGAGGGTCTCGTAGGTATTGCGGGTGTCCAGCCAACTGCGGTTGTGGCTGGCCACGACGGTGCCATTGCCATAGCTGTACATGCCCTGCAAGTCCATGCCGGTGCCGTACTGTTCGGTCTGGTAGACATTGGCGTACAGGCTGGTACTGCTGGCCAGCGTCCAGTCCACCGAAGTGCCCACCTGCAGTTTGTCCTGCACCTGGCGCATGGAGCCGCCCAGGATCACCCGTGGGTGAAGCAGGTAGTTGACACCGACGCCCGCCGTGGTGAACCCCGAGGGTTGATCGTCCCAGTTACTCCACAACCGGGTTTCGCGCCCGGCGAACAGGTTGTAGCGCCAGCGATCTTCCGTGCTGCTCCAATTGCTGGGTTTGTAGACCAGTTCCTGGCTGGTGGCGGTGGTTTGCCCGTCTTCGATCAGCCGGACTTCCACCTCGTAGATCCCGCCAGGCAGTGGCCGGGTGTCCAGGCTCTGCAAGCCGGCGCTGACGGCCTGGGTGTTGATCAGCAGGCCACTGCGATAAATCTCCACCGACGCCTGGCGGCTGGCGGTGACATAAATGGGGTAGACGCTGGGCTTGGGATTATCGACGACCAGGCTGTCGGAACTGCCGAACATCACCCCCAGCGCAGTGTCAGGATTGGCGCCGAACGAACGGATCTGACGGTTCAGGCCATCGGAGCTGGGCGTGAAATAACCCAGGCGAAAAAATTGTCCTTCCAACTCTCGTTGGGTATAGAGCTCGTGGACGGCGTGGTAAGTCTTGTCGTCCGGGCCGCCAAGACGCGAGAGCTGAAGGTTCAGCGACTGGCTCCAGTTGCCCACGCTGGAACTGGCATTGAGGCCATAGCGCCCGCCCGTGTCCTGCTCTTGGCCGCCATTGAGATTGAGTTGGTTATTGAAGATAAGGCCGAAACTGCCCTCTTGGGGCTGATCGTAAAAACGCCGGGGCTCGGTCGAGCGCTCAACGTCCAGGGTCAGGATCGACACCAATGAATTCTCGAGGCTGTAATGCACGGCAAGCAACCCCGCCAAACAATCGGTTTCACAGGCGCCGAGGGCGATGCCCTGCTTGAGGCGTTGCTCCCATTGCTCGCGTTCGACAGCCTTGATCGAACTCTCCTGAGTGTCGGTGAACTCGAGCAGGGTAATACGATCATCTCGCGTCAAGACCACCATGGCCTCGCCGAGATACTGTTGATTGAGTTCAATACGAACCGCGAGCGGCACATCGAAGAAGTGGGCTTCAAACTCCGCCGGCAAACCCTTGGCCTGGGACAGCAGGCTCGTGGGTGTCGTACCGGGTGCAGTTGGCGCGGCCAATGCATTGGCGCACAACAATAGGGCGAGCGCACCTGCGATGGGTGTCATCGAAAACATCAACGGGACTCTCATATCAGCAAGCTATCAAGGCATTCCAGGTACAGGCCGACCGGCTGGGGAGCGCCGGCAGGCCTGTTGTGCTGCCCGGAGACGAGGCGGAACTCACCGGGCGGCAAAGGGCATTACGGGCGCGGCACCGCGTCGAAGATGACGGTCAAGTCAGCGGTGTATGCGCCGTTCTGGGTAGCCAGAGGCTTGGCCGGGGTGATGGTCATCTCAGCCTGGGTGCCTGGTGTGGAGGTGGCGTCGTCCACCACTTCCTGGGACATGGCGGTGAGGGTGACGCCGTTGAAGGCGGTGGTCAGGGCGATGGCATCGCGGCCGTTGTACAGCGAAGCCGGGCCGCCTTCGAGGTAGGCGTTGACCGAACCCTCGGTGTTCTTCACGTCGTAGGTCTGACGCAGCGACGTCAGGGTCCCGCTGACGGTGTTGTAGGTCATGGTTTCTTCCTTACCCCAGTTCGCGTCACGTGGCTGCACGTGGAACTGCTCGGTCGGAATGTTCGCCGTGATGTGGATGGACGAACGCGCATCATCGAGAGCGAATGCCAGCGAAGAACTCAGGGCCGCGGCGGTCAGGGAAGCGGCGGTTACGATTTTCATGAGCATTGTTAACACCTGTTCATAGCAATAAAGAGAGAAGGGCTGAAGTTGCAGGCCAAATACAGCTTGGCGTGCCCCTTTCAACGCCGGTGCATGATCGTCGCTCGTTAATTAAAAAGAAGCAGGAAAGTTCGCATAGACTTGTAGTAAAGCGAACATACAGAACAGGGAAAAATATGCATTTTCTAACAAAGCGTAACTTTTAATGTAAGAGTATTCCCACACCCTCACTAGTTAGGATTAATACTTCCTGACACCCATCCGGTTTCGCCCCGCAAACTTAAGGGATTCAGGTAAGGTCATGTCTTCACTTCTTGCAAGACCCAACTAGATATATCTTCATTTCAAGATATATCTATATAAGCAAAGATATATCTGAAGTCAAAGATATATCTCGGTTCTATTTATGCGGAACAGAGAGCAAACACATGACAGTCCTTTATTCCCCTTCCACTCATGAACAGGGTCGTCAGGATGGCTTCGAACGACGCCCGCCCGGTCGCGAGCGCGGCAGTCGCGGCCCACGGGTTTTCGCCGCCGGCGACTTGAAATTGCTGTTGCTGGCCCTGATTGCCGAGAAACCTTGTCACGGCTACGAGTTGATTCGGCAGATCGAGTCCATGTTCGACGGTGCCTACAGCCCCAGCCCCGGCGTGATCTACCCGACACTGACCCACCTTGAAATGGGTAAGATGATCCGCGGCGACGCCGAGGGTGGAAAAAAATGTTACAGCGCGACCGATGCCGGACGTCTATTCCTTAAAGACCAGGCCGACGCGCTGGACGGTGTGCGGCTGCGCATCGAAACCAGCAAGCGCACCCTGCGTGGCCAGGATCGGCCTGCCGAGATCCACGAAGCGGTGGGTCACCTGCGTGATGCGCTACAGATGCACCAGGGCCGTTGGAGCCCGGAAGAAATCCTGCGGGTACGCGGCCTGCTCAACGACACCGTCAAAGCCATCGTCGACGGCCCTGCCCGTCCCTCTGTTTCGGAGTCAAGCAATGACTGAACACGATCCAAACACCATTCACCGCGTCAGCCACGAGATCAAGCGTCGCCGCCTGCAAGTGTTGCGGGTAGAAGACCTGACCCCACGCATGCGCCGCATCACTGTTGGCGGGCCGGAGCTGGCGGGGTTCGCCAGCCTGGGCACCGATGACCATGTGAAATTGCTGTTCCCGCAGAACGCCGAGGAACAGGCCGCCCTGGATCACTTCAACCCCACCGCGGGCAAGGCCCAGGGCCCGATGCCCGAGATGCGCGACTACACGCCACGCCGCTATGACCTGGACACCTTGGAACTGGACATCGATTTCGTGCTCCACGGCGACGGCCCGGCCTCGACCTGGGCGGCCCAGGCTGCCCCCGGGCAATACCTCAATATCGCAGGGCCCCGGGGCTCGATGATCGTGCCGGACATCTTCGACAGCTACCTGCTGGTCGGCGATGAAACTGCCCTGCCCGCCATCGCCCGCCGCCTCGAAGGCCTGGCGCCGAACCGGCGAGCCCTGGTGGTGGTGGAAGTGGAAAACGGCGCCGAACAGCAAATCCTCCACAGCCCGGCGCAGGTTCATGTGATCTGGGTGCTGCGCGAAGGCCGCCAGGACAACCTGCTGCGAACCGTGCAACAGTTGGAAATGCCCGACGGCAAGCTGTACGCCTGGATCGCGACCGAGAGCAAGGTGTCGCGGCAGATTCGGAAAGTGTTGCTGGAGGAGAAAGGGTTGGACCAGGATTTCGTCAAGGCTGTGGGGTATTGGAAGGCGGAGGGAAGTGAGGAGGATTGAGGGACTGGCGGCGGCTGAACTACCCTGTCCACTGGACGACACAACCCCCTGTGGCGAGGGGATTTATCCCCGCTGGGCTGCGCAGCAGCCCCAAAACCAGACAACTCGGTGTATCAGATAAATTGAGGGGGCTGCTTTGGGGGCTGCTTCGCAGCCCAGCGGGGATAAATCCCCTCGCCACAGATAAGTACCTCTCCACAGATAAATGGCCCTTACCATAAGGGCTATCGTTGTCCTTGAGCGCTTTACCGACATCCCACCAGAGACTCCGCCCCATGCTCTTCCTCCTCGCCTACATCGCCAGCGTCGTGCTGATCAACTTCGCGTTTTCCGCCGCGCCGCACCTGGACATCATCTGGTCGGCCTGGGGTGGTCTGGTGTTCATCCTGCGGGACATGGTGCAAACCCACTTCGGCCACGGCGCCATCGTGGCGATGCTGGTGGCGCTGGTGTTGTCCTACGTCACCTCCGATCCGACCATCGCCCTGGCCAGTGCCACGGCGTTCGCCGTGTCCGAGTGCATTGACTGGCTGGTGTTCACCGTCACCAAACGCCCGCTGCATGACCGGTTGTGGATCAGTTCGGCCCTGAGCATTCCCCTGGACACCTTCATTTTCTTCGGCATGATCGATGCCCTGACACCCGCCGTGGTGATTACCGCGCTGGTCTCGAAATTCGCCGGGGTCACGGCGGTGTGGCTGATCATGGCCTGGCGTTTGCGCAAGCAAACCGTCGCCACCTGAAGCCAAACCCCGCGGTTCATGTAAAATGCCGCGCTTTCTCCCCATGGGAAGCTCGCCCGGCGCGCGACCCTCGATGCTCCGCTCCTGTTTGAGGACCTTCAGATGACCCGTATCGGAACTCCATTGTCGCCCACCGCGACCCGCGTTTTGTTGTGTGGCAGCGGTGAGCTGGGCAAGGAAGTGGTAATCGAACTGCAGCGCCTGGGCGTTGAAGTGATTGCCGTGGATCGCTACGCCAACGCGCCGGCCATGCAAGTGGCCCATCGCAGCCATGTGATCAACATGCTCGATGGCGCGGCCCTGCGCGCGGTGATCGAGGCCGAGAAGCCGCACTTCATCGTGCCGGAAATCGAAGCCATCGCCACCGCCACGCTGGTGGAACTGGAAGCTGAAGGCTTCACCGTGATCCCTACCGCCCGCGCCGCGCAACTGACCATGAACCGCGAAGGCATCCGGCGCCTGGCCGCCGAAGAGTTGGGTCTGCCGACCTCGCCGTACTTCTTCGCCGACACCGTGGAAGACTACCGCAAGGCCGTCGAGACCCTGGGTTTCCCGTGCGTGGTCAAGCCGGTGATGAGTTCCTCGGGCAAGGGCCAGAGCCTGCTGCGCAGTGCCGATGACGTGCAGAAAGCCTGGGACTACGCCCAGGAAGGCGGCCGTGCCGGCAAGGGTCGGGTGATCATCGAAGGTTTCATCGATTTCGACTACGAAATCACCCTGCTTACCGTGCGCCATGTTGGCGGCACCACCTTCTGCGCACCGGTCGGCCATCGCCAGGAAAAGGGCGACTACCAGGAATCCTGGCAGCCCCAGGCCATGAGCCCGGTGGCCCTGGCCGAATCCGAGCGCGTGGCGAAAGCCGTGACCGAGGCCTTGGGTGGTCGCGGCCTGTTTGGCGTCGAGCTGTTCATCAAGGGTGACCAGGTGTGGTTCAGCGAAGTCTCGCCGCGCCCCCACGACACCGGCCTGGTGACGCTGATTTCCCAGGACCTGTCGCAGTTCGCCTTGCACGCCCGCGCCATCCTCGGCCTGCCGATCCCGCTGATCCGCCAGTTCGGCCCATCGGCCTCGGCGGTGATCCTGGTGGAAGGCCAGTCGACCCAGACCGCTTTCGCCAACCTCGGCGCCGCCCTGGCCGAACCGGACACCGCCCTGCGCCTGTTCGGCAAGCCGGAAGTCAACGGCCAGCGCCGCCTGGGCGTGGCCCTGGCGCGAGACGAGTCCATCGAAACCGCCCGCGCCAAGGCGACCCGGGCTTCCCAGGCGGTGAAGATCGAGTTGTAAAGCCTGGGGCGAAACACAGTCTCCTGTGGTGAGGGAATTTATCTGTGGCGAGGGGATTTATCCCCGCTGGGCTGCGCAGCAGCCCTAAAACCTGACAACTCGGTGGATCAGAAAGATTGAGGTGACTGCTTTGGGGGGCTGCTTCGCAGCCCAGCGGGGATAAATCCCCTCGCCACAAAAGCCGGGGGCAGCCTCAACCTGAGTAAATCGGCACAAAAAAGGCGACACCCGCCAAGGTGTCGCCTTTTTCATGAGCGCCGGTTTTGCTTAATCCGGCAGCTTGTAAGCGATCACATAGTCACCCTGCTGGGTGCCCAGGGAACCATGGCCCCCCGCGACGACCAGCACATATTGCTTGCCGTCCTTGCCGGTGTAGGTCATCGGCGTGGTCTGGGCGCCTGCGGGCAGGCGGCCTTCCCACAGTTGCTTGCCGTTTTTCACGTCATAGGCACGCAGGTACTGGTCGAGGGTGCCGCTCAGGAACGCCAGGCCGCTGGCGGTGGTGAAGGCGCCGCCCAGGCTCGGTACGCCCATGCTCAGCGGGATCGGTACCGGCGAGCTGTCACGCACGGTGCCGTTCTTGTGCATCCACAGGGTTTTGTTGTTGGTCAGGTCGACGGCCGCCACATAACCCCAGGCCGGAGCCTGGCAAGGCAGGCCCATGGGCGAAAGCAGCGCTTCGAGGATCACCCCATACGGCGCGCCCTTGTTCGGCTGCACGCCTTCGGTCTCGCTCTTGCGCCCCGGGCCGCCGGCCACTTCGGCTGCGGGAACCAGTTTCGACTTGAACGCCATGTAGCTCGGGTTGACGAAGGCGATCTGGCGCACCGGATCAACCGAAATACCGCCCCAGTCAAACACGCCGAAGTTGCCCGGGTAGACGATCGAGCCTTGCAGCGACGGCGGCGTGAACATGCCTTCATAGCGCAGCGACTTGAAGTCGATTCGGCAGAGCATCTGGTCGAACGGGGTCACGCCCCACATGTCACGTTCTTCAAGGACCGGCGGCACGAAGTTCAGGTCGGACATCGGCTGGGTCGGTGAGGTGTAGTCGCCCTCTACCGCGCCTTGCGGCACCGGGATCTCCTTGATCGGCACGATCGGCTGACCATTGCTGCGGTCCAGCACGTAGATGCTGCCCTGCTTGGTCGATGCCAGAACAGCCGGCTTCACGCCGTCGGCGGTTTTCAGATCCATCAGGGTCGGTTGGCCGCCCACGTCCATGTCCCACAGGTCATGGTGGGTGAACTGGAAGTACCAGCGCACCTTGCCGGTGGCGATGTCCAGCGCGGTCAGGCCGGCGGCGTATTTCTCCGATTCCGGAGTGCGGAAACCACCGAACTGGTCAGGCGTCTGGTTACCCATCGGCAGGTAGAGCATGCCGAGTTTTTCATCGACGCTGAACATGGACCACATGTTCGGCGAGTTGCGCGTGTAGACCTGGCCTTCGGCAATCGGCGTGGTGTCGTCCGGGTTACCGCTGTCCCAGTTCCACACCAGCTCGCCGGTGTGCACGTCATAGGCGCGGATGACCCCGCTTGGCTCGTCAGTGGAGACGTTATCGGTGACGTGACCACCGATCACCACCAGGTTCTGGGTCACGGCCGGTGGCGACGTGGAGTAGTAACCGCCGGCCGTGAAGCCGCCAATGTTGGCGGTCAGGTCGACCTGGCCTTTGTCACCGAAGTCTTCACACATCTTGCCGGTGTCGGCGTTCAGCGCGATCAGGCGCGTGTCGGCGGTCGGCAGGAAGATCCGGCGTGGGCACACGGTGCTCGCCGGCGTGGTGCTGGCGGCGCCGGTGGGGCTCTGTTCGGCCGAGGCGTACACCGCGTCATCGTGATAGGTCACGCCGCGGCAGGTCATGTGGGCCCAGCCCTTGAAGTTTTCCGCTTTCTGCGTCGAAAGCTTCGGATCGAAGCGCCAGATTTCCTTGCCGGTTTCCGGCTCCAGGGCGATCACCTGGCTGTGAGGTGTGCACACGTAGAGCATGCCGTTGACCTTCAGCGGGGTATTTTCCGCCGTGGTCTCACCCGGATCGTTCGGCCCTGGCAGGTCGCCGGTGCGGTAGGTCCAGGCTTCCTTCAGCTTGCTGACGTTCTCGGGGGTGATCTGCGCCAGCGGCGAATAACGGTCACCATGGGCGCTGCGGCCGTAGGAGTTCCAGTCGCCGTCCGGCATCGCCGGTGCGGTGTTGGTCATGCCTGGCACGCTGTCGCGGTCCAGTTGGCCTTTGATTTCACCCGGGTTGGTAAACTGACTGGCGAGCGCGGTGATACCGGCAATGACTACGGCGGCACCCAAGGCACGGGTGCCCATGGGCGAAGCGTCGGCGGTCAACAGCGGGCGGCGGAACCACGGCAGCAACAGGACGATGCCCAAGGCAAACAACATTGCCAGGCGCGGCACCAGTTGCCACCAGTCCAGGCCCACTTCCCACAGGGCCCACACGGTGCTGGCGAACAGCACCAAAGCGTACAGGCCCAGGGCCGCGCGCCGGGCCATGATTAGCAGCACGCCCGTCAGCGCCAGGCCGATACCGGCCAACAGGTAATACAGCGAGCCGCCAAGCGTGCTCAGCTTGATACCCCCCGCCAACAGGGCCAGGCCCATCAATAGAAGCAGAATGCCGAGCAGGCTCGGTAGCAGACGGCTTCGACTCATAGCACCCTCAGTGCTCATAGTGTGATTCTCCGTGAGGTTTTAAGGAGTCCCGCGCAAGTAGTCACTGTAGATGACGATCTTGAGGGGGCATGGTTCAGTTGAAAAAGGCAATTGGGTGAAGCGGTTGCTGTGGGAGCGGGCTTGCTCGCGAAAGCGGTGTATCAGCCGACGTATGCGCCGGATGTGAAATCGTCTTCGCGAGCAAGCCCGCTCCCACAGGGGTTTTGCGTCGTTATTAGAACGACGACTGGATCTTGATCCCGCCAATCAGCGCGTCATCGACCTTGTCCACACCGCCCGGATGGCGGATGTACTGCAGGTTCGGGCGCACGGTCAGCCAGTTCGTCACATGCACGCCGTAATACAACTCGGCGCTGTACTCGGTGTCCTGGGGTGGCAAAAAGGCCGGATTGTCGTAATCCTGAACGGCGCGGGCCTGGTTGCTGGCCTCGGCGTTCTTGCGGTAAGCCGGGTTGACGTGAACCCGGGCCAGGGCAAAACCGAGGTCATCCCTGGCACGGGCGTCGAACAGCCCTTTGTAGACGAGACCGGCCTGGACGTAGTTGTCGATGGCGTTGGTTTTCTTGTCGTGCAGCGTGGCGTTGGCAAACACACTCAGGCCGCGGGAATGGTCACTGGCAACGCTGGTCAATTGCTGTTGCGCCCCCAGCCACACGCCATGCTTGCTCGACGCGCTGCGATACGCCTCACCGCTCAGGGCGGCCGGCTGGCCGTTGCGATCCTTGTAAGCGTCGGTGGCATTGGCGCTGCTGTAGTAATAACCGGCGCGGTATTCGCCCGGCAGGCCGTTGAGGCGGGGCGACCAGACCAGTTCCACCGGCACCACGGCGCCCTGGGTGCCACTGCCGCTGAGCTTGAAGCCATTGCCGGTTTCCAGGTTCGACGGGTTCTGTTCATAAGCCCCTACCTGGACGTACAGCTCAGGCGTGAGGTGATACTTGACCCGCAGCGCCCATTGGCTGACCGGCCAGTTGTACCAGATGCCACCCACCCAGTTGCCCACTTGCGAGCCGCAGAACGCCAGGTTTTGGAAGTCGCAGGGGAAGCTGTTGAAATCCTCGCCCTCGCCGAAACGGCCGGCCTTGATATCGAGCCGGTCATCGAAAAAAGCCTGCTGATACCACATCTGCGTCAGCCGCCAGGTCTGGCCACGGCCCCAGACTTCCTGGGCGGAAGTGAAACCGCCAACACGCGGATCGTTGATCCGGTCGTTGCTGATGTTGTTGCCGCTGCGCTCGGTCACCGTCAGTTGAAACTCGGCGGCGTGCCAACCGAGGATTTTCTGCAGGTCCAGGTGCGTGCCGAAGGCGAACTGGTCGCTGTAGCGAGCGGTGCGGTCATGGTCGTAGCCGCCGTGCAGGTTGCTGCCCATTTCGCCGGTGTAATCGAACTTGAAGTCGTAGCCTTTTTTCGCGAGTTCGCTTCGCGTGCCGTTCCAGTCACCCAGCATCCAGAGTGAGTCGCTATCGAACGCAGGAGCGGCCTGAGCGCCGATGGCAATGCCCAAGGCGCCGAGACCGGCCATCAGGTGGAGGGTGTTTCTGGCGGCAACACGGTGCCGGACAGCGCTGTCTTGCAGAGTCTGAACATCGAACATAAAGAAGGAATTCTTGATCTTTTTAGGGGATTCACTGAACGCCGAGGGCTTTGGCACGGCAGAAGAAGCGTTTCAGCAGGCGGCGCAAGGATAATGTCCTGTTACAAATAGAGAAAGACCTTTTACTGACATGAATCATTTCGGATTCGGTAACAGTAGGGCCGCGAAACAAACAGGCAGCGTTTGAGTGATACTTCCACCACGCGGGCACCTCGGCTAAGGTGCGCGGCTTTACACCTCTTTGCGCGAAGGCCTCCCATGACCGAATCCAACAACAACCCGCTGCACGGCGTGACGCTGGAGCAGATCCTCAACGCCCTGGTGCAGCACTACGAATGGTCGGGTCTGGCCGAGCGCATCGACATTCGTTGCTTCAAGAGCGACCCGAGCATCAAGTCGAGCCTGACCTTTTTGCGCAAGACGCCGTGGGCGCGGGAGAAAGTCGAGCGGCTGTACATCAAGCTGATGCGCACCAAACGACCGGTCTGAGCCGTGGACATTGAGATCCGTCGGCGCCCCGCGCTGCGACAGTGCTTCGTGTCAGTGGCGGCCCTGTTGGGCTGGGCCGGGTTGAGCATCCAGTTGTACCTGATCCTGCTCGGTCGCTGGGAACTGGGCGCGAGCTTGCTCGGCGGCCTGGTGAACTTTCTCAGTTTCTTCACGGTGCTGACCAACACCTTGGTGGCCGTGGTGCTGACCTGGGAACTGATCCATCGAGAATCGGCGGCCCGGCGCTGGTTCTTGCAACCGGCGGTCAGCAGCGGCATTACCGTGAGCATCGCCCTGGTCGGCCTGGCCTACAACCTGCTGCTGCGACACCTGTGGCAACCCGCAGGCTGGCAGTTCGTGGCCGACGAATTACTGCACGACGTGATGCCGTTGCTGTTCATGACCTACTGGTGGTTCTGCGTGCCCAAGGGCACCTTGCGCATGCGGCACATCGGGCTGTGGATGATTTACCCGGTGGTGTACTTCGCCTGGCTCCTGCTGCGGGGGGAATTACTGGCGGCGTACCCCTACCCTTTCATCGACGTGGCGAACCTGGGTTATCCACAGGTGTTCGTCAATGCCGCAGGGATATTGGCGGGGTTTGTCGGGATTGCGCTGGGGGTGGTGGGGTTGGATCGGTGGGCTGGACAACGCATGAGGTAAAACGGTGATCCACTGTGGGAGCGAGCCTGCTCGCGATGGCGGCGGCACATTCAACTCCGCCTCAAGCTGATCCACCGCTATCGCGAGCAGGCTCGCTCCCACAGGTTGTGTGGTGTCCTGTGGATATCAAGACCTCACCGGCAACATCCACACCAGCCCACTGGCCTTGGCCCGTTCATGACACAACGCCAGAACACTGCGTCGCTCATCATTGTCCATCCGACTCCATCGGGTGATTTCCGCCACGGTGCGCTGGCAGCCGGTGCAGATGTCGTCATCGTCCAGGGCGCAGATGTTCACGCAGGGCGACGGAACCGGACGTTCGGGCGTGTTCATTGCTCTTGCTCGGCCAGATCACGGGCGTAACGCTGGGCGTTGTGGACATAGTGCGCCGCGCTGGCCTCGAGCATCTTCTTCTGGGCTTCGGTCAACTCCCGCACCACCTTGCCGGGTGAGCCCATCACCAGGGAGCCGTCGGGGATCTCCTTGCCTTCGCCGATCAGCGAGTTGGCGCCGATGATGCAGTTTTTGCCGATCTTCGCGCCGTTGAGGATCACCGCATTGATGCCGATAAGGCTGTAGTCCCCCACCGTGCAACCGTGAAGCATGGCGTTATGGCCGATGGTCACGCCGGTGCCGATGGTCAGCGGGAAGCCCATGTCGGTGTGCATCACCGTGCCGTCCTGCACGTTACTGTTCTTGCCGATCAGGATCAGTTCGTTATCGCCACGCAGCACCGCGTTGAACCAGACATTGGCGCCTTCTTCGAGGCGGACCTTGCCCACCAGTGTCGCGTTGGGGGCGACCCAGCTCTGTGGATGGGTTTCGACACGGGCATCACCCAAGCGGTATTTCATGAGGATCCTCGGGGCTTCAAGTATTGATGAACGTCTTGGGGGGTGTGTGCAAGTCGATGCCGGCGTCGTACAACAGGTTGACCAGCTCGACCACCATGATCGCCGTCAGGCCCCAGATCTTGTACTCGCCAAAACGGTAGCTGGGCACGTACCAACTGTGGCCCTGGTAATCGATGCGGTGCGTGTGTTCGCGCGGGTCCTTGCGGAAGAACTCCAGCGGTACGCTGAACACCGCGGCGATCTCGGCATCGTTGGCCTGGTACTCGACGAAATCCGGGATCACCCCCACATAGGGCGTGACCTTGATGCCGTGCAGCGATATCAAGGGGCTGAGGGGGCCGATCACTTCCACCAGGCCGGGGGGCAGGCCGATTTCTTCCTCGGCTTCGCGCAAGGCGGTGAAGATCAGGTCCGGGTCTTCCGGGTCGCGCCGCCCGCCGGGGAATGCCACTTCGCCACCATGGGTCGAGAGCCCGCTGGCGCGCAAGGTCAAGACCAGTTCCGGCTCATCACTTCGGGTAATGGGCACCAGCACCGCCGCTTCAGGGAAACGACGGTCAGTCTCCAGATCACGTGGGGTATGGTTGCTTACTCGATGCAGTAGCTCGTCCAGCATGAGACTTCTCGATTTATTCGCTACCTTGCATCATGCACCAATCATGCAGGCGGCCCAACCCCCGCACTGCGACGTGTCGCGAAACGACAACTTGCCGACAGCCGCCCGCAGACGCCAAGATAGGCGCAGCATTCAGGAACCCAAGCATGAAATTCTGCAGCCAGTGCGGTAACCCGGTAACCCAGCGTATCCCCGAAGGCGACTCGCGCCTGCGCTTTGTCTGCGATACCTGCCACACCATTCACTACCAGAACCCCAATATCGTGGCCGGTTGCGTGCCCACCTGGGGCAGCAAAGTGCTGCTGTGCCGGCGGGCCATCGAGCCGCGGCGCGGTTACTGGACATTGCCGGCAGGCTTCATGGAGAACGGCGAAACCGTCGAGCAGGCCGCCGTGCGCGAAACCGCCGAAGAAGCCTGCGCCCGCGTGCGCAACCTGAGCATTTATACGCTGATCGATGTTCCGCACATCAGCCAGGTGCATGTATTCTTCCGCGCCGAACTGGTGGACGAGGATTTCGCCGCCGGGCCCGAAAGCCTGGAAGTGAAACTGTTCGACGAAGCGGATATTCCCTGGGACGAGCTGGCTTTTCGCACCGTGGGCCGTACCCTAGAATACTTCTATGCTGACCGGCGAACCGAGGACTACCCGGTGCGATCCGAATCGATCCCGCCGCTGGCCCAGCCTGCCAATACATAAAACCCATATAGCCGCGACACCTCTAGGGATATCGTTTCAATGCGCTGGTTGCTTGTCCTGTTCTGCTTGTCGTTCGCTGCGGTGTCCCAGGCTTCTGCGGTGGGAACCTACAACGGCAAGACCATCGAAAAAGTGCTGGTGCTCAAGTCCGCCCATCAATTGCAATTGATCAACGACGGCAAGCCACTGAAGACTTATCGCATCTCATTGGGCAAGGGCGCCAAAAAAGGCCCCAAGCTCATCGAGGGCGACAAGCGCACCCCTGAAGGTTTCTACTGGCTGGACTGGCGCAAGACCAGCGACCGTTTCTACCTGTCGATGCACATTTCCTACCCCAACATCAGCGACGCCGCCCGCGCCCGGCGCGAAGGCGTGGAGCCAGGGGGCATGATCATGATCCATGGCACGCCTGATTCGGAAGAAAACCCTGAACAGCTGTTCCATACCTTGGACTGGACTGATGGTTGTATTGCCATGCGCAACGTCGACATGCGCGAAGTCTGGAACCTGGTGCCGGATGGGACGATGATCGAGATTCGCCCGTAGCCCCGAAGCAGCTCCTGTGGCGAGGGGATTTATCCCCGCTGGGCTGCGCAGCAGCCCCAAGGCAGCCAACTCAATTTGCCTGACACACCGCGCCGTCAGGTTTTGGGGCCGCTTCGCAGCCCAACGGGGATAAATCCCCTCGCCACAGGGGCTTGATGTCGATGGGTATATTTGTGAACAACCCAAATCCACTGTGGGAGCGAGCCTGCTCGCGATGAGGCCGGCACTTATTGCATCAAGTCCGAAGCTCTACCCGGTCCAAGGCCTTGTTCGCCAACAAAGCCCCCAACTCAATCATCTGCGCCACCCCCAACGCCACATGCCGCCGCGAGCCTTCCAGGCCGAAGGCAAGATCGCTGAGCATTGCGTTGGCTGACGCCAGGGTTTCGCTAAGGTTGGCCAACAGCGCTTCGGTATCGACGCTGTCCACCACAGTGAACAACTGCGCCGGTGGTTTGGCTTCTGATGCGCTGTCTTCAGGCTTGAGGTAATGGTCCATCGCGCGGTCGGCCGCTTCTTTCAGTTTGTCGGGGGCATAGTCGCCGTAGGGAAAGGTGGAGGCGGGTTTGGGAATGTCAGAATTTTTCAATGGAAGCTCCTTTATCTAATGGAGCCCAGGACAAAACGTCCGGGCCTGTTGCCCTGTGATTTTTCGGACGGTCAAACCCGGTCGCTGAATTGGCAGCGGCACCCAAAGGCTAGAGCCCCCACTTCCGAGGGACAGCCCTAAAAACATGTCGGAAACTTCGGTGCGTCTGACAGACCACAATTTCTGTGGCGAGGGGATTTAGCGAAACGTCGCACCGCCCCGCTGGGCTGCGTAGCAGCCCCAAAGCAGTCAACTCAATTTGCCTGACACACCGCGCTGTCAGGTTTTAGGGCCGCTTCGCGCCCCAGCGGGGCGGTGCAACGTTTCGCTAAATCCCCTCGCCACACCATCATTCCCCGTGGCGAGGGAGCTTGCTCCCGCTGGGCTGCGCAGCAGACCCAAGGCTGCCAACTCAAATTTGCCTGACACACCGCGTTGTCAGGTTTTAGGGCCGCTTCGCGCCCCAGCGGGAGCAAGCTCCCTCGCCACGACAGCTCGGTAGCCTTGGTAGGCTCGGACGACCGCCCGTCAGCATCGAAAAATAAAATCAAAAAATCGCAACATCAGAAATTGCCTACAGATGAATACCAATTCACCCAGCGGTCGTTGTCGCAGGCTGCGATCTTTGCTTTCGAACCTCCACCCTCTAATACCACTTCAACCCCACCCTACCAAGACCCTCCAAAAACCCCTCTAAACACCGGGAAAGTGGCATTGACATGGTATTCAAGTGGTATTAGCTTCCACCCCACTTACCGAGCGACAAACAACTCAACAACCGCATCGGACACCGATATGAACGACATCCTGGCCCTGCGCCCCGACGACACTCAACCTACGCCGCTGTACCTGCAACTGGCGCGCAATCTGGAGACGGCGATTCATGCCGGCCAGTGGAAAGCCGAGCAGGCGATGCCGTCCGAACGCAGCTTGAGCGAGCAACTGGGTATTTCCCGGGTGACTGCACGCAAGGCGTTGGAGGTGTTGTTCGAACAAGGCCTGATCCGCCGTAACCAGGGGTCGGGCACGTTCATCACCCCACGCCTGGAACAGCCGCTGTCACGCCTCAGCGGCTTCAGCGAGATGCTCCGACTCAAGGGCTTTGTACCCGGTTCCCAATGGCTGGAACGGGACATCACCCCGCCGACCCACGAAGAATTGATCCGCCTGGGCCTGTCGCCCACCGACAAGGTCGCGCGGCTCAAGCGCCTGCGCAAAGCCGATGACACGGTCATGGCCATCGAGATGAGCACCCTGCCCGCCTCCATCATTCCCAAGCCACTAGCGGTGGGTGATTCGCTCTACGCATTTCTCGACAGCATCGGCAAGCCGGTGGTGCGCGCCCTGCAACACATCCAGGCGATCAACGCCTCGGACGAGTTCGCCGCCCTGGTGGGCATTGCCCCCGGCACCGCGATGTTGCTGATGACCCGGGTCGGCTACCTGGAAGACAACACCCCCATCGAAGTCACCGACACCTATTGCCGCAACGACTACTACGACTTTGTCGCAGAGCTGCGGCGCTAGACGATCAGAGAGTCCCCATGTCCGAAGACAACATCCTCACCGCCAATGGCTGGGTTCGCGGTCGCCTGATCCATGCGCACGGCAAAGTCGTGTCCATCGAAGGCCAGCCCTGCGATCCGGCCAGCAATGACCTGCCCTACCTGCTGCCCGGTTTCATCGACCTGCACGTCCACGGCGGTGGCGGCAAGGACATCATGCAAGGCGCCTCGGCGTTCGAGACCATCACCCGTACCCACCTGCGTTTCGGCACGACCGCGCTGCTGGCCACCACCATGACCGCGCCCAGCGAAGAGATCGCCAGCGTGCTCAAGGCCCTCGGCGAGTTCTGTGAACAGCGCCCGAACGGCAGCGCCCGGGTCTTGGGTGTGCACCTGGAAGGGCCTTACATCAACCCCGGCAAACTGGGCGCCCAGCCGAACTTCGCCCACACCGCGCTGCTGGCCGAGGTGGAGCGTTACCTGGCCCTGGCGCCGATCCGGGTGATCACCATCGCCCCGGAAATCGCCGGTCACGATGCCTTGATCCGTGCCCTCAGCGCCCGGGGCGTGCGCATGCAGATCGGCCATACCCTGGGCAGCTACGAAGAAGGCGTCGCGGCGTTGGCCGCCGGGGCCAGCAGTTTCACGCATTTGTATAACGCCATGAGCCCGCTGCATCACCGCGAGCCGGGTATCGTCGGCGCAGCGCTGGCCCATGCTCAATATGCCGAACTGATCCCGGACTTGCTCCATGTGCATCCCGGCGCCATGCGCGTGGCCCTGCGGGCGATCCCGTGCCTGTACTGCGTCACCGACTCCACCGCCGCCGCCGGCATGCCCGACGGCGAATACAAGCTGGGTAGCCACACCGTCACCAAGTGCCTGGGTGGCGTGCGTCTGGCCGATGGCACCCTGGCCGGCAGCACCCTGACCATGGACCAGGCCCTGCGCAACCTGGTGAAAATCGGCCTGCCCCTGGCCGAAGCCTCCCAGCGCCTGTCGCAATTTCCCGCCGATTACCTCGGCCTGCCCGAGCGCGGACGCCTGCAACCTGGCGCCTGGGCCGACTGCGTGCGCCTTGACCGTTCCCTGACCCTGACCGACGTGATGGTCGAAGGAGAAGCCATTGACTTCAAAAATGCTTGAGGAGGCCCTGGCCTCGTGGGAAGCCGTCGAGCGCCAGTTGCAGCAACTGGACCCGACCCTTGAGGAAGTCGCCGGACGCCTGCGCCGTCAGCCACCGCAAGTGGCGATGACCGTCGCCCGCGGCAGTTCCGACCACGCCGCCAGCTACTTCGCCTACCTGACCATGCAACAACTGGGCATCCCGGTGGCCTCGTTGCCGATGTCGGTGGTGACCATGCAACAGGCACCGCTGAAGGTCAGCGGCCAGGTGGCGTTCGGGTTTTCCCAGTCGGGACAGAGCCCAGACCTGGTGAACAGCCTGCGCCTGTTGCGCAAGCGCGGCGCCTTGAGCGTGGCCCTGGTCAACGCCACCGATTCGCCTCTGGAAGCGGCGTGTGAATTCAGCGTGCCGCTGTGGGCCGGCGTCGAAAGCAGTGTCGCCGCAACCAAGAGTTTCATCGCCACCCTCAGCGCCAGCGCGCGACTGGTGGCCCACTGGAAGGACGACGCCCAGTTGCTGGAAGCCGGTAGCGCCCTGCCCGACGGTTTGCGCGAGGCCGCCCGCCAGGATTGGCACGTCGCCGTCGAGGCCCTGCGCGACTGCCAGCGGCTGATGGTGATCGGCCGTGGTGCCGGGTTCGCCATCGCTCAGGAGGCGGCGCTCAAGTTCAAGGAAACCTCGGCGATCCAGGCCGAAGCCTTCAGCAGCGCCGAGGTTCGTCATGGGCCGATGGCGCTGATCGATGAACACTACCCGCTGCTGGTGTTGGCCCCGCGCGGTGCCGAGCAAGCCGGCGTGTTGAGCCTGGCCGCCGACATGCGCCAGCGCGGCGCCCGGGTGTTGCTGGCGGCGCCGGATGACATTGCCGAACGCGACCTGACGCTGACCCGCGCCGAACACCCGTCCCTCGACCCGATCCTGGCAATCCAGAGCTTTTATGGGATGGCGGCCAGCCTGGCCGTGGCCCGAGGTTTAGACCCGGACCAACCACGGTATCTGAGCAAGGTCACCCGTACGCACTGAACCGACGGTTTTCTTTTATAGAGAGTCTGATGAGAGCGCCCCATGCCCAACAACAATAAAGAGCTGACCCTCAGCGCCCCGCTCAGCGGCCCGGTGCTCACCCTCGCCAATGTCCCGGACGCCGTGTTCGCCAGCGGCGCCATGGGCGACGGGATCGCCATCGACCCGCTGAACGACACCCTCTACGCGCCCTGCGACGGTGAAGTGATTCACGTCGCCCGCACCGGCCACGCCGTAACCCTGCGGGCCGACAACGGCGCCGAACTGCTGCTGCACCTGGGGCTGGATACGGTCGAGCTGCAGGGCGACGGGTTTTCCATGCTGGTCAAGGAAGGCGCGCGGGTCAGCAATGGCCAGCCGCTACTGCGGTATGACGTGGACAAAGTGGCACTGCGCTGCAAGAGCCTGGTCAGCCTATTGGTCATTACCAATGGCGAACGTTTCCAGGCGCGGCCCATCACCCTCAAGGGGGTGAAGGTCGGCGAGCCGCTGCTGCACATTCTCGCCAAAACCGTGGACCAGGCGGAACATCACGACCAAGACGACGGCATCGAAGTCTTCGGCCAGATCCGCATCGCCCACCGCGGCGGCCTGCATGCCCGACCGGCGGCGCTGATTCGCCAGACCGCCCAGGGTTTCAAGAGCCGTTCGCACCTGCATTTCCAAGGCAAGTCGGCGTCCTGCGACAGCGTGATGGGGATGATGGGCCTGGCCATTACCGAACAGGCGCAAGTGCACGTCAGTTGCCGGGGCAGCGATGCCGAGGCGGCGCTGCGAGCCTTGCTGGCGACTTTATCCACAGCCCTGGCGGAAGAAGCCCATGCCGTGGCGCCGGCCATCAAACCGCTACGCGGTATTGCCGAAGCCGGTGTGCTCCAGGGCGTGTGTGCCGCCCCCGGCCTGGTGACCGGGCCGCTGGTTCGGCTCACTGGCATTCAATTGCCCCAGGACGCTGGCGGCCATGACGCCGAAGAGCAGCGACAACGCCTGGACAGTGCCTTGGCGCAGGTCAGTGGCGAAATCCACCTCACCCTGGAAAACGCCAAGGCCCGACGCCACCGCGACGAAGAAGCGATCTTCAGCGCTCATCTGGCACTGCTGGAAGATCCAGTGTTGCTGGATGCCGCCCACCTTTTTATCGAACAAGGCAGTGCCGCGACCCACGCCTGGAACCGCTCCATCGAGGCGCAATGCCAGGTGCTGCAACAGCTGGGCAGCACGCTGCTGGCCGAGCGCGCCAACGATTTGCGCGACCTGCGCCAACGGGTCCTGCGGGTGTTGCTGGGTGAGGCCTGGCAATTCGACGTCGCGGCGGGCGCCATCGTCGCCGCCCAGGAACTGACCCCGTCGGAGCTGTTGCAACTCAGTGCCCAAGGCGTGGCCGGTGTGTGCATGGTCGAGGGCGGCGCAACCTCCCACGTGTCGATCCTGGCCCGAGGCAAAGGCTTGCCGTGCCTGGTGGCGGTGGGCGAGGCACTGCTTGCACAGGCGCCAGGACAATTGGTCGTGCTGGACGCTGACGGTGGCCGCCTCGAACTCACGCCAACCGCCAAGCGCCTGGCACAGGTGCAGCAAGAACAGGCCCGACGCACGGCCCTGCGCGTCCAGCAGCAGACTCTCGCCCACACACCAGCGCGAACCGTCGATGGCGTTGAAGTTGAAGTCGCCGCTAACGTGGCCTCCAGCGCCGAAGCCGGCGAAGGCTTCGCCAACGGTGCCGATGGCGTTGGCTTGTTGCGCACCGAATTTCTCTTCGTCGACCGCCACACCGCCCCCGACGAAGAAGAGCAGCGCCAGGCCTATCAAGCCGTACTCGATGCCATGGGCGACAAGCCGGTGATCATCCGCACCATTGACGTGGGCGGCGACAAACAACTGGATTACCTGCCGCTACCGGCCGAAACCAACCCGGTGCTGGGCCTGCGGGGCATTCGCCTGGCCCAGGCGCGGCCGGAACTGCTGGATCAGCAACTGCGGGCCCTGCTGCGAACCCGTCCGCTGGACCGCTGCCGGATCCTGTTGCCCATGGTCACCGAAGTCGACGAACTGCTGCACATCCGCCAACGCCTTGATGCCCTCGGCGCCGAACTGGGCCTGAGCGAGCGCCCGCAATTGGGGGTGATGATTGAAGTGCCGGCGGCGGCGTTGCTGGCCGAACAACTGGCAGAGCATGCGGACTTCCTGTCCATTGGCACCAATGACCTGTCGCAATACACCCTGGCCATGGACCGCGACCACGCCGGCCTTGCCGCGCGGGTCGACGCCCTGCATCCGGCGTTGCTGCGGCTGATCGCCCAGACCTGCGCCGGCGCAGGGAAGCATGGCCGTTGGGTCGGTGTGTGCGGCGCCCTGGCCTCCGATCCGCTGGCGACGCCGGTGCTGATCGGGCTGGGGGTCCGCGAACTGTCAGTCAGCCCGCCGCAAATCGGCGCAATCAAGGACCGCGTGCGTCACCTCGACGCCGCCCAGTGCGCCCGCCTCAGCGCCGAGCTGTTGAACCTGGGCAGTGCCGCCGCCGTGCGCCAGGCCTGTCATCAACACTGGCCCCTGGGCTGAGCCACGTCGAAGAACAATATAGGGAGAGACGCCATGTACCAGCATTTCATCGAAGGGCTGCAACGCCTCGGCCGGGCACTGATGCTGCCCATCGCGATCCTGCCCATCGCCGGCCTGTTGCTGCGCCTGGGCGACACCGACCTCTTGAACATCGCCATCATCCACGATGCCGGCCAGGCGATTTTCGCCAACCTGGCGATGATCTTCGCCATCGGCATCGCCGTGGGCTTCGCCCGGGACAACAACGGTACGGCGGGGTTGGCCGGGGCCATCGGCTACCTGGTGATGATCGCCACCCTGAAGGTACTCGATGCCAGCATCAACATGGGTATGCTCGCCGGGATCATCAGCGGCCTGCTGGCGGGCGCACTGTATAACCGCTTCAAGGACATCAAGCTGCCGGAGTACCTGGCGTTCTTTGGTGGCCGGCGCTTCGTGCCGATTGTCACCGGCTTCAGCGCCGTTGGGCTGGGGGTGGTGTTCGGCCTGATCTGGCCGCCGATCCAGCAGGGCATCAACGATTTCGGCGCCTTGCTGATGGAAAGTGGCAGTCTCGGCGCCTTCGTATTCGGCGTGTTCAACCGGCTGCTGATCGTCACCGGTCTGCACCACATCCTCAATAACATGGCCTGGTTCATCTTCGGCAGTTTCACCGACCCCGCCACCGGTGCGGTGGTCACCGGTGACCTGACCCGCTACTTCGCCGGCGACCCAAACGGCGGCCAGTTCATGGCCGGCATGTTTCCGGTGATGCTCTTCGGCCTGCCCGCCGCGTGCCTGGCGATGTACCGCAATGCCCTGCCCCAGCGGCGCAAGGTCATGGGCGGGATCCTGCTGTCCATGGCGCTGACGTCATTCCTCACCGGGGTCACCGAACCGGTGGAATTCGCCTTCATGTTCCTCGCCCCGTTGTTGTTCCTGCTGCATGCCTTGCTCACCGGTTTGTCGATGGCGATCACCGACTGGCTGAACATCCGCCTGGGTTTCACCTTTTCCGGTGGCTTCATCGACATGATCCTGGGCTGGGGCAAATCCACCAACGGCTGGTTGGTGCTGCCCGTGGGCCTGGTCTACGCGGCAATCTATTACCTGGTGTTCGACTTCTGCATCCGCCGCTTCGACCTGAAGACTCCGGGGCGTGAAGAAGTACCGGCAGGCGACAAACCGGCCATCGCCGAAAACCAGCGGGCCGTGGCCTACATCCAGGCATTGGGTGGCGCTGACAACCTGATCACCATCGGTGCCTGCACCACGCGCTTGCGGCTGGACATGGTGGATCGCAACAAGGCGTCCGACGCCCAGCTCAAGGCCCTCGGCGCCATGGCCGTGGTGCGCCCCGGTAACGGCGGGAGCCTGCAGGTGGTAGTGGGCCCGATGGCCGACAGCATTGCCGACGAAATCCGCCTGGCCGTACCCTCCTCCATTCGCCCGGTCACCGCGCTGGTGCCGAATGCCCCTGCGCCGACGACGCCTACCGCCCTCTCCAGCACCGAAGCGCAACAATGGCTGGACGCCCTCGGGGGCCAGGACAACGTCCTGCAACTCGATTGCGTGGCGACGAGCCGGCTACGGGTTCGGCTGGCCGATGACAAGGGCTTGTCGGAAAGCCGGCTCAAAGGGTTGGGGTGCCAGGGGATGAGTCCGTTGGAGGATGGCGTCTGGCACCTGCTGCTGGGGGAAAAGGCGCCGAGGTTATGGCAGGCACTGGACGGCTTGGCCCGTGGCCGTAAAGTCGATGCAGGGGCCTAGTAGGCGCTGTGTAGCTGTGTAGGAGCTGTCGAGTGCAACGAGGCTGCGATCTTTCCCCAGACACTTGAATCCCAAACGAAAGATCAAAATCAAAAAGATCGTCCGAACGCGGCCCGAGCCTTCGGCAGCGCCTACGAACCCAGTGGGAGCAAGCGCCCTCGCCCACGACCAAGTGCTTTATAGCTGCTGAAAAAAACCTCGATTAAAAGTCATCGAGTAAAACTTATCTACTGTCAGAAGTAACAGGTACGAATCCTTCAGACGGGCCGCCCTCGATAAACACCGCCTGAGTATTCACCAGGGAATCGCGCGGCGAAAATTGTTACAAGATCCGCCCACAGAACCAGAAACAGTCATCTATCCTCAAGCTCACGCAGTGAACCGAGGCGCACCCCAACAGCGCCTTCGAACCGCGCAATCGCTAAAAAACTGTCAATTCGAAGAATAGGTCGTAATGAAGTATGTAATTCGATTGGCGTCCTCGTTTCAGCTGAGGTGTCCAGATCATGAATAAAGGTAACGATTTCATACGGGCGGCGACTGTCGCGGTGGTGGTACTCGGAGCGGCGTGGCAGCCAGGCAATGACGCGTGGGGAGCGACCCAGGTCTCCCAGGACCGAAAAGAAGAACCCTGGTACGAAGCCTGGCTGCAGGTCACGGCGGATCCAAGCGTGGACATCCGCAAGACCCAACCCTTATTGCGCTGGCGGACCGACCTGGACACCCTCTATCGGGGCGACACCACCAATCAAGGCCTCGGGGCCTTTCAGGACGGGCTGCTGCCCAAATCCGTGGCCTTCCCCGAGAACACATGGATGTACGACTGGTTCAAGCACGGGGCTGGGGGCCAGCGCTCGGTCTACAGCAGTACGACGCGCAGCCAGCGTATCGCCCAGAGCTTCGCCAATGAATGGGTATTCGAGTTCAAGGCCCCCCATGGCATCGACCAACAGGTATCGGGGGGGCCTATTATCGGCGAGGAAGAGATCAGCTACCCCGGCGGGGTCAAAGGGCACTTTATCAGGCAGGCCTGCAAGAAAACCGACCTGAGCGATTGCGTCGCCAACCCGGACTACCGTGAACCCTCCGGCCACGAGACGATGCTGGAAGTCGCGGCGACGCCCATCGATTGGAGCAAGATCACCCCACCAGAAGACTTGGCCTGGGTGACGAACAAAGACCCCCTCTGGGCGGTGGGCTCCTCGAGGATCAACCCTGTGCAAGGAGCGGACGCACTGGCCAGTGGGTTACGGGCCAGAAACTCGCAACCACCGGTCTTGCGTTGGGCGAGCAGCCCGGAGTCTCCTTCCGTTCAATCGGTCATCGTGGCGTTTCGTGACTATAGCGACGCCAAGATCTGGGCGGTCACGGAAGCAGCGAACGGCGGTTGGGTGTACGAGGTCAGGCCCAACAGCGTGGCGGTGGATCTGTCAGGGGAGCACACCGGCAACCGTCCAGGCGCCTTCGCATTCATCGGCGGTATCAAGGGTGGGCTATTGATGAATGCCCGCCGGTTCGAGAAAGGTGTGGGCGAACCGGCCGAATGCATCGGCATCGAAAAAGAAGCCTGCCGCCTCGAAAACCGACATCAATAGAGGGGCCAGGAAGAACCTCCGTGGGAGCGGGCTTGCTCGCGAAGAGGCCAGTACATCCAACATCAATGCAAGCTGACCCGACGCCTTCGCGGGCAAGCCCGCTCCTACAGTTGATTGGCGTCGAGCACATATTTCGGGCCCACTGGAGGTCCCATGTGGGAATCGGCTTGCGCTGGCGGGCATGGTTTTAGCTCTTAAACAAAAAACCCGCTGATTCAATCAGCGGGTTTCTCATTCGACGAAGCGAAGGATCAGAAATCCTCCAGTCGCCACACTTCATACGCCGGTGTCTCGTAGGGATGGCTGTGTTTCAGCGCCTTCACCACCCCACGAATCAGCTCATCGGCAACGACAAGCTCCACCCTCCATTCCTCAACCTGCTCGACCTGACCCACCTCGCCAATGAACGGCTGGCTGCCGTCCAAGGGGCGGAACTGGCCCAGGCCCAACACTTGCCAGGCGCAGTGGTCATAGTCGCCGATTCGCCCGCCGCCGGCAGCGAATACGGCGCTTTTGACCACGTCCACATGGCTGGCCGGGACGAAGAAGCAGAGCTTGTACACCGCCTTAGTTCACCCAGACGCGCGCGTTGCGGAACATGCGCATCCATGGCGCGTCTTCGTTCCAGTCGTCCGAACGCCACGAGTTCTGTACCGCGCGGAATACCCGCTCCGGGTGCGGCATCATGATCGTGACGCGGCCGTCGCGGCTGGTCAGGCCAGTGATCCCGCGCGGCGAGCCGTTCGGGTTGGCCGGGTAGGTTTCGGTGACCTTGCCGTGGTTGTCGACGAACCGCAGCGACACGCAACCGGACAGATCGGCTTCGAGCAAGGCTTCTTCGCTTTCGAATTCCGCGTGGCCTTCGCCGTGGGCGATGGCGATCGGCATGCGCGAACCGGCCATGCCCTGCAGGAAGATCGAGTTCGACTCCTGCACCTGGACCATCGCCACGCGCGCTTCGAACTGCTCGGAACGGTTGCGCACGAAGTGCGGCCAGAACTCGCTGCCCGGGATCAGTTCATGCAGGTTGGACATCATCTGGCAACCGTTGCACACGCCGAGGGTGAAACTGTCGGTGCGTTCGAAAAAGCCCTGGAAGGCGTCGCGGGCACGGCTGTTGAACAGCGCCGACTTGGCCCAGCCTTCACCGGCACCGAGCACGTCGCCGTAGGAGAAACCGCCGCAGGCGACCATGCCCTTGAAGTCGTTCAGGTCGACACGGCCGGCCAGGATGTCGCTCATGTGCACGTCGATCGCGTTGAAGCCGGCACGGTCGAACGCCGCCGCCATTTCCACCTGGCCGTTGACGCCCTGCTCACGTAGCACCGCCACTTGTGGGCGAATGCCTTTTTTGATGTAAGGCGCGGCCACGTCGTGGTTGACGTCGTAGCTGAGCTTGGCGCACAGGCCCGGGTTATCTTCTTCCAGCAGTGCGTCGAATTCCTGCTCGGCGCAGTCGGCGTTGTCTCGCAGGCGCTGGATCTGGTAGCTGGTTTCCGCCCACTGGCGCTGCAACAGGCGACGCTGACCTTCGAAGACGGTGTCGCCGTTGAAGGTGATGTTGATGTGGGCGTTGTTGATCGGCTGGCCGATCACCGAGACGCAGTCGGCCAGGCCGGCTGCGCTGAACTGGGCAAGGATGTCCGGGGTGGCGTCCTGGCGAACCTGGATCACGGCACCCAGTTCTTCGTTGAACAGGATGGCCGGGATTTCAGCCGTGGATTCGGCAACGCTGTCGAGGGTCAGACTCAGGCCGCAATGGCCAGCGAAAGCCATTTCCACCACGGTGGTCAGCAAACCGCCGTCGGAACGGTCGTGGTAGGCCAGCAGGTGACCGTCAGCGTTGAGGCCCTGGATGACGGCGAAGAACGCTTTCAGGTCTTCGGCATCATCGACGTCCGGCGCTTGCGAGCCGAGCTTGCCGTGCACCTGGGCGAGGATCGAGGCGCCCATGCGGTTCTGGCCACGGCCCAGGTCGATCAGGATCAGGTCGGTGGTGCCCTTGTCCATGCGCAGTTGCGGGGTCAGGGTCTGGCGGATGTCGGTGACTGGAGCGAAACCGGTGACGATCAGCGACAGCGGCGAGGTCACGCTCTTGTCCACGCCTTCATCGTTCCAGCGCGTGGCCATGGACATGGAGTCCTTGCCCACTGGAATGGTGATGCCCAGCTCAGGGCACAGCTCCATGCCGACAGCCTTGACGGTGTCGTACAAGCGGGCGTCTTCACCCGGGTGACCGGCGGCGGACATCCAGTTGGCCGACAGCTTGATGTCGGAGATCTTGCCGATGCGCGAGGCCGCGATGTTGGTCAGGGTCTCGCCAATCGCCATGCGGCCCGACGCCGGAGCGTCCAGCAACGCCAACGGCGTGCGCTCACCCATGGCCATGGCTTCGCCGGTGTAGACGTCGAAGCTGGTGGCGGTCACGGCCACGTCAGCCACCGGCACCTGCCACGGGCCGACCATCTGATCACGGGCCACGAGGCCGGTGATGGTGCGGTCGCCGATGGTGATCAGGAAGCTTTTGCTCGCCACGGCCGGGTGGTGCAGGACGCGCTCGATGGAATCGGCAACGTCGAGCGTCGACGGGTCGAAATCATCGCCCAGCTCGGCTTCGCGAACGGCCGAACGGTGCATGCGCGGGGCCTTGCCCAGCAGCACTTCCAGTGGCATGTCCACCGGGCTGTTGCCGAAGTGGCTGTCGGTAACGGTCAGTTGCGGCTCGGCGGTGGCTTCGCCGACCACGGCGAACGGGCAGCGCTCGCGTTCGCAAATGGCCTGGAAACGCTCGAAGTCGGCCGGGCCGACCGCCAGGACGTAACGCTCCTGGGATTCGTTGCTCCAGATTTCGTGCGGGGCCATGCCCGGCTCGTCATTCGGAATGTTGCGCAGTTCGAAGCGGCCACCACGGCCACCGTCGTTGACCAATTCAGGGAAGGCGTTGGACAGGCCGCCCGCGCCGACGTCGTGGATGAAGCTGATGGGGTTGTGTTCGCCCAACTGCCAGCACCGGTCGATGACTTCCTGGCAACGGCGTTCCATTTCCGGGTTTTCCCGCTGGACCGAAGCGAAGTCCAGGTCCGCCGAACTGGTGCCGGTGGCCATGGAGGAAGCGGCGCCGCCACCCAGGCCGATCAGCATGGCCGGGCCACCGAGGACGATCAGCTTGGAGCCGACCAGGATTTCGCCTTTCTGCACGTGTTCGGCGCGGATGTTGCCCATGCCGCCGGCAAGCATGATCGGCTTGTGGTAACCACGCACTTCTTCACCGCGAGGGGTGGTGATGGATTGCTCGAAGGTACGGAAGTAACCGGTCAGGGCCGGACGGCCGAATTCGTTGTTGAACGCTGCGCCCCCAAGAGGACCTTCGATCATGATGTCCAGGGCGTTGACGATGCGCTCGGGCTTGCCGTACGGCTTTTCCCACGGCTGTTCGAAGCCCGGGATCTGCAGGTTCGACACGGTGAAACCGGTCAGGCCGGCTTTGGGCTTGGCACCGCGACCGGTAGCGCCTTCGTCGCGGATCTCGCCACCGGAACCGGTGGACGCGCCCGGGAACGGGGCAATGGCGGTCGGGTGGTTGTGGGTCTCGACCTTCATCAGGATGTGCACCGGCTCCTGGACCGCACCGTACTGGCGAGTCTCGGGGTTCGGGTAGAAGCGACCGGCAACGTTGCCGACGATCACCGCGGCGTTGTCCTTGTAGGCCGACAGCACACCTTCGTTGTGCATCTGATAGGTGTTCTTGATCATGCCGAACAGGCTTTTTTCCTGGCTCTGCCCGTCAATGTCCCAACTGGCGTTGAAGATCTTGTGCCGGCAGTGCTCGGAGTTGGCCTGGGCGAACATCATCAGTTCGATGTCGTGGGGGTTGCGCTTCAAGCCCTGGAAGGCGTTGACCAGGTAATCGATCTCGTCTTCGGCCAGGGCCAGACCCAGTTCGGCGTTGGCTTTTTCCAGCGCGGCGCGGCCGCCGCCCAGCACATCGATGGCGGTCAGCGGTTTTGGCTCGGCATGGCTGAACAGGCCCGCGGCCTGCTCCAGGTTGCCCAGGACGATCTGGGTCATGCGGTCATGCAGACCCTCGGCGATCAGTTGGGCCTCGGCCTCGCTGAACTCACCGGCGACATAAAAGGCAATGCCGCGCTCCAGGCGCTGGATTTTCGCCAGGCCGCAGTTGCGGGCGATATCGCTGGCCTTGCTCGACCACGGCGAAATGGTGCCGAAACGTGGCAGCACCAGGAACAGGCGACCGGTCGGCTCCTGGACGGGAACACTGGGACCGTACTTCAGAAGGCGCGCGAGCACCTGCTGTTCGTCGCCGGTCAAACCGCCGGTGACTTCGGCGAAGTGAGCGAATTCAGCATACAAGCCACTGACAGCCGGAACCTTCTGGCTCAGTTGTTCAAGGAGTTTGCTGTGGCGAAAGGCAGAAAGGGCAGGAGCGCCGCGCAGGATCAACATCTTCGGGACAGCCTCGGGAAGGGGTGTGCTTTGAGGCCGTGCATTCTAGCCTAAACCGCTGGCGACGGCACCCGAAACGGCACGTACGATGCTGGCCGAATGTCGGTCTTTGCTGGAACAGCTCTCCCGGCCCCCGTTTGCACGGTCGTACCGAGATATTTTTCATCGGGGCAAAACACGGCACACCCCGGCCCGCCTGTGTTGCGGACATGTTTTGCAACTGCTAGCAGACTGGCCTTCTGCTGTCGAGATATGGCGGTCGGGGCCGTTTGCGTATACTGCGCAGATGTTTTCCCCAACGGCTTTGCGTCCGCGATACGCCAAGTGGCTGATCGCAACCGGACTCTTCCTGGTGCTCAGTGGTTGTGTTGAGAAACCCAACACACTTGAGCGCGTGAAGGAGGATGGCGTGCTGCGGGTGGTTACCCGAAACAGCCCTGCCACCTACTTCCAGGATCGCAACGGTGAAACCGGCTTCGAATACGAGCTGGTGAAGCGTTTCGCCGACGATTTGGGGGTGGAGCTGAAAATCGAAACCGCCGACAACCTCGACGACCTTTTCACTCAGTTGGGCAAGCCCAACGGCCCGGTTCTGGCCGCCGCCGGCCTGGTCAGCAGCGAAAAACGCAAGAGCCAGGTGCGCTTCTCCCGTTCCTACCTCGAAGTCACCCCGCAAATCATCTACCGCAACGGCCAGTCGCGCCCCACCGACCCGGCCGCCCTGGCGGGCAAGAAGATCATGGTGCTCAAGGGCAGCACCCACGCCGAACAACTGGCGCAGTTGAAACAGAAATACCCCGGCATCGAATACGAAGAGTCCGACGCGGTAGAAGTCGTCGACCTGCTGCGCATGGTGGATGAAGGCCAGATCGACCTGACGCTGGTGGACTCCAACGAAGTGGCCATGAACCAGGTGTACTTCCCCAACGTGCGGGTCGCTTTCGATCTGGGCGATGCCAGCGACCAGAGCTGGGCCGTGGCCCCCGGTGAAGACAACAGTCTGCTCAATGAAATCAACGCCTACCTGGACAAAGTGCAGAAGAATGGCACCCTGCAACGCCTGAAGGACCGCTACTACGGCCACGTCGATGTCCTGGGTTATGTCGGCGCCTACACCTTCGCCCAGCACTTGCAGCAGCGTCTGCCCAAGTACGAGAAGCATTTCAAGAATTACGCCAAGGCTGAAAAAGTCGACTGGCGCCTGCTGGCGGCCATCGGTTACCAGGAATCACTGTGGCAGCCGACCGTCACGTCCAAGACCGGTGTGCGCGGCCTGATGATGCTGACCCAGAACACCGCCCAGGCCATGGGCGTGTCCAATCGCCTGGATCCGAAGCAGAGCATCATGGGTGGCGCCAAGTACCTGGCCTATATAAAGGGCCTGCTGGACGACAGCATCGAGGAGCCGGACCGCACCTGGTTCGCCCTCGCGGCCTATAATGTGGGCGGCGGTCACCTGGACGACGCTCGAAAACTGGCGGCCAAGGAAGGGTTGAATCCGAACAAGTGGCTGGATGTGAAAAAGATCCTGCCGCGCCTCTCCCAGAAGAAGTGGTACAGCAAAACCCGCTACGGCTACGCCCGGGGCGGTGAACCGGTGCATTTCGTGGCGAACATCCGTCGCTACTACGACATCCTGACCTGGGTCACACAGCCGCAGCTCGAAGGCGACCAGGTGGCCGAGGGTAACCTGCATGTGCCGGGTGTCGACAAGAGCAAGCCGAATCCGGAAACCCCGCCGCTCTGACGCCAGACATCAATTCCCTGTGGGAGCGGGCTTGCTCGCGAATGCGGTAGGTCAGCCGACATAGTCGTTAACTGAGAGACCGCTTTCGCGAGCAAGCCCGCTCCCACATTAGTTTTGTGGGGGGTCAGGACTTGGCAGCAGCCAGGATCAGCGCTTTCATCTCAGCAACCGCCGACTTGAACCCGACAAACAACGCATGGGCCACCAGTGCATGGCCGATGTTCAGTTCGTTGATACCCTTGATCGCCGCGACGGCTTCGACGTTGTGGTAATGCAAGCCATGGCCGGCGTTGACGATCAGGCCCTGGGCCAGACCGAAGCTGACGCCATCGGCCACTCGCTGCAACTCATCGGCCACGTCCGTGGGCGTTTGCGCGTCGGCATAACGGCCGGTGTGCAGTTCGATGGCCGGCGCGCCCACACGTTTGGAGGCCTCGATCTGCCGTTCGTCGGCGTCAATGAACAGTGACACTTCAGCACCGATCTTCGACAGTCGCTCCACCGCCAGGCTGATCCGCGCTTCCTGCCCCGCCACGTCCAGGCCACCTTCGGTGGTCAGTTCCTGGCGCGTTTCCGGCACCAGGCAGATGTGCGCCGGGCGGATGTGCTCGGCGAACGCCATCATTTCTTCAGTCACGCCCATTTCGAAGTTCATGCGCGTTTGCAGCACGTCCTTGAGCAGCAGTACGTCGCGCTCCTGGATGTGACGGCGATCTTCTCGCAGGTGCACGGTGATGCCGTCGGCGCCTGCCTCTTCAGCGTCCAGCGCGGCCTTGACCGGATCCGGGTAGCGGGTACCGCGGGCTTGGCGCAGGGTGGCGACATGGTCGATGTTCACGCCGAGAAGAATGCGATTGCTGGTGCTCACGAAAAGCGCTCCTGAGATGGACAGAGATTCGGCCCACAGCATACGGGTTGATCAAGGCTTGCGAAACAGCTCGCGACTGACCAGCGGCCGACCGCCCAAATGAACCGCCAAAGCCTGGCGCATCAGACGCTTGGCCGCCGAGAGCGCGCCCGGCGCACTCCAGTCGGCCTCGGCCATGGCCAGAAGTTCGGTGCCGTTGAACAAGCCGGGTTGCAGCAGGTAGACCTGTTCCAGGCCTGCATCCACCTGCAGGCGATACAGACCATTCGCGGCGATGGGCTCGCCGTGCAGGTCGGTGTTCAGGGCAAAGCCGTAGCCTAGATCGTCCAGTAGCCGCCATTCGAAGGAACGCAACAGCGGTTCCAGAGGACGACCTTCGGCCAGGGCCGATAGCGTGGCGGCGTAGTGATCGAACACCGCAGGATGGGGGTCTTCGGCGGGCAGCAGGCGAATCAGCAGCTCATTGAGATACAGGCCACTGAACAACGCCTCGCCGTTAAGCCAGGCCGCCACACCGTTGCTTTCCATGCGCCCGACATTCTTGAGCTCGCCCCGCCCCCGCAATTCCACCTCCAGCGGCACGAACGGCCGGGCCAGCGTCCCGGCCTTGCCCCGGGCCCCACGCAACACCGCCCGCAACCGCCCCTGGGGCGTGAGAAAGTCCACCAAGGCACTGCTTTCGCGGTAGGCGCGCGAGTGCAGGACGTAGGCGGGTTGGGCGGTGGGTTGGGTTGGCGGCATGGAAATGAAGTCTCGCTCACGGAGCACAATTTTATAAACGGCCCAAAACCAATGTGGGAGCGGGCTTGCTCGCGAATACGGTGTGCCAGTTAACAATGATGTCGACTGACAGGACGCATTCGCGAGCAAGCCCGCTCCCACAAGGTCCGTGGTGTACCGCCGACGGGTTACAGGTCGCCGTAACCCAACGACCGTAGCGCCCGCTCGTCATCGGACCAGCCGCCCTTCACCTTGACCCACAGGTTGAGCATGATCTTGGAGTCGAACAGCAGCTCCATGTCCTTGCGCGCCTCGGTGCCGATGCGCTTGATACGCTCGCCCTTGTCGCCAATGATGATTTTCTTCTGGCCGTCACGTTCGACGAGGATCAGCGCATGGATGTGCAGGGTCTTGCCCTGCTGCTTGAATTCTTCGATTTCCACCGTGATCTGGTACGGTAGCTCGGCGCCCATCTGGCGCATGATCTTCTCGCGCACCAGTTCGGCGGCCAGGAAGCGGCTGCTGCGGTCGGTGATCTGGTCTTCGGGGAAGAAGTGATCGTTTTCCGGCAGGTGCTCGGCGATCACTCGCTCCAGCGCATCGAGATTGTGACCGTGCTGGGCCGAGATGGGCATGATCTGGGCGTTGGGCAGCTGCTCCTGCAACCAGCTCAGGTGCGGCATCAGCTCAGCCTTGTCTTCGATGCGGTCGGTCTTGTTCAGCGCCACAATCAACGGACCGGTCACGTACTGGACGCGTTCGAGGACCATCTGGTCTTCTTCGGTCCACTTGGTGCGGTCGACTACAAAAATCACCACGTCGACGTCTTTCAGCGCCGCCGAAGCCGTCTTGTTCATGTAGCGGTTCAGCGCTTTTTCGCCGCCCTTGTGCATGCCGGGGGTATCGACGTAGATCGCCTGTACGGAGCCTTCGGTTTTGATACCCAGCATGTTGTGGCGGGTGGTCTGGGGCTTGCGGGAAGTGATCGCCAGCTTCTGACCCAGAATATGATTGAGCAGCGTGGACTTGCCCACGTTAGGCCGACCGACAATGGCGACATAGCCGCAGCGGGTGACGGTTGTATCAGTCATTGCCATTCTCCACGCCCAGGGCAATCAGTGCTGCGGCGGCCGCTACCTGTTCGGCAATACGACGACTCACACCCTGACCCCGGCTTTTTTCATTCAATAAGACCACTTCGCATTCGACGAAGAAGGTTCGGCAATGCGGCTCGCCCTGGATATCCACCACTTCGTAACGCGGCAACTCGCAACTGCGCGACTGCAGGAATTCCTGCAAACGGGTTTTCGGGTCCTTGTTGGTGTCCACCAGCGTCAGGCTGTCGATCTCCGAGGTCAGCCAGGCCAGCACGCGCTCGCGCGCCATTTCCATGCCGGCGTCCAGGTAGATCGCGCCAATCAGCGCCTCCAGGGCGTCGGCCAGAATGGACTCACGACGGAAACCGCCGCTCTTCAATTCACCGGAGCCCAGGCGCAGGTAATCACCCAGGTCGAACCCGCGGGCCAGCACGGCCAGGGTCTCGCCTTTGACCAAGCGCGCGCGCAACCGCGACAACTGGCCTTCCCGAGCCAGCGGGAAGCGTTCGAACAACGCCTCGCCAGCCACGAAGTTGAGGATGGCATCACCCAGGAATTCCAGGCGTTCGTTGTTGCGCCCGGCAAAACTGCGGTGAGTGAGCGCCAGAAGCATCAGCTCCTGATCCTTGAAAGTGTAGCCGAGCTGACGCTCGAGACGGCTTAGAGAAACGCTCACGGTTTACCCACGCTGAGTTCGTGGCTGGATTCCACCACCACGGCCGCGAAGCGCCGTTGGCTTGGGACAATTAACGCTGTGTTCAAAAATGACGTCCTGACTATCGTTGGCTTCATGCCTTCAGGCAGCCCTGTACAGGCTCCAGAAATGCATTCGGCGCTGTGTTCAACAGCGCCGTGTGTGATTACTTGATCAGGCCAACCCGCGAGAAATTCGGCAGGTGACTGAGTTTGGGTTCCGGCCAGCTCATCCAGACCGCAAAGGCCTTGCCGACGATATTACGGTCGGGGACCATGCCCAGCATGTCCTTGGGAATGTTCGGATCATCCCAGTACCGGCTGTCGTTGGAGTTGTCGCGGTTGTCGCCCATCATGAAATAGTGCCCGGCCGGCACGGTCCACGAACGGTCCGGCGCAGCGCGGTAGCGGCTCATTTCCTTGCGGATCAGGTGTTCGGCCTCGCCGAGTCTTTCCTGATAGAGCTCAGCGCTACCCAGCGTACCCGGCTCGGAGCCTATCAATTGCTCGGCCACCAGCTCGCCGTTGACGAACAGGCGCTTGTCGGCGCTGTAGCGAATCTTGTCCCCCGGCAAGCCGACCACACGCTTGATGTAGTTGACGCTCGGATCGCTCGGAAAGCGGAACACCATGACATCGCCGCGCTGCGGGTCACTGACTTCAATGACCTTCTTGTCGATCACCGGCAAGCGGATCCCGTAGGAGAACTTGTTCACCAGGATGAAGTCGCCCACGTCCAGGGTCGGTTTCATCGAGCCGGACGGGATCTGGAACGGTTCCACCAGGAACGAGCGCAGCACCAGTACGATGAACAACACCGGAAAGAACGACTTGCCGTATTCGACCAGCAGCGGTTCCTTGTTGAGTTTTTCGACCACCACACCATCAGGCTGGCTGACGCTGCCCTGATAAGAGGCGATGGCAGCCCGGCGCCGCGGCGCCAGGAACAACAGATCAAGCAACGCCAACAGGCCGCAGACGAACACGGCGATAACCAGCAACAGCGGGAAATTTAGCGACATAGGACCTAACTATCCAACCTGAGCACCGCAAGGAAGGCTTCCTGTGGAATTTCCACGTTACCGACCTGCTTCATGCGTTTTTTACCGGCCTTCTGCTTTTCCAACAGCTTGCGCTTACGGCTGACGTCACCGCCATAGCATTTGGCCAATACGTTCTTTCTGAGCGCCTTGACGGTTGTACGCGCCACAATCTGCCCGCCAATGGCGGCCTGGATTGCCACATCGAACATCTGCCGCGGAATCAGTTCCTTCATCTTCTCGGTCAATGCACGACCTTTGTAGTGCGCGTTGTCACGGTGCACGATCAATGCCAGGGCATCGACCTTCTCACCGTTGATCAGCACATCCAGCTTCACCAGATTAGCCGATTGGTAACGATCGAAATGATAGTCCAGCGAAGCATAGCCGCGACTGGTGGATTTCAGGCGATCGAAGAAGTCCAGCACCACTTCGTTCATCGGCAGGTCGTAGGTCACCTGGACCTGGGTGCCGAGGAACAGCATGTCGTGTTGTACGCCACGTTTCTCGATACACAGGGTAATGACGTTACCCAGGTGCTCCTGAGGCACAAGGATGTTGGCCCGCACGATCGGCTCGCGCATGTCCTCGATGGCCGACAGGTCCGGCAGCTTGGACGGGTTGTCGACGTAGAGGGTTTCGCCGTTCTTGAGCAGCAGCTCGAAGATTACCGTCGGCGCCGTGGTGATCAGGTCCAGGTCGTACTCGCGCTCCAGGCGCTCCTGGATGATTTCCATGTGGAGCATGCCGAGGAACCCGCAACGGAAACCAAAGCCCAGCGCATCGGAGCTTTCCGGCGTGTATTGCAGGGATGAGTCGTTCAGGGTGAGCTTTTGCAGGGCTTCGCGGAAATCCTCGAAGTCGTCGGAGCTGACCGGAAACAGGCCGGCGTAGACCTGGGGCTGGATACGCTTGAAGCCGGGCAGCACGTCGACATCGGGGGTGGAACTCAAGGTCAGGGTGTCACCGACCGGCGCACCGTGAATGTCCTTGATACCGGCGATGATGAAGCCCACCTCACCGGCCTTCAGGTCTACGGTGGCGGTGTGTTTCGGGTTGAAGACACCGACGCTGTCCACCAGGTGAATCTTGCCGGTGGATTTGACCAGGATCTTGTCACCCTTCTTGACGCGGCCGTGGCGCACGCGAACCAGGGAGACCACGCCCAGATAGTTGTCGAACCAGGAATCAATGATCAACGCTTGCAGCGGATCTTCGATATTGCCGGTCGGCGCGGGAATAGTGGTCACCAGGCGCTCGAGCACTTCGTCCACGCCCAGGCCGGTCTTGGCGCTGCACGTGACCGCGTCGGTGGCATCGATGCCGATGATTTTTTCGATTTCTTCCTTCACCCGGTCTGGATCAGCCTGGGGCAGGTCGATCTTGTTCAGCACCGGCATGACTTCCAGGCCCTGCTCGATGGCCGTGTAGCAGTTGGCAACCGATTGCGCTTCGACGCCCTGGCCGGCATCGACCACCAGCAACGCACCTTCACAGGCCGCCAGCGACCGGCTGACTTCATAGGTGAAGTCGACGTGGCCCGGGGTATCGATGAAGTTCAGCTGATAGGTGACGCCGTCGCGGGCCTTGTAGTAAAGCGTAACGCTGTGGGCCTTGATGGTGATCCCGCGTTCACGCTCCAGGTCCATGGAATCCAGGACCTGGGCTTCCATTTCACGCTCGGCCAGGCCGCCGCACATCTGGATGAAGCGATCAGCCAGCGTCGACTTGCCATGGTCAATGTGGGCGATGATGGAGAAATTGCGGATATGACTCAAATCACTCACGGATCAACACTCAAAAAGGCTGCAGGCATGGCCCGCCGAAAAATAGCCGGGAATTGTACCTGATACAGACGCCATTGTGGCGAGGGGATTTATCCCCGTGGGGCTGCGAAGCAGCCCTCCACCTCTCAGCCATGGTGATGCGCCAGAGAGGATGCGGGGACTGCTGCGCAGCCCCACGGGGATAAATCCCCTCGCCACAGAAGCCTGCTCGCCACAAGAATTGAGGTCAACCCGCCCGGCGCAGCAGCCAGAACCCGGCCAGCGCACAGACACCGGCCGGCACCAGCACTGCAAACAGTGGCGAGAAACCGAATACCAGGCTCGACGGCCCCAGCAAATCCTGGGCAATACGAAAGGTAAAGCCCACCAGCACGCCGGTAAATACTCGCTGACCAAGGGTCACCGAACGCAGCGGGCCGAAGATAAAGGAAATGGCCATCAGCACCAGGGCTGCGGTGACCAGCGGCTGCAACACCTTGACCCAAAAAGCCAACCAATAGCGACCGTTGTTCAAGCCCTGATCCGCCAGATAGTGGATATACCCCCACAAGCCGGTAATCGACAGGGAGTCCGGTGCCATCACCACGGTGCTCAGCAACTGCGGGCTCAGCGCCACGTCCCAGCGCTCCTGCGGGGCGGCGACCACCTCGGTGCGCTTGTCATGGAACAAGGTGGTGGTGACATCACTCAGTTGCCAGTGATCTTCAACAAATCTGGCGCGCTTGGCGAAGCTCGACGACAGCATGTGCCGCTGGTCGTCGAAACGGTAGCGAGTCACGCCGTACAGGATGCCGTTGGGCTGGACCGAGTTGATATGGATGAACTCGTCACCCTGACGGTGCCACAGGCCATGCTTGGCGCTTTGCGCATCGCCGCCACCCTGGGCCAGGGAGCGATTGGCCTGGGCGGTGTTTTCGGTGGCTGGAGCAACGTATTCGCCGACCAGCAAACCTACCAGCATCAGCACCAGCATCGGCTTCATCACCGCCCAGACGATCCGACCAACGGAAACACCGGCGGCGCGCATGATGGTCAGTTCACTGTTGCTGGCCAGGCTGCCCAGGCCGATCAGGCAACCGATCAGCGCTGCCATCGGCAGCATGTCGTAGAGCCGCCGCGGGGCGGTCAGCAGCACGTAGCTCAGCACGTCCATCAAGGTATAGGTATCGCTGACGTCACCCATTTCATCGATAAAAGCGAACAGGGTCGCCAGGCCAAGAATGATCCCCAGCACCGCGAGAATCGCCATGAACACACTGCTGCCGATGTACCGATCGAGTTTAACCACGGGCCACCTCCAGCGCGCTGCGACGACTGGCCAGCTTCAGGCGCAGTGGCTCCCAGTAAAGCAACCCAAGGCCAATCGCCAGGAAGATCGAATGCACCCACCAAAGGCCCAGCGCGGGCGGGATCTTGCCTTTCTCCAGCGCGCTACGGGCGGAAATCAGGATGGTCAGGTAAGCCATATACAGAAGAATCGCCGGTAGCAGCTTGAGGAAACGGCCCTGGCGCGGATTGACTCGCGCCAGCGGGACCGCCATGAGGGTCACGATGAATACCAGCAGCGGCAGCGACAGGCGCCATTGCAATTCAGTGCGCGCCCGGATGTCGTTGCTGCCCAGCAAACTTGCGGTGGGCATGGCATCACGGTCGGTGACTTCGTCGCTGACCTCAGGCTTGGGCAGCAATACACCATAGGTGTCGTACTTGATGGCCCGGTAGTCGGCCTGCCCCGGCTTGCCATCGTAGCGATAGCCATTTTCCAGGATCAGGTAGCGGTTGCCGTCGGGGTTGATTTCCTGCCGCCCCTTCGCCGCCACCAGCACCGAAATGCCACGGTCCTTCTTGGTGTCGGAAGACACGTTCTTTTGCGTAATGAAGACGCCGCCCAGGTCAACCCGGTCTTCCGAGAGTTCCTCGGTATAAGTGACTCGAGTGCCATCGCGCAGGGCCTGGAAGCGTCCGGGCACCAGGGTGTCGAACTCGGTCAGGGCGTCCTGCTGGTTGATCAGCATCTGGAACTGATTGGCTCCCTGGGGTGCCAGGCTCAGGCTCAGCCAGGCTACAACCAACGCCACCAGCGTGGCCGGGAAGAGGGTCATGCGAAACAGGCGCTGCTGACTCATGCCCGTGGCCGACAGCACCGTCATTTCGCTGTCCAGGTACAAACGGCCGTAGGCCAGCAGAATGCCTAGAAACAGCCCCAGCGGCAGGATCAGTTGCAAAAAGCCTGGCAGGCGGAAACCCATGATCAGGAACAGCGAACCTGGATCGAGGGCGCCGGAGGCCGCTTGGGCGAGGTATTTGATGAAGCGCCCGCTCATGATGATGACCAGCAGCACGGCGCTGACGGCGCTCAGGGTCAGCAGGACTTCGCGGGATAGATAGCGGAAGACGATCAAACCAGACACTCCAGGGTTGTCAGGCTAAGGCGGCCAAACAAGAAACGTATCGAGCCAGCTCACGCAGCGAGCCGCCGAAAAAAGAGCCGCATTATCCTGTGATTGGAGGCGCCTGTCACTTCGCACGCTTTAACCCGGCGCTTAAAGCCATAACTTAGCGCTGTCGGTGGGGTTGTCAGGCCCGGGCACCGGGGTTCAAACTGCGGCCTTTGTCGCCGGCAAGCACCGGCGCTTCTCTTATATAGAAGAAGCTCGCTCAGCGCGCCATTGTCTCGGCGCCTGGCATCTTGACCATTCACTCAGGGATCCGCACATGGAACTGGTTGTAAAAAGCGTCAGCCCAGAAACGTTGAAAACCGCCACGCTGGTGGTTGCCGTCGGTGAGGACCGCAAGCTCGGCGTCGTCGCCACCCAACTCGACGCCCTGTGCGGCGGTGCCATCAGTGCCGTGCTCAAGCGCGGCGACCTGGCCGGCAAGGTTGGCCAGAGCCTGTTGCTGCACAACCTGCCCAACCTCAAGGCCGAACGGGTCCTGCTGGTGGGTGTGGGCAAGGATGCCGAACTGGGCGACCGTCCGTTCCGTAAAATCATCGCCGGCGTGTTGGGCACCCTCAAGGCCCTGGGTGGCGCTGATGCCGTCCTGGCGCTGGACGAGTTAGTGGTCAAGGGTCGCGACAGCTACGGCAAAAACCGCCTGCTGGCTGAAACCCTGGTGGACGGCGAATACCAGTTCGACCAGTTCAAGAGCCAGAAAGCCGAACCTCGCGCCCTGAAAAAAATCACCCTGCTGACCATCAAGGCTGCACAGGCCGAAGTCCAGCGCGCCGTGACCCACGCCACCGCGATTGCCAATGGCATGGCCTTCACCCGCGACCTGGGCAACCTGCCGCCAAACATCTGCCACCCGACATTCATGGGTGAACAGGCCAAGGCATTGGGCAAGGAATTCAAGGGCCTTAAAGTCGAAGTCTTCGACGAGAAGAAAATCAAAGACCTGGGCATGGGCTCGTTCTACTCCGTCGGCCAGGGCAGCGCCCAGCCGCCGCGCCTGATCGTCATGCAATACAACGGTGGTAAGAAGTCCGAGAAGCCTTACGCCCTGGTGGGCAAGGGCATCACCTTCGACACCGGCGGCATCAGCCTCAAGCCCGGCGCCGGCATGGATGAGATGAAGTACGACATGGGCGGTGCCGCGAGCGTGTTCGGCACCCTGCGCGCCGTGCTCGAACTGCAATTGCCGATCAACCTGGTGTGCATCCTGGCCTGCGCCGAGAACATGCCCAGCGGCACCGCCTCGCGTCCGGGCGACATCGTCACCACCATGAGCGGCCAGACCGTGGAAATCCTCAACACCGACGCCGAAGGCCGCCTGGTGCTGTGTGACGCCCTCACCTACTCCGAGCGCTTCAAGCCGCAAGCGGTGATCGACATCGCCACCCTGACCGGCGCCTGCGTCGTCGCCCTGGGCGCCCACACCTCGGGCCTGCTGGGCAACAACGACGAACTGATCGGCCAACTGCTCAGCGCCGGCCAGCAAGCCGACGACCGCGCCTGGCAGTTACCACTGTTCGACGAGTACCAGGAACAACTGGACAGCCCGTTCGCCGACATCGCCAACATCGGCGGCCCAAAAGCCGGGACGATCACGGCGGCGTGCTTCCTGTCGCGCTTCACCAAGAACCTGAACTGGGCGCACCTGGACATCGCCGGCACAGCCTGGACCAGCGGCGGCAAGGACAAGGGCGCCACCGGCCGGCCGGTTCCCCTGCTGACCCAGTACCTGCTGGACCGCGCCAAGGCCTGACACCGATGACCGACGTTGGCGTCGCCGTCGGGCGGCGCCAATGGCGGCTCAGGAACTGCAATGACCAAAGTCGATTTCTACATCCTGCCCAGCGCCGATCCATCGGCGCGACTGGATTTCGCCTGCAAGCTCACCGAGAAAGCCTGGCGCATGGGCCACCGCATCTACCTGCATTGCAGCGATGCGGCCCAGCGCGATGACCTCGATGCACGCCTGTGGGCTTTCAAGGGCGAAAGCTTCGTGCCCCATGGCCCGGCCGAAAATGAACCCGAAGGATTGATCGTGCTCGGGCTGGGGGATGACTGCGGTCAGCACCAGGACTTGCTGGTCAACCTTGACCTGAAAGTACCCCCTTTTGCCCAGCGCTTCGCCCGCGTGGCGGAAGTGGTGGTGGAAGACCCGGGCATCCGGCAGGCCGCGCGGGAGAGTTTTCGTTTCTACCGCGAACAGGGCTATCCTCTGCAAGACCACCGTTTACAGCGACTCTGAGCCCACGATGGACACTCCAAAACCGCCACAAAAGCCTACGCACCTGCTGGACGACCTTGAATCGATCCGCCAACTGCTCGGCGACGACAACCTGCAACCACCGCTGTTGACCGATACGGTGGAGCCCGAACCCGAGCATGACGAGCAGATTCCACTGCTGTTCGAGCCGATCAATGGCCAGCCCGAGCCCAAGCCAGCGCCCAAGACCGAGGCCAAAGGCCCCGATGCCCTGTTGCACCTGGACAGCGAATTGCGCGCCGCCGCGCAATTGATCATGCAAGACGTCATCGACGACTTCGCTCCGCACATCGAGACCGAGATCAAGCGCCGGCTGGATGCGCGGATGGAGCGGTTGCTGAGTCAGTACGAATAACCCGTTCTACCCACCGAATAACCCTGTGGGAGCGGGCTTGCTCGCGAAAGCGGTGTGTCAGCTGGCACATGTATACCTGACACACCGCTTTCGCGAGCAAGCCCGCTCCCACATTGTTTAACTGTGTTCACACACTATCGGTATCACTGCTCGCTTCCAGCTCGCTGCGTGTGGCTTGCATCTCCCCCGCCCGCTATACTTCCCGGCTTTTCCTGAATAAATGCCAATAGGGTCCCGCCGCGCATGGATAAGACCTACCAGCCGCACGCCATTGAAACTTCCTGGTACAACACCTGGGAGTCCGAGAATTATTTCGCTCCGCAAGGCGCGGGCGATTCCTACACCATCATGATCCCGCCGCCGAACGTCACCGGCAGCCTGCACATGGGCCACGGCTTCAACAACGCGATCATGGATGCCCTGATCCGTTTCCGCCGCATGCAAGGCCGCAACACCCTTTGGCAGCCGGGCACCGACCACGCGGGCATCGCCACGCAGATGCTGGTGGAGCGTCGCCTCGAAGCCCAGGGTCAGAACCGCCATGACCTGGGACGCGAGAAATTTCTCGAGAAAGTCTGGGAATGGAAAGACGAGTCCGGTGGCAACATCAGCCGCCAGATTCGCCGCCTGGGCTCGTCCGTGGACTGGAGCCGCGAGCGTTTCACCATGGACGACGGTCTCTCGGAAGCGGTGAAAGAAGCCTTCGTGCGCCTGCACGAAGACGGGCTGATCTATCGTGGTAAACGCTTGGTCAACTGGGACACCAAGCTGCACACCGCCATTTCCGACCTCGAAGTGGAGAACCACGACGAGAAAGGTTTCCTGTGGAACCTCAAATACCCCTTGGCCGACGGCGCCACAACCGCTGAAGGCAAGGACTTCCTGATCGTCGCCACCACGCGTCCGGAAACCATGCTCGGCGACGCCGCCGTGGCGGTGAACCCGAACGATGAACGCTATCAGGCCCTGATCGGCAAGTTCGTCGAACTGCCATTGGTCGGTCGTCGCATCCCGATCATCGGGGATGACTACTGCGACCCCGAATTCGGCACCGGCTGCGTGAAAATCACCCCGGCCCACGATTTCAACGACTACGAAGTCGGCAAGCGCCACAACCTGCCGCTGCTGAACATCTTCGACAAGAACGCCAACGTGTTGCCGGCGGCCCAGGTGTTCAACCTCGACGGCACGTTGAACGAAACTGTCGACGGCCAGATCCCGGCCGAATACGCCGGCCTGGACCGCTTCGAAGCGCGCAAGCAGATCGTCGCGGCGTTCGACGCGGCCGGCCTGCTGGTCAGCGTCGATGATCACGGCCTGAAAGTGCCGAAAGGCGACCGCTCCGGCACCATCATCGAGCCGTGGCTGACCGATCAGTGGTACGTGTCTACCAAACCGCTGGCCGAGCCTGCGATTGCCGCAGTAGAAGACGGTCGCATCCAGTTCGTGCCCAAGCAATACGAAAACATGTACTTCTCGTGGATGCGTGACATCCAGGACTGGTGCATCAGCCGCCAACTGTGGTGGGGTCACCGCATCCCGGCCTGGTACGACGAGTCGGGCAAGGTCTACGTCGGCCGCGATGAAGCCGAAGTCCGCGCCAAGCATAACCTCGGCCCGGACGTTGCCTTGCAGCAGGACAACGACGTACTCGATACCTGGTTCAGCTCCGGCCTGTGGACCTTCTCCACCCTGGGCTGGCCGCAGCAGACCGAGTTCCTGAAGAAATTCCACTCCACCGACGTACTGGTCACCGGCTTCGACATCATTTTCTTCTGGGTCGCCCGGATGATCATGCTGACCATGCACCTGGTGAAAAACGAAGACGGCACGCCACAAGTCCCATTCAAGACCGTCTACGTGCACGGTCTGGTGCGCGATGGCCAGGGCCAGAAAATGTCCAAATCCAAGGGCAACGTCCTGGATCCGCTGGACATTATCGACGGTATCGATCTGGAAACCCTGGTGCACAAACGCACCTCGGGCCTGATGCAGCCAAAGCTGGCGAAGAAGATCGAGAAGGCCACCCGCGAAGAATTCGCCGACGGCATCGCCAGCTACGGCACCGACGCCCTGCGCTTCACCTTCTGCTCGCTGGCGTCCACCGGTCGCGACATCAAGTTCGACATGGGCCGCGTCGAGGGCTACCGCAACTTCTGCAACAAGATCTGGAACGCCGCGCGCTACGTGCTGGACAAGGGCGAAGACTGCGGCCAGAACGGCGAGGCTTTCGAACTGACCCTGGCCGATCGCTGGATCATTTCGCAGTTGCAACGCACCGAAGCCGAAGTGACCCGCCAGCTTGATCAGTTCCGTTTCGACCTGGCGGCACAAGCGTTGTACGAGTTCATCTGGAACCAGTACTGCGACTGGTACCTGGAACTGTCCAAGCCTGTGCTGTGGGACGAAAACGCCCCGATCGAACGCCAGCGCGGCACCCGCCGTACCCTGGTGCGGGTGCTGGAAGTGGCCCTGCGCCTGGCGCATCCGTTCATGCCGTTCATCACCGAGGAAATCTGGCAGCGCGTTGCGCCGCTGGCGGGCGCCCAAGGCAAGACGATCATGCTGCAACCGTGGCCGGTGGCCAACGAAACCCGCATCGATCCGGCAGCCGAAGACGACATCGAATGGCTCAAGACCTTCATGCTGGGCCTGCGTAACATCCGCGCCGAAATGAACATCGGCCCGGGCAAACCGCTGAACCTGTTCCTGAACAATGCCGGCACCGAAGACCTGCGCCGCCTCCACGAGAACGAAGCGCTGCTCAAGAAACTGGCCAAGCTCGAATCGGTGACCGTCCTGGCCGCTGGTGAAGAAGCGCCGCTGTCGGCCACCGCCCTGGTTGGCGAGATGGAAGTCCTGGTCCCCATGGCCGGTCTGATCGACAAAGCGGCCGAACTGGCGCGCCTGGACAAGGAAATCCTGCGTTTGAAGGGCGAAGTCCAGCGCGTCGGCGGCAAACTGTCCAACGCCGGTTTCGTTGACAAGGCGCCGGCTGAAGTCATCGAGAAGGAACGGGCCAAACTGGCCGAGGCCGAGCAGGCCTTGGGCAAGCTGGCCGAGCAACATGCGCGGATCTCCAGCCTGTAACGGAGATTTGCAATGAAAAAGGAGGTCCGGATGGACCTCCTTTTTTATGCCTGGCACTTTTTTCCAAACAATGAAGAACCCTGTGGGAGCGGGCTTGCTCGCGAAAGCGGTGCTTCAGATAGCTTATTCGTCAACTGACACACCGCTTTCGCGAGCAAGCTCGCTCCCACATTTAAACTGCGCAGTCATCAAGACCGAGCCGGATGTGGGACAATACCCGCCACTTTTTGAGCCATCCCCGAATCGACCCGCCCATGACCGCCCCCCGCCCCCCCAGACCTGCACGCCAGAAGCCCAAACCCGCCACCGAGGCCAAAGCCGTGGCACCACGGGAAAAGGCCAGCTTGCACCCACGCAATCGCCACCAGGGCCGCTACGACTTCCCGGCATTGATCAAGTCCACGCCCGAGTTGGCGAAGTTCGTGATCATCAACCCGTACGGCAAGGAAAGCATCGATTTCGCCAGCCCGGACGCGGTACGGGTGTTCAACCGGGCGCTGCTCAAGTCCTTCTATGGCATCGCCCATTGGGACATTCCGGCCGATTACCTGTGCCCTCCCGTGCCAGGACGTGCGGACTACGTGCATTTCCTCGCCGATTTACTGGCCAGCCACAACGAAGGCACGATCCCACGCGGGGCAGCGGTGAAGGTGCTGGACATCGGCACGGGTGCCAACTGCGTGTACCCGCTGATCGGCTACAGCGATTACCGCTGGCATTTCCTCGGATCGGAGATCGATCCGACGGCCATTGCCTCGGCCAAAGCCATTGTCCAGTCCAACGGTTTGGACAAAGCCATCCAGTTGCGCCAGCAAGCCAACCGCACTCAGATCCTGCTGGGGTTGCTGGAAGAGACCGAACGGTTCGACCTGACAATGTGTAACCCACCCTTCCACGCGTCCCTGGAGGAGGCCACCAAGGGCAGCCAGCGCAAATGGCGTGCGCTGGGCAAGGCCGACCCGAAGCGCAAGCTGCCGGTGCTGAACTTCGGCGGTCAGGCCGCAGAGCTCTGGTGCGAGGGCGGAGAGGCCCGGTTTGTGACGCAACTGATCCGTGAAAGCGCGCAGTTGGCCAATCAGGTGCTGTGGTTCAGTACGCTGGTGTCGAAGGCTTCGAACCTGCCGGCGATTCAAACAGCCTTGAAAAAGGCCGGGGCGCTACACAGCCAGGTCACAGAAATGTCCCAAGGGCAGAAGCAGAGCCGTTTCGTGGCCTGGACCTTCCAGGATCAAGCGCAGCAGCAGGCCTGGCGCCAGGCACGCTGGGCCCGCAAGGACTGAATCGGTATAGCGCTCACTCCTGTGGCGAGGGAGCTTGCTCCCGCTGGGCTGCGCAGCAGCCCCAAGGTCTGACACTTCGGTGAATCAGGCAGACCACGTTCAGCCTGCTTTTAGGGTCGCTGCGCAACCCAGCGGGAGCAAGCTCCAAAGCCGCACCATGAGGGACTTATCCCCTCGCCACAGGCCACTTTATTCAGGGCAACAAAAAACCGTGCCCGGATCGCTCCGAGGCACGGTTTTCTTTTAAACGCGATCTTACTTGTTGATGCCGTCGGTCAGCGCTTTGGCTGGCACGAACTTCACAACTTTCTTGGCCGCGATTTCGATGGCGGCGCCAGTCGAAGGGTTGCGGCCGGTACGGGCAGGACGCTCGGTGACTTTCAGCTTGCCGATGCCTGGCAAGGTGATTTCGCCGCCATTTTCCAGCTGATCGGCAACGATCTGACCCAGTTGGTCCAAAGCGTTACGCGCGGTGGTTTTCGGCGCGTCGATAGCTTCAGCGATGTCAGCGATCAGTTGGTCTTTAGTAAGAGCCATGTAGTGTTCCTTCCCTATCAAATTCATATGGATTGCAGAGTGCAGTGTCAGCCATCGAGCCCAATCTCATTGATCAGGCACCCTCGGCAATCACCACGACGGATCGGGGTAATAGATGCCGAAAACCGGGTTTGGTTCGACCTGACAAATGCTGAATGCACGCTTAACGCAGTGACTTCGCGTAAGACCGGGCAAAACTAGCACAACGCCTGTGAAATATCCGCCTCTAGCTACCCATTTGGTCAGCTTTCTTGCGCTAAAACGGTAAAAAAATGCATATGGCGTGTCGGACGGCTCTGAAAGGGGCTTTGCAGGGTTCCAAAACCAGTGATTGCGGTACACTGGGCCTTTTTGGGGGAGCGTGCCCTCCTCTCTTCCATCAGCCGAGAAATCCATGCCGATCCGTCATTGCATCGTCCACCTGATCGACAAAAAACCCGACGGCACGCCCGCCGTGCTCCATGCCCGTGACTCCGAGCTGAGCGAGTCCACAGCCATCGAGAACATGCTCGCCGACCTCAACGAGAGCTACAACGCCAAACAAGGCAAGGCCTGGGGCTTTTTCCATGCCGAGTCCGGGGCGCATCCATTCAGCGGCTGGCTGAAGGAATACCTCGACGGCGGCAAGGATTTCACCGCATTCAGTCGCGTGGCGGTGGAGCACCTGCAAAAGCTGATGGAAGAGTCCAACCTGTCGGTGGGCGGCCACGTGTTGTTTGCCCATTATCAACAGGGCATGACCGATTACCTGGCGATCGCCCTGCTGCACCACAGCGAAGGCGTGGCGGTCACCGACGAGCTGGACGTGACCCCGTCCCGTCACCTTGACCTGGGCCAACTGCACCTGGCCGCGCGGATCAATGTGTCCGAATGGCAGAACAACAAACAGTCCAGGCAGTACATCTCGTTCATCAAGGGCAAGAACGGCAAGAAGGTCTCGGAATACTTCCGCGACTTCATCGGCTGCCAGGAAGGCGTCGACGGTCCCGGCGAAACCCGTACCCTGCTCAAGGCTTTCAGTGACTTCGTCGAAAGCGAAGACCTGCCCGAAGACGACGCCCGGGAAAAAACCAAGACCCTGGTGGATTACGCCAGCAGCCAGGCCAAACTCGGCGAGCCGATGGGCCTGGAAGAACTGTCCGAGCTGATCGATGAAAATCGCCCGAAAGCCTTCTACGATCACATCCGCAACAAGGACTATGGCCTGTCACCGGAGATTCCGGCGGATAAACGCACCCTCAACCAGTTCCGCCGCTTCACTGGCCGCGCCGAAGGCTTGTCCATCAGCTTCGAAGCCCATCTGCTGGGCTCCAAGATCGAATATGACGAAGAAGCCGGCACGCTGATCATCAAGGGCCTGCCCACGGCGCTGACCGATCAGCTCAAGCGCCGCAATTGATGCTTGGAAAGGTACTCAAGAAATTCCTGCTGATTGTTCTGGTGATTGTGGCGTACCAGAACTGGGGCAAAATCGAACGGGTGTTCAACCCCTCGCAGATGCTGCCTGAACAGATCCGGGCCGATGCCCGGGTCGTCTTGTATGCCACCGACTGGTGCGGTTACTGCAAGGCCACACGGCGGTTCCTGGATGAAAAAGGCGTACCGTTTCGCGAGTTCGATATCGAGAAAGACGCCCTGGCACGCAAAGCCTATGAGGCGCTGGGTGGCCGGGGGATTCCGATCCTCGATGTGAATGGCACGTTGATACGTGGGTATGAGCCGGAGAATATTCTCAAGGCACTGTCTGCGAAATAAGTTTGTCCCGCGACGGTGATGTTGGATCTGACGGCCTCATCGCGAGCAAGCTCGCTCCCACACTGGATTTGCAGTGGTAACAGGATTCGCGTTCGCCGCGAATCCCTGTGGGAGCGAGCTTGCTCGCGATGGCGGCGCAGCGACCATCCTGTTAGTGGAGTTCAGACCGCCTCGATCCGAAACCCGAACCGCGGAAAGTGCACATGCACCACCGCGCCAAGCGCGTCTTCGCGACGCAGGATCAGCTCTTCGCGACCGGCAAACAGTAACTCCCCGGCCACCGGATCGACGCCATAATCGGTGGCGGCGATGGTCACACGCTGCCCCAATGCAAACCCGTTCGGCTCTTCGAACGACTCCTCCGGCAGCGCCGCCGGTGTCGCGTTGCGGGCGACTTCCAGGGCCTCTTCGGAACTCATCTGATTCGGCGCACCGTGGCCAAAACCCAGCACTCGCGCCAGCCATGCCGAGATCGCCGGGTAGGCGTCTACCAGCGGAGAAGTCACCGGCGTGCCTTTGAGAAACCACAGTGGGTGAGCCATGGCGAAGTCGGCAATCGAGGGATCGCCCAGCAAAAAGTCCCCTTCCTCGCGCTGCAATTGTTGCTCCAGGCGCGCCATGATCGTTGGCCATTGATGCTTGGCCTGTTCGGCGGACAAGCGTGTGCTCGTGCCGCCGCTGAACAGCCCGGCGCGGTCGGCGATGAATGCCTTGATCGCTTCGGGCGGTAGCTTGGCGAAACGCACCGCCACCGACTCAGGCTGGAACACCAGGCTCACCGCATGCTGAAACACCACCGAATCGGCCCATGCGGCAAAAGACGCTGCAACCATCTCCCGGCCTTCGGGAAACAGCGCCGGCGAGGCTTTTTCCTGTTCCAGTCGGCGGGCCATCAGCGCCGTGTCGCAATAAACATCGGCACCGATCTGCAGCACCGGGGTTTTGCGGTAGCCCCCCGTCAGTGCCGTCAAGTCGGGCTTGGGCATCATCGGCGGGATATGCACCGAGCGCCAGGACAGGCCCTTGAAACCCAGCAACAAACGGGCTTTCTCCGCGAAGGGAGAGGTCGGGTAATGATGAAGAATCAGCTCTGACATGAGGTTCGCCACTGCAGGGAGGAAGTCCTGCAGCTTAGCGTGCCGGGGTCAGACAGCCTACCTTCCTGATGAAGACGTATCAGTGGGGTTGATGGAGCAACGATGCACTCGCCACCAGGCATTCCTTGGCGCTTTTCTTGAGTTTCTTGATCAGCCGCTCCTGACGCAAGGCTTCACCCTTGTCGCGGCAGGCTTCGGTATACACCAGCGCCACCGCCGGGCTGGAAAGAAAAAAACGCGCGCCTTTGCCGCTTTGATGCTTGGCGAAACGCCGCACCGGGTCATCGCTGATACCGCAGTACAGCGATCCGTTGGCGGCCCGCACCAGATAGACGAACCAGGGTTTGCCCGGTTCGGCTACAGCGTGCCCTGGCAGGTCGGAAGATGGCTTGGCGGTCGTCACAGGATGTTCGGCAGGCGTCAGGAAAACAAGCCGCGATCTTATCAGCGACTGGCCTGAAACGCCCGCAGCCCCTTGAGGGCCTGGGCCCTGACGGCATTGCGAACCAGTGGCGTCCAGCCCAGCAGCAGGCCCTTGGTACCCAGCGCCTGGCGAGACCAGCGCCACAGATCAAAACTGTCATGGTGCTCGCAAATCTTGCCATCGCGAAACACGAACCGTGCCTGAATGTCATTGACCACGGTGTTGCCGGTCTGGCTGAACAGGTAAGTCGCCACCCAGTGGGCGCCGCCGGTACGCTCATCGCTGCGCACGTTATCGAAGGTCAGGGAAAAATCCTTGGCCCGGGTGGTGAGCATGCGCCACATGTCGCCCGCATCGCGCCCGCGCAGTTCGCCGAACGCCGGGTCGCTGAACACCACGTCGTCGGTGTAGCAGGCGCTCATGGCGTCGGCATCCAGGCGCTGGAAGGCCTGGTAGAAGCGGGTGATCAGGGCGTTATGGGCATCACTCATGGACAAGCTCCGGAAATCTTCAGTAGAGCTGCACGATAATCTGCTCTGGCGAGGAACACTATCGTCATTCGCCATGAAAATAACCTCAGCGAAGATCGCTGACTCTTTCGCTGCTGACCCCAACGTATAGCGCCCGGCCGGCCCCGATGCCCGCAATGATCGCGCCCAGGCCAATCACGCCGAAGATCCAGCCCAGGGCACTCCAGCCACCGGTCCAGTCGTGAACCACCCCGACCGCGAATGGCCCCATGGACGCCAATGTGTAGCCGAACCCTTGTGCCATGCTGGAAAGGTTCGCGGCCACATGGGCGTCCCGCGAGCGCAGCACGATCAGCGTCAGCGCCAGGCTGAACGTGGCGCCCTGCCCCAACCCCAGCAGGATCGCCCAACCCCACAAACCTTCAATGGGCGCATAGAGGCATCCGAACAGCCCGCCGAGGGTCATGACCATGACAATCACAATGGCCAGGCGCTGATCCTTGCCCCGGGTCGCCAGCCAAGGCGCGGCCAGGGAACTGATCAGTTGCACGATTACCGAGCCGGACAACACCAACCCGGCCTGGGTCGGGGTCAAGCCGCGGCCAATGAGAATCGACGGCAGCCACCCGAACACGATGTAAGCCAGGGACGATTGCAACCCCATGTACAACGTCACCTGCCAGGCCAACGGGTCACGCAGCAAACCACGAACCCGATACGCCACCTGATGCGCACCGTGTTTCGGGCCCACTTGCGGCAGCCAGAACACCGCGGCCAGCAGCGCCGGCACCACCCAGAACCCCAGGCCCATCGCCCAACTGTGATCCAGATGCTCACTCAACGGCACGGTGGCCCCAGCCGCCAGTGCCGCCCCCAGGCACAGTGCCATGGTGTAGACGCCGGTCATGGCGCCGGCGTGTTTGGCAAAGTCACGCTTGACGATGCCCGGCAGCAGCACACCGATCACGCCAATGCTCGCACCGGCCAGGATGCTGCCAGCAAACAGACCAACCTGGCCGAAAGAACTGCGCAAGATGATCCCGCCGGCCAGAGCCAGCAAGATCCCCAGCACCACGCGCTCGGCGCCAAAGCGCCTCGCCAGCACCGGCGCCAGCGGTGCGAACAGGCCCAGGCAAAGCACGGGCAGCGTAGTCAGCAAGCCGGCCTGGGCAGCCGACAAACCAAGGCTTTTTGAAACTTCGCTGAGCAGCGGGGCCATGCTCGACAGCGCCGGACGCAGGTTCAGTGCAACCAGGATCAGTCCAAGCAACAACAGCCAGGGCCTGCGCAACACGGGATGGGGTTGCTGGGCCTGTTCGTCGTCGGCCTCGGCGTCGATCAACAGTTCTTCAAGCTCTGCGGCGCGTTTGGGCGTCGTCGGGGTGCTGCGGTCAAGCGTATCGCGGGACATGGAAAAGCTCTGGTTCAGGGTTCATTGATCCACTGCCGACGAAAGGCCTTGGCCTGTGCGGATGCCGTTGTTCGACGGCATCGAGAATTTCGATGCGCAGGTCGAACACAGGTGATGGCGAGGGACGGTATGAGGCTCTGGCGCAACGGTGCGCCGATCACGCTGAAGACATAGCGATAAAGCTGGCTAAGCGCGGCATTGTCATCACGGGTTGAGTTTTCTGACAGGTTAGTCAGCTTCTTGTAGGACGGCAACCACCTAAGGTCATGGGAGGGCACTGAACAAAATTTTCGATTGGTCAAAATTACCCTTAAAGGGTAATTTATACATCCAGGTTATGGTCTCTTATGGAAAAGAACACACCTCATTATGAACTGGCCGTGATAAAGGCGCAGGTCAGACGGCTTGGAGGAAACGCTTTCACCAACAGCGCAAAAAATACCGCCTGGGCACTTGGTTTAAATGTCTGGCACATGCAAGAGATCATTTCCGAGCTTCAGCGACAACACTTTTACAAGTCCATGACCACCTATGACGATCATCGCGTCTGGCATGACGTCTATCACCTCAATTCACAGGGTCTGGAGATTTACATCAAGGTGACGTACCGCCCCAGCGGGGGTCCACCGGTGATTTCCTTCAAGGAGAAAAACTCATGAAAACCCAGCAGTGTCTTAGCTGTGGAGCCCTGGAGGGCATGTTGCATTTCGAAGGTCGCGGCGAAACCCTGAGCGTCAAGGGTTTGGAACGCCGGGTTGATGATTTGTCTGGCTGGGAGTGTCAGGTATGTGGGGAGGTCGAGCTCGATCCTGATTGTTCGCAGCGCCACACGGACGCAGGTGATGAACTGGTTACCGCTGCCAGGCAGATGATCGGTGAGGAGATGAAGCGCATTCGCCGCAAACTGCACCTGTCACAAAAAGAAGCGGTATTGCTTTTATCCGGCGGGGGGCACAACGCGTTTTCCCGCTACGAGCGCGGTGAGGTATTGCCGCCAAAAGCACTGATATTGCTGATGCGATTGCTCGATCTCTACCCGCACTTGCTTACCGATGCACGGACCCTGACGGAAGGCGCGGACTTGAGACAATTCAAATCGACCATTCACAAAGAGCACGAAACCCTGACGATTGCCTGAGCACCGATGCACAAAAAACAAACCCGGAGCACAGTCCGGGTCTATTTCAATGCCTAACGCCGGATCAATGCAGAATCTGGCTCAGGAACAGCTTGGTGCGGTCGTTCTGCGGGTTGTCGAAGAAGTCGTTCGGCGCGGCCTGTTCGACGATTTCGCCCTTGTCCATGAAGATCACACGGTTGGCCACGGTGCGGGCAAAGCCCATTTCGTGGGTCACGCAGAGCATGGTCATACCGTCTTCGGCCAAACCGATCATGGTGTCCAGAACCTCTTTCACCATTTCCGGGTCGAGTGCCGAAGTCGGTTCGTCGAACAGCATGATTTTCGGTTTCATGCACAGGGCACGGGCGATGGCCACACGCTGCTGCTGACCGCCAGAGAGCTGGCCCGGGTATTTGTGCGCCTGCTCTGGAATGCGCACGCGCTCCAGGTAATGCATGGCGATTTCCTCGGCCTTGCGCTTGGGCATCTTGCGTACCCACATCGGCGCCAGGGTGCAGTTCTGCAGGATGGTCAAGTGCGGGAACAGGTTGAAGTGCTGGAACACCATGCCGACTTCACGGCGGATCGCTTCGATCTGCTTGAGGTCGTTGGTCAGTTCCACGCCATCGACCACGATGCGGCCCTGCTGGTGTTCTTCCAGACGATTGAGGCAGCGGATGGTGGTGGACTTGCCGGAACCCGACGGGCCGCACAACACGATACGCTCGCCCTGCTGGACGTTCAGGTTGATGTCTTTCAACACGTGGAACTGGCCGTACCACTTGTTTACGCCCTGCATCTGAATAATGCCTTCAGGGCTCACAGGCTGTTTGATCGCTTCACTCATAAACTACGCTCCTAACGCTTGTGGCCAGTGTCCAGCTTGCGTTCCAAATGCATGGAATAGCGGGACATACCAAAACAGAAAATCCAGAACACCAGGGCGGCGAACACATAGCCTTCGGTGGCCATGCCCAGCCATTTCGGGTCGGCGGCGGCTTGTTTCACGCTGTTGAGCAGGTCGAACAGGCCGATGATGATCACCAGGCTGGTGTCCTTGAACAATGCGATGAAGGTGTTGACGATACCCGGGATCACCATTTTCAGGGCTTGCGGCAGAATCACCAGGCCCATGCTGCGCCAGTAGCCCAGGCCCATCGCCGCGGCCGCTTCGTACTGACCTTTGGGGATCGCTTGCAGGCCGCCACGCACCACTTCAGCCACGTAGGCCGACTGGAACAGGATCACGCCGATCAGTGCCCGCAGCAGCTTGTCGAAGTTCATGCCTTCAGGCAGGAACAGCGGCAGCATCACCGAAGACATGAACAGCACCGTGATCAACGGCACGCCGCGCCAGAACTCGATGAAGGTCACGCAAACCACGCGGATCGCCGGCATGTTGGAGCGCCGCCCCAAAGCCAGCACAATACCCAGCGGCAAAGCACCGGCAATACCGACGGTGGCGATCACCAGGGTCAGCATCAGGCCGCCCCATTGGCTGGTCGACACAGTGGCCAGACCGAACACGCCACCGTGCAACAGGCACCAGGCAATGATCGGATACAGCACCAGGAAGCTCAGGCCGTAGACGGCCTTGCGCGGGAAGCGCGAGATGAACAGCGGCGCCACGCCAATGACTGCCAGCCACACGGTCAGGTCCACGCGCCAGCGCAGGCCCGTCGGATAGTAGCCGTACATGAACTGACCAAAGCGCTGCTGGATGAACACCCAGCAGGCGCCCTCCTTCGTGCAGTCAGCCTGCGTGGTGCCGACCCAGTTGGCATCAAGGATCGCCCAACTGAGGATCGGTGGAACGACCAGGTAAATCAGGTAGAACGCAAACAACGTCAGCAAGGTGTTGAGCCAGCTGGAGAACATGTTCGCGCGCATCCATGCCACGACACCGATGCTACTGCTCGGTGGGGGCATGTCAGGCTTGAAAGTATGGGATGTCATGCGCGTTTTTCCTCACCGCTCGATCAGCGCAATGCGCTTGTTGTACCAGTTCATCAGCAGGGAAATGCTGATACTGATCGCCAGGTACACGCTCATGGTGATCGCAATCACTTCGATCGCCTGCCCGGTCTGGTTCAGCACCGTACCGGCAAACAGCGAAACCATTTCCGGATAACCGATACCAGCTGCCAGCGAGGAGTTCTTCGCCAGGTTCAGGTATTGGCTGGTCAGCGGCGGGATGATCACGCGCAGGGCTTGCGGGATGATCACCTTGCGCAGGGTCGGACCGTTGCGCAGGCCCAGGGAATGGGCGGCTTCGGTCTGGCCGTGGCTGACCGACTTGATGCCCGAACGCACGATCTCGGCGATGAACGCCGCGGTGTACACCGTCAGTGCCAAAGTCAATGCCAGCAACTCGGGAATCAGCACCCAGCCACCGACGAAGTTGAAGCCCTTGAGTTCCGGCATTTCCCAGTGCACAGGGGCACCGAAGATCAGGGCGCACAGCGCCGGGATCACCAGAAACAACGCCAGGCCCACCCAGAATTTATGGAACGGCTCGCCCGTGGCTTCGAAACGCTTGTTGGCCCAGCGGGTCATCAGCACGATGGCGACGATGGCCAGCACGACGCTGATCACGAATGGCCAAAACCCGTCCGCCACCAGCGCGGCCGGCATGTTCAGACCCCGACTGCTGACAAAGAAGGTGTCGCCGAAGCTATGGGCTGCACGCGGCCCCGGCATGGTCAGGAATACGGCGAAGTACCAGAACAGGATCTGCAGCAGGGGCGGGATGTTACGGAAAACCTCCACATACACCGTGGCCACTTTGGCGATGATCCAGTTTTTTGACAGTCGGGCCACGCCGACAATGAAACCGAGAATCGTCGCCAGGATCACGCCGATGAACGTCACCAGCAGCGTGTTGAGCAACCCGATGACAAAGACACGGGCGTAGCTGTCCGCTTCGGTGTAGTCGATCAGGGTTTGAGCGATGCCGAACCCGGCACTGCGCTCCAGAAAGCTGAAACCGGAGGTGATGCCCCGGTGCTCAAGGTTGGTTTGCGTGTTGTCGAACAGAAACCAGCCCAGTGAAACCACCGCCACAATGGTGACGATCTGAAATACCCAGGCACGCACGCGTGGATCGCTGAGGCTGAGCCTCTGCTTAGGTGCGCCGATTGAATTTTGCATGAAGTGCCCCGCAAAGAATGGAACAGAACATCACCCGGTGGTTGGCCCACCGGGTGATAGAACCATCAGCGCACTGGTGGTGCGTATTGAATGCCGCCGTTGGTCCACAGCGCGTTCAGGCCGCGGTCGATTTCCAGTGGCGTGCCTTTGCCCAGGTTCTTCTCGAACACTTCACCATAGTTACCGACTTGTTTGACGATCTGGACAACCCAGTCTTTCGGCAACTTCAGGTCTTTACCGTATTCACCGTCAGCGCCGAGCATACGGGCGACGTCCGGGTTCTTGGTGGATTTGGCTTCAGCTTCGACGTTCTTCGAAGTAATGCCGGCTTCTTCAGCGTTGAGCATGGCGTAGCCAGTCCAGCGCACGACTTTCGCCCACTCTTCGTCGCCATTACGCACGACCGGACCCAATGGCTCCTTGGAGATGGTTTCCGGCAGAACCACGTAGTCCTTCGGCGCGGCCAGCTTGCTGCGCTGGGCGAACAGCTGGGACTTGTCGGAGGTCAGCACGTCGCAACGACCGGATTCCAGCGATTTGGCGCTTTCATCGGAGGTGTCGAAGGTGATCGGGGTGTACTTCAGACCGTTGCCACGGAAGTAGTCGGAAACGTTCAGTTCGGTGGTGGTACCGGCCTGGATGCAGATGGTTGCACCGTCCAGTTCCTTGGCACTCTTGACGCCCAGCTTTTTGTTTACCAGGAAACCGATGCCATCGTAGTAGGTGATGAAGCCTGGGAAAATCAAGCCCATACCCGCGTCACGGGAGCTGGTCATGGTGGTGTTGCGCGAAAGGATGTCGATTTCACCGGACTGCAGCGCGGTGAAACGCTCCTTGGCGTTCAACTGGCTGAACTTCACTTTGCTCGCATCGCCGAACACGGCAGCGGCCACGGCACGGCAGAAGTCCGCGTCAATGCCGAGAATCACGCCCTTGGCATCCGGGACCGAGAAACCCGGCAAGCCATCGCTCACGCCACATTGCACAAAGCCTTTCTTCTGTACGGCATCCAGGGTTGCACCCGCCTGAGCGAACCCGCTGACGCCGAGCACTGCTGCTGCAGTCACGACGGCCAGGGTGGATTTCAGTAACTTCATTCAAACCTCCAGTTTTGCTCTTGTTGTGTCGGAGCTCGAGCCCTGTCGCACCCTTATGGGGCATTGCCGACCCTTGTTGGCTTTTTTTAGGGTCAACCGACGTCTGGACCTTCGCTATGAGTCTAATAATGAGAATGCCCTTAAACAGGGCGCCTACTCATCTCTCACCAATCGGCCGAACGGGCTGTAGCCCTTCACGTTCGCGAAGCCCGTAGCGGCTATTGGCGAACATCCATCACCGGATTTCTGATATCCCATGCGTCGCGTCAAGCTGATAGTGTTACCGCGCAGCGTAAGAATCATCACTCAAGCTACCTCAAAGCAAACGCCGTACCACACCGCTGCGCTTGGCCCTTATGTGACACGTCAAGACAAAAACTTTTAACATTGCGACATCTAATTAACTGAGGCACCGGGCCCGCACTGTAATAACGCACTGAATGAGCGCGCCCGCACAGATCTGGAGCACACCATGACCGACCCCTTGATTCTCGAGCCCAGCGGCACCGCCGACGCGTGCGTCATCTGGCTCCACGGCCTGGGCGCCGATCGTTACGACTTCCTGCCGGTGGCCGAAATGCTGCAGCAAAGCCTGCTCACGACACGTTTCGTTCTGCCTCAAGCGCCAACCCAGCCGGTGACCATCAACGGCGGCTACGCCATGCCCAGTTGGTATGACATCCGCGCCCTGAGCCCTGCGCGCGCCATCGACGAGCAGCAGCTCGAAGTGTCGGCGCAACGGGTCATCGACCTGATCGAAGCCCAGCGAGCCCTCGGAATAGACGCCTCGCGAATTTTCCTGGCGGGTTTCTCCCAAGGCGGCGCGGTGGTCTATCACACCGCATTCGTGAAATGGCAGGGCCCCTTGGGAGGCGTGGTTGCGCTGTCCACTTATGCACCGACTTTCAGCGAAGAACTGCAATTGTCAGCGAGCCAGCAACGCATTCCGGTCCTGGCATTGCACGGCCAATACGACGAAGTGGTACTCAACCCCATGGGGCGGACCGCGAAAGAGTATTTGAAGCAACATGGTGTCACCGTGACATGGCAGGAATACCCAATGGGACACGAAGTGTTACCCGAGGAGATTCGCGACATCGGCACCTGGCTGAGCGAGCGGCTGCGCTAAGCGGGCGTGAGGACATGTCAACCCCTTGACGATCACACTACGCCGCGCCCGTTTCTTGCATTACACTGGCCGGCGTACATTCCTTAACCAATCGATGAGATGACCGTGCTCAAAGCACTCAAGAAGATGTTCGGTAAAAGCGAGGCCGAGCAGCTCGTGCCTGGCCCCAGCGCACCTGCCCATAGCCCGAGCCGTGCCGAGGTGCAAAAAAAACCGCGGCGCACCACGCCTGTTGCGAACACAGAAAAAGACACGACCACCGCGCCTGTAGCCCATGCGCCGGAACAGCCACGCAACGATGCCCCCAAGCCACGCCGCGAGCGCGCCCCAAAACCGCCGGTCGTCGCCTGGAAGCTCGAGGATTTCGTCGTAGAACCCCAGGAAGGCAAGACCCGCTTCCATGATTTCAAGCTTGCCCCTGAGCTGATGCACGCCATCCAGGACCTGGGCTTCCCGTACTGCACGCCGATCCAGGCGCAGGTGCTGGGCTTCACCCTCGCCGGTAAAGATGCCATTGGCCGCGCCCAGACCGGCACCGGCAAGACCGCCGCATTTCTGATTTCCATCATCACCCAGTTGCTGCAGACCCCGCCGCCCAAAGAACGCTATATGGGCGAGCCACGGGCGCTGATCATCGCCCCGACCCGCGAACTGGTGGTGCAGATTGCCAAGGACGCCGCCGACCTGACCAAGTACACCGGACTGAACGTGATGACGTTTGTCGGCGGCATGGACTTCGACAAGCAACTCAAGCATCTCGAAGCCCGCCACTGCGACATTCTGGTGGCAACGCCAGGGCGCCTGCTGGACTTCAACCAGCGCGGCGATGTGCACCTGGACATGGTCGAGGTGATGGTGCTGGACGAAGCCGACCGCATGCTCGACATGGGTTTCATCCCGCAAGTGCGCCAGATCATTCGTCAGACCCCGCCGAAAAGCGAACGCCAGACGTTGCTGTTTTCCGCCACGTTCACCGAAGACGTGATGAACCTGGCCAAGCAATGGACCACCGACCCGTCCATCGTCGAGATCGAGGCGCTGAACGTCGCCAGCGAAAACGTCGAGCAGCACATCTACGCCGTGGCCGGTGCCGACAAGTACAAGCTGCTCTACAACCTGATCAACGACAACGGTTGGGAGCGGGTGATGGTGTTCGCCAACCGCAAGGACGAAGTACGCCGCATCGAGGAGCGCCTGGTGCGCGATGGCGTCAACGCCGCCCAGTTGTCCGGCGACGTACCGCAACACAAGCGCATCAAGACGCTGGAAGGCTTTCGCGAAGGCAAGATCCGGGTGCTGGTGGCCACCGATGTGGCCGGGCGCGGCATTCATATCGACGGAATCAGCCACGTGATCAACTTCACCCTGCCGGAAGTGCCGGATGACTATGTGCACCGGATCGGGCGCACGGGTCGCGCTGGTGCCGAGGGCGTGTCCATCAGCTTTGCCGGGGAGGATGATTCCTATCAGTTGCCATCCATCGAGGCGCTGCTGGGGAAAAAGATCAGTTGCGAAACCCCGCCGACCCACCTGCTTCGTCCGGTTGAGCGCAAGCGGCCTTAACCGACGCAACCAGCCAAAAAGCGCAGCCCTGGGTGGCTGCGCTTTTTTTTGTCCGGCGTATTGCTCGATAAAACTAAAAGTCCATAATAGACAAAATAGTTTAATTCCAGCACTCCGGAGTCCCCATGCTCAACGCCCCGTATGTGATGAACCAAGCCCAAGCCCGAGAACTGCTCGGCCAAGTCGACGTGCCGCAGATCCTGTGCAAGTTGTTCCTCGACCTTGCTGCCGGCCAGGCAGTGCAACCGGCCCAGCAATGGGTGGAGTTTCCACAGGGTGCGGGGGACTTCATCAACTACTTGGGCGTGTTGGTTGACGAGCAGGTCTACGGGGTCAAGACCTCACCGTATATCGTGCGCGAGCAAGGTCCAGTGGTGACCGCCTGGACCTTGCTGATGTCGATGCAGACCGGCCAGCCACTGCTGCTGTGCGATGCCGCCGAACTGACGACCGCCCGCACCGCAGCCACCACTGCCGTCGCCGTGGATGCCCTCGCCCCATTCCAGGCCCGGCGCTTGGCAGTCATCGGCAGCGGCGCAGTAGCAAAGGCTCATGTGCAATACGTCAAGGGCCTGCGGGACTGGCAAAGCATCAGCCTCTATTCCCCCAGCCTGCAAAATAAATCGGCGCAAGAGCTTGCTTCGCTCACCGAGCTGGATCCGCGCCTGCAAATCGCTGCCAGCCTTGAAGCGGCGCTGCACGACGCCGATGTGGTGATGCTCTGCACCTCGTCCGCCAAGGCAGTGCTCGACCCGCAGACACTGACCAAGCCGGCGCTGATTACCTCCATCAGCACCAATGCTCCGCGCGCCCACGAAGTGCCACCCCAGAGCCTCAACGACATGGACGTGTTCTGTGACTATCGTCAGACCACGCCAGGATCGGCCGGTGAAATGCTGATTGCCGCTGAACAGCACGGCTGGGACGTCTCACGCCTGGTGGGGGATTTGCCTGAACTGCTCAGCGAACACGTGGCGCGTCCCAACTATGAACGCCATGTGTTCTTCCGCTCCATCGGCCTGGGGCTGGAAGACGTTGCGCTGGCGAATGCGCTTTACCGGTTGCACCATCACTGACACAACTCGATTCCCTGTGGGAGCGGGCTCGCTCGCGAAAGCGGTGTGTCTGCCACATCAATGTTGAATGTGCTGCCGCCTTCGCGAGCAAGCCCGCTCCCACAGGTTCCGCGAACTCTCGGCACCGCTCCACAGGAGAGCTTCATGACTTCAGCAGACTTCATCATCATCGGCGGTGGCATCGCCGGTGCTTCCACCGGCTACTGGCTGGCGCCCCATGGTCGGGTCATTGTGCTCGAGCGCGAATCCCATCCGGGTTATCACTCCACCGGGCGTTCCGCGGCGCTGTACACCGCGGCCTATGGCACGCCCCAGGTGCGGGCGTTGACCCAGGCCAGCCGTGACTTTTTCGACGCTCCGCCGGCCGGTTTCTGCGAACACCCGCTGCTCACCCCACGGGGCGAAATGACCGTGGATTTCACCGGCGACCCGGCCGAGCTGAACAACCAGTACCTCAGCGCCAAGGCCACGGTGCCGCAAATGCAACTGCTCAGCGCCGAAGAGGCCTGTGTGCGACTGCCGATCCTGCGACGGGACAAGGTGCACGGGGCAATCTACGACCCCACGGCTTGTGACATCGACACCGACGCGCTGCACCAAGGCTACCTGCGCGGTATCCGCCGCAACGGCGGTCAGGTGCACACCGACACAGAAGTGCTGGGCCTGAGCCGCGACGATCAGGGGATGTGGCAGGTGGAAACCGCCGGCCAGACTTTCAGCGCTCCGGTAGTGATCAATGCGGCCGGCGCCTGGGCCGATCACATTGCCGAAATGGCAGGCGCGCGCAAGCTGGGCCTGCAACCCAAGCGGCGGGCGGCATTCATTTTTGCCGGCCCCGAGGGCGTGGACATTCATGACTGGCCGATGCTGGTGAGCCTCGACGAGTCGTTCTACATGAAGCCCGACGCCGGCATGTTCCTCGGCTCGCCGGCCAATGCCGATCCGGTGGAACCTCACGACGTGCAGCCTGAAGAACTGGACATTGCCATGGGCATCTACCAGATCGAAGAAGCCACCACCCTGACCATCCGCCGTCCGACCCGCACCTGGGCCGGGCTGCGCAGTTTCGTCCACGACGGCGACCTCTTGTCCGGTTTCGATCCCCAGGTACCGGGGTTGTTCTGGGTCGCGGCCCAGGGCGGCTACGGCATCCAGACGTCCCCGGCCATGGGTCAGGCCAGCGCGGCCCTGGTGCGCGGCGAACCACTGCCCGAGACCTTGACCCGTTTCGGCCTGAGCACCACCCTGCTGTCGCCGGCACGCCTGGGTTGAACCCGCTCAGGTGACGCATCGCCACGATTACGGCACACTTCTGCGCGCCCCCGCTTCACGGGGCGCCGACGCTGCCTGGAGCCCTGTCATGAACGCCCCGCAACCTGATCCGACACTGGATAATTTCCGCACCATCGCCGACGCCATCGCCACGCTGTTCTACCCTCACGCCGAAGTGGTGCTGCACGACCTGCGTACGCAGAAAGTCGATTACATCGCCAACAACCTGTCCAAGCGCGTGATAGGGGATGACTCGTCCCTTGAGGACATGCTCAGCGAAGAGATCAGCGAACGGAACATCGGGCCCTACGAAAAGCTGAATTGGGACGGGCAGAAAATCCGCAGCCTCAGCAGCGTCCTGCGCGATGCAGGGGGACGCCCACTGGCGGTGCTGTGCATCAATCTGAATATTTCGCTGTTCGAGAATGCCAAGGCCGCGCTGGATCTGTTCCTGTCGCCGGGCAAGCTGATCCCGCAGCCGGACTCACTGTTTCGCGATGACTGGCAAGAACGGATCAACACCTTCCTCCACGCCTGGATGCGCGAGCGTCAGTTGAGCCTGAACTTGCTGACCCGCGACCATAAACGCGAACTGGTGCTGGCGCTGCATGCCGAAGGCGCCTTCAAAGGCAAGAGCGCCTCCAACTATGTGGCCAATGTGCTGAACATGGGACGAGCGACGGTGTACAAGCATTTGAAGGAGTTGAAGGGCTAGGATTTGTATTGCCTGGCCTGACGCCTTGGCGAGCAAGCCCGCTCCCACAACCGGATCTTCATCCGACACTACCCCTTGTGGGAGCGAGCTTGCTCGCGATAGCTATTGATCAGTCGCCGTAGATATCTGACTTGAAATACTTGGCCTGGATCTTCTGATACTCACCATTGGCCCGAATCCCGTCGATGGCCTTGTTCAAGTCCGCCACCAGCTCGGTATTGCCCTTGCGCACCGCGATACCCGCGCCCTCACCGACGTATTTCGGGTCCTTGAGCTCCGGTCCGACGAACGCGTAGCCCTTGCCTCGGGGCATCGACAGGAAATCCTCCAGCGGGATGGTGTCGGCGAATATTGCGTCCAGCCGACCTGACGCCAGGTCCATGTAGATTTCTTCGTTGTTGCTGTAGCGCTTGACCGTCACGCCCTTGGGTTCGAACACCTCCGTGGCAAAGCGGTCGGTGGTGGTCGCTCGCTGCACGCCCACGGTCTTGCCTTTGAGACTGGTGTACTGGTCATCGACCACCGCGCCCTCCTTCATGACCAGCCGCGACGAGGTGAAGTAATACTTGTGAGTAAAGTCCACGGACTTCTTGCGTTCTTCGGTGATGGTCATGGACGACAGCGCCATGTCGATTTTCTTCACCTTGAGCGACGGAATCAGCCCGTCAAACTCACTCTCGATCCACTGACACTTGACCTTCATCTGCGCGCACAGCGCGTTGCCAATGTCATAGTCGAACCCCTCGATCTTTCCTTCGGAGGTCTTGGAAGCAAACGGCGGATAAGCCGCTTCGATGCCGATACGCAAAGTTTTTTCGGCGGCAAACAGGCTGCTGGAGGCCAGCAAGCTCAAGGCCAGGCCGGTGATGAGGGGGAGTTTTTTCATGATCGATCTCGCGCGGGTTGTTGTTGGTTTTTGGCAGAGAAAGGTGAAGCGACGGACTTTATGTACTTATAATTCCATACTGGACTTTAATGTACATGGCGTCAATCAGTCAGGCAGGGGAATTTGATGGGCGGCTGACGGCCCCTTCGCGAGCAAGCCCGCTCCCACAGGAATGTATGTCGTACGCAGTATTTGTGCTCGACGCAGGCCCCCTGTGGGAGCGGGCTTGCTCGCGATGGCGGATCCACAGCCTCCAAATGACTAACAGGCTATCTACTGCTTCCAGCGATCCGCCGCCGCATGATCACTGTCGCGCCCCTCGACCCAACGTGGGCCATCAGCGGTGTTTTCCTTCTTCCAGAACGGCGCACGGGTCTTGAGGTAGTCCATGACAAAGGCGCAGGCATCGAATGCCGCCTGGCGATGGGCGCTGGCGACCGCCACAAAGACGATCGGTTCGCCCGGTTCCAGGGCGCCGATGCGGTGGAGCACCTCCAGCTTGAGCAACGGCCAACGCTGCTCGGCCTCGACGGCGATCTTGCCCAAGGCTTTTTCCGTCATGCCCGGGTAATGTTCCAGGAACATCCCCGACACATCGAGGCCGTCATTGAAGTCACGCACGTAGCCGACAAAACTCACCACCGCCCCCACGCCGACATTGGCTGCGTGCATCGCGTTGACTTCGACGCCAGGGTCGAACGGATCGGCCTGCACACGAATCGCCATGGCTCAGCCTCCGGTCACGGTGGGGAAGAACGCCACTTCGTCGCCGTCGGCCAGCGGCTCATCGAGCTGACACAGGTCTTCGTTGCGGGCGCACATCAGGTTTTGCTCTTTCAACACATCGAAACCTTCACGCGCGGCCAACAGTGTCCGAACGTCGTCCACCGTGGAGAAATCGCCCTCGACCCTTTGCGAATCAACGCCCAACGCTTCGCGATAACGCGCAAAAAACTTCACGGTAATGTTCATGGCGCATCCGCCTGGAAGTGGCCGCTCTTGCCGCCGAGTTTCTCCAGCACCCGCACGCCTTCGATGGTCATGCCCCGATCCACGGCCTTGCACATGTCGTAGATCGTCAACGCGGCAACACTGGCGGCGGTCAGCGCTTCCATCTCCACGCCGGTCTGCCCCGACAGTTTGCAACGGGCAACGATGCGCACCCGGTCCTCGCCTTCGGCATTGAGTTCGACCTTGACGCTGGTGAGCATCAGCGGATGGCAGAGCGGAATCAGATCACTGGTTTTTTTCGCCGCCTGAATACCGGCAATCCGCGCAACGGCGAACACATCGCCTTTGGGATGACCGCCGCTGACGATCATCTGCAGCGTTTCGGGCAGCATGCGCACAAAGGCCTCGGCCGTGGCTTCACGGAACGTCACGGCCTTGTCGGTCACGTCGACCATGTTGGCGCGACCTTGGGAATCGAGGTGAGTCAGCACGGGGTTACTCCTGATCGGGAGCATCGATTGTAAACCCGTGAGTCAGATTCCGGCACGCTTGATTGTCGCATCCGTGGTGATCTGCAATTTCCCAACCACCGCAAATTCTTTGTGGGAGCGGGCTTGCTCGCGAAAGCGGAGTGTCAGACAGCATATTTGTAACTGTTAAACCGCCTTCGCGGGCAAGCCCGCTCCCACAGGGATTATGTATCGGCACAAAAAAACCGGGCGATGTTGAGATCGCCCGGTTTGGGTGGGGTTACAGGTGCGATTCGGCGTATTCGGCCAGGATCGAGCGCGGTACGCCCTGCAGGGTGATGTGGACCCCGTTGGGGAAATCTTTGAAGCGTTCGGTCAAGTAGGTCAGCCCGGAACTGGTCGCGGACAGGTAAGGGGTGTCGATCTGTGCCAGGTTGCCCAGGCACACCACTTTGGAACCGGCGCCGGCACGGGTGATGATGGTTTTCATCTGGTGCGGGGTGAGGTTCTGGCATTCGTCGATCAGGATCAGGCTCTGCTGGAAGCTGCGGCCGCGAATGTAGTTGAGGGATTTGAACTGCAACGGCACCTTGCTGAGGATGTAATCAACGCTGCCATGGGTGCTTTCGTCATCCATATGCAAGGCTTCAAGGTTATCGGTGATGGCGCCCAGCCAAGGCTCCATTTTTTCTGCTTCGGTGCCGGGCAAAAAGCCGATTTCCTGATCCAGGCCCTGCACACTACGGGTGGCGATGATACGCCGGTAGCGCTTGCTGACCATGGTCTGTTCGATGGCAGCGGCCAGGGCCAGGATGGTCTTGCCGGAACCGGCGGCGCCGGACAGGTTGACCAGGTGGATATCCGGGTCGAGCAAGGCGAACAGGGCCAGGCTCTGGTAGATATCCCGCGGCTTGAGGCCCCAGGCCTCCTGATGCAGCAGGGGTTCCTGGTGCAGATCGAGAATCAGCAGCTTGTCGACCTGGATTTCCTTGATCCAGCCGACGAAACCTTGTTCATCGATGATGAACTCATTGATGTGCACCGCCGGCAGATTGTCGATCAACTGCACCTGATGCCAGGTGCGGCCATGGTCCTGGCGGGTCTCGACCTTGCTCACTCGGTCCCAGAAGGAGCCGGTCATGGTGTGATAGCCGTTGGGCAGCAGCGACACGTCGTCGACCAATTGGTCGGTGCTGTAGTCCTCCGCCGCGATCCCGCAGGCACGGGCCTTGAGGCGCATGTTGATGTCTTTGGTCACCAGCACCACGGCCTGATCCTGGTTGCGCGCGTGCAGGTCGATCAACTGGTTGATGATGATGTTGTCGTTCAGGTGTTCGGGCAGCACCAAATTGGGTTCGGTGCGTTTGCTCATCAGGATCGAGAGCAGGCCCTTGGGACCACTTTTGCCCCGCTGGATCGGCACGCCCAGCTCAACGTCCTCAGGCGAGGCGTCTCCCAGGGTCTTGTCGATCAGGCGGATCGCCTGCCGGCACTCAGCGGCGACGCTGTGATGCCCGCTCTTGAGCTTGTCCAGCTCCTCGAGCACGGTCATCGGGATGGCAACATGGTGTTCTTCGAAGTTCAGGAGTGCGTTTGGATCGTGGATCAATACGTTGGTATCGAGTACATAGAGGATTGGCTGGTTGGAGGAAGGGCTACGTCCGTGGTCATCCATACTCGGTCACCTTTGTGGGGGCCATTCGACGCAATACCGTGACAGTGCTGCGCCTCGAAGTAGCCACCGAATTCACCCGCAAGGCTTGAGGTGAACTGCACACAACTGGGTCTTGGAAGACGCCACCTGTGTTGCAGGTTTCGGCGGTCTGACTTCTTGATACTCCAAAACACATGACAGGAAAAAGCACTTTGACGCTTTTTTGAAGTTTATTTTTCAGAGTGACGAATAACCCTTGGCGTTGTGGCGTTGCGCCGTTAAAGTCGGAAGTCCGGTCGTCATGAAAGTGCACCGTTTTTTCCTCCTCCCCCCGTGTTTCCGGGCCTTTCGCCAAATCAGCGAAACGCGGCCCGACAGTCCTCCCAGCCGATCCCGCTTTGCGCCGTTTGCGTAATGAGCCAGGGCAGCGCCGTTTTCAACGCGTCCTGTTTGACGTTGAAATTGATCACGCCGTGGCGCCACAACAGCATCAGGGTCAGGGTGCGCTGAGCGCTTTGCTCGGGTTTGAGCCGACCGGTGCTGTCCTGGGGGTCGATATCCCAGAGCGCCACTTGCAGGCCCTGGTTGCGGAAAAATGCGCCAGCATCGCTACGACGCTGGCCCTGGGGCGGGCGGAACAGCGGCACGTAGTTTTCCGGCAGCTTGCCCTTGACCAGATCGACGCTGCGCCGTACCGAGTCCTGCCAGTCCTGCCAATGGCTGTGGGAGCGGAACTCCCAACCCTGGACACCGACGCACTGCCCCGAATACATGGCCTGGAGGTTGTTGACCGAGCGCTCGGCAAGCCGCGCCTGGATGTCCTTGCCCAGCACGAAGAAGGTGCCGTTCATGTTCGACTTGCGCAGGTATTCAGTCAGCCACGGGGTATTGTCCGGCGTGATGTTGGCCGCGCTGTCGAAGGTCAGCAGGAACAACCGGTCGTTCAGATCATCACCGTTGCGCTCGTAATCACCGAAACGCGCGATTTCGCTGCTGGTTTGCGGAAACAGCGCGGCCTTGCGCAGCAGCTCGTCCAGGTATTGAGTGTGGAAGATCCGGCTCGGCTCAGCCCACTTGATGTAGTAGGAGTTTTCATCGAGCGTGAGCCTGCCCGCCTCTTCGCGCAACGTCGCCAGGTCTTCCACCAGAAAACAGAACGACGCATCCTGATCGCAGCTTTGCTGGGCGAAGTTGTAGTTGCTCAGCAGTCGCTGCCACAACCGCGCGCGCAGGGTGTCGATCGCCGCCATATTGATTGTGCGCAGCCCCAGGTGCTGCTTGAGGGCGATTTCGTCCATGGCATCGGTGTCCAGCAGGACCCGGGCGAACATCAGGATCTCGGCTCGCGAGGCCACGTCGAACAGCGTCGGGCTGGTGAGCTGCTCCGGCCAGGTGCTGCGGTCCAGGGTGGCGATGTCGTTGGGAGCGGCAATGGCCGCGATGCTCAGGAACCAGGCCGACAATAGAAGGACGATGCGCAAAAGGGATGTCTCCATAACGAAACCCGCGCGGCATCATAGCTGATCTAGCCAAACCCAACGCGGCGGGGAAGCCGTTGTGGCGAGGGTGCTTTTGTGGCGAGGGGATTTATCCCCGCTGGGCTGCGCAGCAGCCCCCTGATGAAAGGATTGCAATCAACCTCATGACCGAGCCGTCAGCCTTGGGGCTGCTTCGCAGCCCAGCGGGGATAAATCCCCTCGCCACAGGACAGGGCACCTCCTATGAACTCCAGCATAATCCCACCCACTGATCACCTATCACCCCAATAGCTGGAGTCCACCCGGACAACCCCCTAGAATCGCCGCACCTTTGAAGGAGACGATTGCATGCTGATGGTGATTTCCCCCGCCAAGACCCTCGATTACGACACTGCGCCGGCCACTGAGCGTTTTACCCAGCCGCAATACCTGGATCACTCCCAGGCGTTGATCGAACAATTGCGCGAATTCTCTCCGGCACAGATCAGCGCGCTGATGCACGTTTCCGACAAGATCGGCGGCCTCAATGCCGCACGGTTCGGCAGCTGGACCCCGGCGTTCACCCCGGCCAATGCCAAACAGGCACTGCTGGCCTTCAAGGGTGATGTGTACACCGGCCTCGATGCACAAAGCTTTGCCGAAGCCGATTTCGACTACGCCCAGGAGCACCTGCGCATGCTCTCCGGTCTTTATGGCCTGCTGCGTCCATTGGACCTGATGCAACCCTATCGCCTGGAGATGGGCACGAAGCTGGCCAATGCCCGGGGCAAGGACCTTTATGCGTTCTGGGGTAACCGTATCAGTGAATGGCTGAACGAAGCGCTGGCCGACCAGGGCGACGACATACTGTTGAACCTGGCCTCCAATGAATACTTCTCGGCGGTCAAACGCAGCGCGCTCAAAGCGCGCGTCATTGATACCGAGTTCAAGGACCTGAAAAACGGCCAGTACAAAATCATCAGCTTCTACGCCAAGAAGGCTCGTGGCCTGATGAGTCGCTTCGTGATTCAGGAACGCATCAACGACCCGGCAGCCCTCAAACAGTTCGACGCCCAGGGCTACCGTTTCAATGCTCAACAATCGAGCCCGGACAAACTGGTGTTCCTGCGTGACCATGCCCCCGAATAAAGCACACCTTTATAGGGCCCCTTGATCAGGGCCCTTGATCAAACCCGAACACGTCATCTAACTTCCCCGCCTACTTCGTCAGTTCCATGACGCCAATAAATCGCCCCCTCTACCCACTAACTTTTGTTTCACTCGACACCTGTCAGTTTTTTACGTAGTGGCACCAAATTTTTTATTCAGTAGTGGCACAAAAATATCTACCCCCCTTAACTCCCCGTTATCAAAGGTCAAAATGGTAGGTGCCATCATCATGAGGCCAGTGCCATCTTTCATAATATTTCGAAAAATTTCGAAAATCGCGATGAGCGGATCGGAACTATGTGAAATTGCACGGCTCATACCACCCGTAACGATTCTCGCCGATGCTGTACGAGATAACTTACGTGGGACGCCGAGCGGAGTAATCAGTTTGTCATGACAACTTAGCGAAACGGTCGTCTAATGGGATCCACTCTTTAAGGATGGGAGATAACGCACCAATACTATCCCCTACAAGGCCAAGGCTGCGCCCCTATAACGTGCTCACCCGAGCACACAAGCTTCTGATTTTGTGGGCTTTTTGCCAGGGATCGGAGGTGAAGGACCTTTGCACGAGCGTTCCCGAATACGAGGACTGGCTGCATAACAGGGCAGGTCATAACAACTAGGCCGCATTGCGCACAACTTGAGTGCACTTATTTAGACACTCGGAACTTAGTATGCCTGCACACGGCATTGTGGCGCCTGCATTCCACACTTCCGAGTGCACTATGACCGCTGAACACTATTAACTCCGGCCATTTAATGGCGTGAAAAACAGAGGTAAATGCGATGCGCATTAGCATATTTGGTTTGGGTTACGTCGGTGCAGTATGTGCCGGTTGCCTGTCTGCACGGGGCCATGATGTCGTTGGCGTAGATGTCGCCAAAGACAAAATCGACATGATCAACGCCGGTAAATCGCCGATCGTTGAACCCGGTCTGGGCGAACTGTTAGCGCAAGGTATTGAAACAGGCCGTCTGCGCGGAACCACCAACTTCGCCGAAGCGATTCGTGATACTGACCTGTCGATGATTTGCGTCGGTACACCGAGTAAAAAGAACGGCGATCTGGAACTGAACTACATCGAAGCGGTGTGCCGCGAGATCGGTTTTGTCCTGCGCGACAAGACCACCCGCCACACCATCGTGGTTCGCAGCACCGTGCTGCCGGGCACCGTAGCGAATGTGGTCATCCCGATTCTGGAAGACTGCTCCGGCAAGAAAGCCGGTGTCGATTTCGGCGTCGCGGTCAACCCTGAATTCCTGCGCGAAAGCACCGCCATCAAGGACTACGACCTGCCACCGATGACCGTCATCGGCGAGTTCGACAAAGCCTCCGGCGACGTTCTGCAATCGCTGTACGAAGAGCTCGATGCGCCGATCATCCGCAAGGACATCGCTGTCGCCGAGATGATCAAGTACACCTGCAACGTCTGGCACGCCACCAAGGTGACCTTCGCCAACGAGATCGGCAACATCGCCAAGGCCGTCGGCGTCGATGGCCGCGAAGTGATGGACGTGGTCTGCCAGGACAAGACCCTGAACCTGTCCCAGTACTACATGCGCCCAGGCTTCGCCTTCGGCGGCTCGTGCCTGCCCAAGGACGTTCGCGCCCTGACCTACCGCGCCAGCTCCCTGGACGTGGAAGCGCCGCTGCTCAACTCGCTGATGCGCAGCAACGAATCCCAGGTGCAGAACGCCTTCGACATCGTTTCCAGCCACGACAAGCGCAAAGTCGCCCTGCTGGGTCTGAGCTTCAAGGCCGGTACCGACGACCTGCGTGAAAGCCCACTGGTAGAACTGGCGGAAATGCTGATCGGCAAGGGTTTCGACCTGAAGATCTACGACAGCAACGTCGAATACGCCCGCGTCCACGGTGCGAACAAGGATTACATCGAGTCGAAGATCCCTCACGTCTCGTCCTTGCTCAACGCCGATTTCGACTCGGTGATCGACAGCTCCGACATCATCATCCTGGGCAACCGCGACGAGAAGTTCCGCGCGCTGACCGAAAACGTACCGGAAGGCAAGCAGGTCATCGACCTGGTTGGCTTCATGTCCAAGGCCACCAACCCGAGTGGCCGGACCGAAGGCATCTGCTGGTAAGTCTGTTTGCCGGCTGGGGCAACGCCCCGGCCGGCCTTTCGCCTGCCTTAACCCATCGGGCCGCCCACAAGGCCCGCCCGAGATAGAGACGGATGCAGATTATGCACAGGCTAAAGCACGGCCTGCTTCAGGCCGCCGGTTGGCTGTTTTACTTGAGTTTATTGATGGGCATCGCCATGGCGTTGCCCACGTCCACGTTCGACTCCGAATCCAAGGATTTCATTTTCCTGATCGGCGCCGTGGGCATCTGGCGTTACTCCATGGGAGCGACGCATTTCGTGCGCGGCATGATCTTCCTGTACATCGTCTACCCGCATCTGCGCCGCAAGGTGCGCAAGCTGGGCAAGGCTGCGGATCCGTCCCACGTGTACCTGATGGTCACCAGCTTCCGGATCGATGCGCTGACCACCGCCCAGGTCTACAGCTCGGTGATTCGCGAGGCCATCGACTGTGGGCTGCCCACCACCGTGGTCTGCTCCATCGTGGAGATGTCCGACGAACTGCTGGTCAAGAGCCTTTGGGCGCGCATGAACCCGCCAGAGCACGTCAAGCTGGACTTCGTGCGCATCCCTGGCACCGGCAAGCGTGACGGCCTGGCTTTCGGTTTCCGCGCCATCTCCCGCCACTTGCCGGACGACCGTGCAGTGGTCGCGGTGATCGATGGCGATACCGTGCTCGCCGAAGGCGTGGTGCGCAAGACCGTGCCGTGGTTCCAACTGTTCGGCAACGTCGGCGGCCTGACCACCAACGAGTTCTGCGAAGTGCGCGGCGGCTACATCATGAGCGAATGGCACAAGCTGCGTTTCGCTCAGCGCCACATCAACATGTGCTCCATGGCCCTGTCCAAGCGTGTGCTGACCATGACCGGCCGCATGTCGGTGTTCCGCGCCACGGTGGTCACCAACCCGGACTTCATCGCCGACGTGGAAAGCGACTCGCTGCAACACTGGCGCCTGGGCCGCTTCAAGTTTCTCACCGGCGACGACAAGTCGAGCTGGTTCAGCCTGATGCGCCTGGGCTACGACACGTTCTACGTACCCGATGCGGCGATCAACACCGTCGAGCACCCGCCGGAAAAAAGCTTCATCAAGGCCAGTCGCAAGCTGATGTTCCGCTGGTATGGCAACAACCTGCGGCAGAACTCCCGGGCACTGGGCCTGGGCATGAAGCGTCTGGGCCTGTTCACCTCGGTGGTGCTGTTCGACCAGCGCGTGTCGATGTGGACCTCGCTGCTGGGCCTGACCGTGGCACTGATTGCCAGCTTCAAGTACGGCACCGCGTTCATCCTGGTGTACCTGCTGTGGATCGGCATCACCCGGTTGCTCTTGACCCTGTTGCTGTCGTGCTCCGGACACCGGATCGGTCCGGCCTACCCGGCGATTCTCTATTACAACCAGATCGTTGGCGCGCTGGTGAAGATCTACGTGTTCTTCCGCCTCGACCAACAGTCCTGGACTCGCCAGCCCACCCATCTGACCCGTGATCTCGCCAGCTTTCAACGTTGGTTCAACACTTGGTCGTCTCGGACCATGACCTTCTCCGCCGGCAGCGTGTTTGTTGCCGTGCTGCTGATGATGGTCTGACCGAACTCGCCTGAATTAACTAGGAAATCGCCCCTATGAACACCGCCGTGAATGTCAACGTAGTGCATGAATCCGAAGCCCAGCGCCAACACGCCCGAGTGAAAATCCCGGCCAAGTTGCGTTTCTTCGGCCCCGACCGTACACCCATGGAAGTCAAGGTCCTGGACCTGTCCGCCGGCGGCCTGTGCTTCAACGCCGGCCAGATGCCGCTCAAGGTGGGCGAAGCGTACAAGGGTCGCCTGCAATTCGTGATCGACAACCTTGGCCTGGCCATGGACGTGGAACTGCAGGTTCGCTCCTATGACCGCCAGACCGGTCGCACCGGTTGCCAGTTCCAGAATCTGGAGCCTCGGGACATCTCGACGCTGCGTCACATCATCACCTCGCACCTGGCCGGCGACATCGTCGGCGTCGGCGATGTGCTGGCGACCTTGCAACGCGACAACTTCACCAAGGCACGCAAGCAGAAGGATGACAACGGTGGCATGACCGCCCTGGGTCGCCTGCGGGCCGTGACCTTCAGCCTGGCGATTTTTATCGTCGGCCTGGCGGCGTTCGGCTTCATCTTCAAGTCGGTGTACGGCATGTACTTCGTCAGCCACGCCCAGGCGGGCCTGGTGAACGTACCGGGCACGTCCATCACCATGCCGCGCGACGGCACCGTGCAGAGCCTGGTCCAGGCCGACGGCGTGGCCGCCAAAGGCGCCCCGCTGGCCACGTTCAGCACCAGCATGCTCGATGTGCTCAAGGGCCACCTGGACGACAACCAGCTGCAACCGTCCAAGGTCGAGGAACTGTTCGGCAAGCAAATGACCGGCACCCTGACCTCGCCGTGCGACTGCATCGTGGCCCAGCAACTGGTGTCCGACGGTCAGTACGCCAGCAAGGGTGACGTGATCTTCCAACTGGTGCCACGTAACAGCGAGGCCAACGTTGAGGCGCGCTTCTCCTATCGCCAGTTCAGCGACGTGCGCCCAGGCACTCCGGTCAGCTTCCAGGTCGCCGGCGAAGACGCCATCCGTACCGGCAAGATCGTCAGCAGTACCAGCCTGAAAAGTGCCGACCTGTCGTCCGATATCCGTGTACTGATCCAGCCTGATGAACCCCTGGACAGCTCGCTGGCCGGCCGGCCGGTAGAAGTCACCAGCGACCGAGGCCCGAACCTGAACTGGCTGATCGACAAAGCCATGGCCGTCGGTATTTAAGTCGAGGACATGCCCGTGACCATTACAAAAATCCTGAACACACCGCAGTTTCTGTGGGAGCGGGCTTGCTCGCGAAAGGATCAACGCGGTCTTACCGTGGCACCGCAGCGCCTGCTTCGCGAGCAAGCCCGCTCCCACAGAGGGTTTGCATTTTGTGCACTGGCACTGGCGGTCAGCCTCAGCGGCTGCGCGGGCCTGCCCGACCAGCGCCTGGCCAACGAAGCCCTCAAGCGCGGCGACACCACGCTGGCGCAGCAGAACTATCAGCAACTGGCCAACCTGGGCTACAGCGAAGCCCAGGTCGGCCTGGCCGACATCCAGGTCAGCAGCCGCGACCCCGAGCAAATGAAAAAAGCCGAGGCGACTTACCGCGCCGCGGCGGATATCTCGCCGCGGGCCCAGGCTCGCCTGGGGCGCCTGCTGGTGGCCAAACCCGGCTCCACCGAAGCTGAAAAGCATGAAGCCGAAGGGCTGCTGAAGAAAGCCTTCGCCAACGGCCAGGGCAACACCCTGATCCCGCTGGCGATGCTGTACCTGCAATACCCTCACAGTTTTCCGAACGTGAACGCTCAGCAGCAGATCAACCAATGGCGCAGTGCCGGTTACCCGGAAGCGGGCCTGGCGCAGATTCTGCTCTATCGCACCCAGGGTACTTACGACCAGCATCTGGATGAAGTGGAAAAAGTCTGCAAGGCCGCGTTGGCCACCACCGACATCTGCTACGTCGAACTGGCCACGGTCTATCAGAAACGCGGCCAGCCTGAACAGCAGGCCGAGTTGCTCAAGCAGATGCAGGCCGGTCACCGCAGTGGCACCGTGTCCGCCCAGCGCGTGGACAGCGTCGCCCGAGTCCTGGCCGATGCGAGCCTGGGCAAGACCGACGAAAAGACCGCGCAGGCGTTGCTCGAAGACATCGCCCCTGCCTATCCCGCTGCCTGGGTCACCCTGGCGCAGATTCTCTACGACTTCCCCGAATTGGGTGACGTCGACAAGATGATGCAGTACCTGGAAAACGGCCGCGCCGCCGATCAGCCGCGTGCCGATCTGTTGCTGGGCAAGCTGTACTACGAAGGCAAGTGGGTACCGGCTGACGCCAAGGTCGCCGAAGCACATTTCCAGAAAGCCGTTGGCCGTGAAGTGGCCGCCGATTACTACCTGGGTCAGATCTATCGCCGCGGCTACCTGGGCCAGGTGTACTCGCAAAAGGCCCTGGACCATCTGCTCAAGGCCGCCCGCAACGGCCAGAACAGTGCTGACTTCGCCATTGCCCAGTTGTTCTCCCAAGGCAGGGGCACCAAGCCCGACCCGGTCAATGCTTATGTGTTCAGCCAGTTGGCCAAGGTCCAGAACACCCCGCAGGCCATCGAGCTTGCCCAGACCCTCGAAGCCCAATTACCGCCGAACCAGCTTGCACAAGCCCAGCGCCTGCTCCAACAGGAGCAGGCCGTTCGTGGTGCCATGAGCCCCGATTCGCTGGAACTGCAAGCCCTAAAAGAAGATGACGGCGAGGAACCTCTATGAAGCCTTTGAAGCTCAATCCTTTTGTGCAGGCCGGTATTGGCCTGTCGTTTGCCCTGCTGTGGTCGTGTCCGACCCTGGCGGCCCTGACCGAAGACCAGAACTTCGGCCTGGACGTGAAAATCACCGCCCAGTCCGAAGACGATCGCGACCTCGGCACCCAGCGCGGTGGCGACGTCAACGGTATCGGCCTGGACCTGCGTCCGTGGATCTACGGTGAGCGCGGTGCCTGGAGCGCCTACGCCATGGCCCAGGCCGTGACGTCGACCGACACCATCGAGACCGACACCCTGCAACAGTCAGATGACGCAACCGCGCAAACCGACAGCGGTGATCGCGAAGTCAAGAAGAACTACCTGGCCATGCGCGAGTTCTGGATTGGCTATCGGGGCCTGACCCCTTACCCCGGCGAGCAGCTGAAGTTCGGCCGCCAACGCCTGCGCAACGAAGACGGCCAATGGCGCGACACCAATATCGAAGCCCTGAACTGGACCTTCGACACCACCTTGTTGCGGGCCAACCTGGGTGTTGCCGAGCGTTTCAGCGAATACCGCACCGACCTCAAGGAATTGGCGCCCGACGACAAGGACCGCCTGCACGTCTACGGTGACGTGGGCTACCAGTGGATGCCAGGCCAGTGGGCCGGGATCCGCGCCCACCACACCCACGACAATGGCAGCCTCGATTACCCGACCCCGGGCGAAGCCACCGACTCCCTGGACAAGACCCAGAACGGTGACCTGTCCTGGCTGGGGCTGGAAGCCAATAGCGACGCCTACAACTGGCGTAATACCAACACCGTCAACTACTGGGCCAGCCTCACCGGCATGACCGGCGATCGCGACACCGTCAACCCGCTCAACGCCGACGGCACGCGCCCCACGCAACTCAAGCGCAGTGACGACGTCGATGGCTGGGCCACCGACCTGGGCATCCGCCTGCGCCTGGACCCGCAGTGGCAAGTCGGCGCGGCCTATGCCCGCGCCAGCGAGGACTACGAACAGAACGGTCTGCAAAGCAACCGCTCGAACTACACCGGCACCCGCTCGCGCGTCCACCGTTTCGGTGAAGCCTTCCGTGGCGAAATGGCCAACACCCAGAGCGCCAGCCTGTTCGGTTCCTGGCAGTTGCGTGACGAGTACGACGCCAGCCTGGTGTACCACAAGTTCTGGCGCGTGGACGGCAACAAGCCGGTGGGCAGTAACGGCATCAACGCGGTGCAAAACAACACCGACGATGTGACCGGCGCGATCCTGTCCACCTCGTCCCTGCCACTGCGCGACGGCAACAAGGACCTGGGCCAGGAAGTCGACCTTGTGGTCACCAAGTACTTCAAGCAAGGCCTGCTGCCGGCCGCGCTGAGCCAGTCCATCGACGAGCCGTCGGCGCTGGTGCGCTTTCGTGGCGGCGTGTTCAAGCCAGGCGACGCTTACGGCAAAGAGGTCGATTCATACATGCATCGCGCCTTTGTCGACGTGATCTGGCGCTTCTGATGCGAATGACCATGGGAGTGCCCGATATGAACCGCTACCTCAGGAACAGCCAGGCGATGAAAGGTTCGATCAGCCTGTTGGCCGCAGCGATGCTGCTGGCCGGCTCGTCGGCGTTCGCCAACGTTGAACCGGTGGTCAAACCGGGCAACGTGGTCAAGGAACTGCAACAAGCCAAGACCTACACCGTCAGCAGCGCGCCCACTGCTCCGCTGGAACTGGCGGCGCCGACCCTGCCCGACCTCACAGGCTTCAACGCCGAAGCGGTCGCGGACAAGATCGTGCGCAGCAAGCCCGGCAAGATCAGCGTGCGCCGGATGATGCAGGAAAACGCCTTGAAGGACTTCATCGGCGGCGACAACAAGATGGCCGAGTGGGTGGTGCGCCAGCACGGCATCCCACAGGCCATCTTCATCGACGATGGCTACATGAACCTCAAGGACCTGGCCAAGAAAGTGCCCAAACAGTACCTCAGGGAAACCTCGCCGGGCGTCTTCCTGGCCAGGATTCCCATTGTGGTGGGTGAAAAAGGCATCCTGGAAATCGACAAACAGACCCAGGAACTGCGCCTGTCCCAAGAGGGCGGCTCGTTCCTGGTCAACGATGGAAAGATGTACATCCGCGACACCAAGGTCACTGGCTGGCGCGAAAAGGACAATGGCCCCGCCACGTTCCGCTCGGCCAACGAATTCCGTCCGTTCCTGCTGTCCTGGGGCGGCACCGAGACTTACATCGTCAATACCAAAATGGCCAGCTTCGGCTACGCCAACAGTAAGTCGTACGGGGTGAGTATTTCCCAGTACACGCCCAACATGGCCAAGGTCCTCAAGCGTCCGGAACCGACCGGCTGGATCATCGATTCCGAGTTCTCGGACATGTGGTACGGCTTCTACTGCTACGAAACCGAAGACTTCGTGGTCAAGGGCAACACCTACAAGGACAACATCGTCTACGGCATTGACCCCCACGACCGTTCCCATCGGCTGATCATCGCCGACAACACCGTCTACGGGACCAAGAAGAAGCACGGGATCATCATTTCCCGTGAGGTCAACGACAGCTTCATTTTCAACAACCGCAGCTACGACAACAAACTCTCGGGCCTGGTGATCGACCGTAACAGCGTGAACAACGTGATTGCCTACAACGAGATCTACAAGAACCACACAGACGGCATCACGCTGTACGAGAGTGGTGACAACCTGTTGTGGGGCAACAAAGTGATCAGCAACCGGCGCCACGGCATCCGGATTCGTAACAGCGTGAACATCCGCCTGTACGAAAACGTGTCCATGGCCAACGGCCTGACCGGGCTTTACGGCCACATCAAGGACCTGTCAGACACCGACCGGGACATCAAGCTCGACCCGTTCGACGCCCAGGTCTCGCTGATCGTGGTCGGTGGCGAACTCGCTGCCAACGGCAGCGGCCCATTGTCCATCGACTCTCCGTTGAGCGTTGAGCTGTACCGCGTGTCCATGCTCGCGCCGACCAAATCCAGCGGCATCAGCTTCTCGGGGATCCTGGGCGAGCGCCAGGATGAAATTCTCGACCTGCTGGTGCGCCAGCAGAAAGCCGTGCTGATCGACCCTGTCGAACGCCAGACCGAAATGCGGGACTGAGGATGACCTTTATGAACCCACAGATGATCAAACTTCTGGGCCTGTCCGCCCTGACGGCCGGCATTCTCGCCGCCACCAGCGGCGCACGCGCCGACGAAATCACAGCCCCCACGTTTACTGCCGAACCGTGCTGCAACCTGTGCCCTGCTGCCCATGACGCGAAGAACTACACCACGCGCTATCAGCAGAACTTCACCACGCTGGTGCAGGCTCAGGGCGATTGGTTGTTCCGCACCCAGGAAGACTTGCGTACGGAATTCGACACCACCCCGGCCGGCTACAAGCGCATGCAGCAGTTGCACGACGCGTTCAAGAAAAAAGGCGTTGAGCTGGTGCTCGTCTATCAACCGACCCGGGGCCTGGTGAACCGCAACAAACTCAACCCCCAGGAAAAGGCCAGTTACGACTTCGACAAGGCCCTGACCAACTACAAGACCATGCTCGGACGTTTCGCGCAGATGGGTTATGTGGTGCCGGACCTGTCGCCGTTGACCAACGAAAGCCTGCCCGACACCCTGCCGGCCCACGATTTCTACTTCCGTGGCGACCAGCACTGGACCCCCTACGGCGCCCAGCGCACGGCGAAGATCGTGGCCGAGAAGGTCAAGCAGATCCCGGCCTTCGCCGACATCCCCAAGCAGGAATTCGAGACCAAGAAGTCCGGCCGCATGGGCAAGACCGGCACTCTGCACAACATGGCCGGCCAGCTGTGCGGCACCAGCTACGCGATCCAGTACATGGATCAGTTCACCACCGAGCCGAAAGGCGAAGCCGGCGACGGCGACCTGTTCGGCGACTCCAGTAATCCGCAGATCACCCTCGTGGGCACCAGTCACAGCGGCAAGAACTACAACTTCGCCGGCTTCCTCCAAGAAGCCATCGGCGCCGACATCCTCAACGTTGCCTTCCCCGGCGGCGGTCTGGAAGGCGCGATGATCCAGTACCTGGGCAGCGAAGAATTCCAGAAGAGCCCGCCGAAAATCCTGATCTGGGAATTCTCGCCGCTGTATCGCCTGGACCAGGAAACCATCTACCGCCAGATGATGGCGCTGCTGGACAACAACGGTTGCGAAGGCAAGCCCGCGCTGTTGAGCAGCAAAACGGCGCTCAAGCCCGGCAAGAACGAATTGATGGTCAACAGCAAGAACATGGACCTGCGTAACGGCAGCCACCAGATCGATATCCGCTTCGCCGATACGTCGGTGAAAACCCTGCAAGCCACCCTCTGGTACATGAACGGGCGCCACGAGGATATCAAGATCGAAAAACCGGACACTTCCGAAACCGACGGACGTTTCGCCTTCCAATTGCGCACCGACTCAGACTGGGCTTCCCAGAACCTGCTGGCTGTAGAAGTCCAGGGACCTGAAGCCGGTGCCGAGCCACAGCAAATCGAAGCGAAAGTCTGCAAACGCAACGCATCTCCGCAAGCCGGGCAACAAACGGCTCAAATCGGACAATGAGGTCTCGTCTCATGACCAGAACCATGCGCACCCGAACGTTGAAAACGCTGCTGGCGCCGTCCCTGCTGACCCTGGCGATATTCGCCGGCGCGACGCAGGCCGCGGCCCCGCTACGCCCGCCCCAGGGTTACTTCGCACCCATTGAAAAATTCAAGACGGGCAGCTCTGACGAGCGTTGCGAGGCAGTCCCGACGCCCTACACCGGCGCTCTGCAATTTCGCAGCAAGTACGAGGGTTCCGACAAGGCCCGCGCAACGCTGAACGTGAAATCGGAAAAAGCCTTCCGTGATGCCACTTCCGATATCACCCGGATCGAACGCGGCGTCAGCAAGCAAGTGATGCAATTCATGCGCGACGGTCGCCCCGAGCAGCTCGAATGCACCCTGAACTGGCTGACCGCCTGGGCCAAGGCCGATGCGCTGATGTCCAAGGACTTCAACCACACCGGCAAGTCCATGCGCAAATGGGCCCTGGGAAGCATGGCGTCGGCCTATGTTCGCCTGAAGTTCTCCGAGTCTCGTCCACTGGCCAATCATCAGGAGCAGGCGCAACTGATCGAAGGCTGGTTCAGCAAGATGGCCGATCAGGTGGTCAGCGACTGGGACAACCTGCCGCTGAAAAAAATCAACAACCACTCCTACTGGGCCGCCTGGTCGGTGATGGCCACCGCCGTGGCGACCAACCGCCGCGACCTGTTCGACTGGGCCGTCAAGGAATACAAGGTCGGCGTCAATCAGGTCGATGCCGAAGGCTTCTTGCCCAACGAACTCAAGCGCAAGCAACGGGCGCTGTCCTACCACAACTATGCCCTGCCGCCCCTGGCGATGATCGCCAGTTTTGCCCAGGTCAACGGCGTGGACCTGCGCCAGGAAAACAACGGCGCCCTCAAGCGTCTGGCTGACCAAGTCCTGGCCGGGGTGAAAGATCCGGAGATCTTCGAAGACAAGAACGGCGATGAACAGGACATGAAGGATCTGAAAGTCGATTCCAAGTTCGCCTGGCTCGAACCGTTCTGCAGCCTCTACACCTGCCCCGAGGACGTGCTGGAGCGCAAGCATGAAATGCAGCCGTTCAAGACGTTCCGCCTCGGCGGAGACTTGACCAAGGTGTACGACCCTACGTGGGAAAAAGGTGAGAAAGGTAGCTGATGCTGTAACCCCTGCCTGGCAGGGAACCTTGTGGGAGCGGGCTTGCTCGCGAATTCGGTCTGTCATCCAGCAATGATGTCGACTGATACACCGCCTTCGCGAGCAAGCCCGCTCCCACAGAGCAGTGTCAGACATGAACTGTGTTATGCCCCCCGGTTTTCATGGGGGGGGTTTGGGGGGGCTCTGGCCCTTGACTGTTGATTCATCATGGAGAGATCGGGATGGTATTTTCATCCAATGTGTTCCTGTTTCTGTTCTTGCCGATCTTTCTCGGCTTGTACTACCTGAGCGGGCAACGCTATCGCAACCTGCTGTTATTGCTGGCCAGCTATGTGTTCTATGCCTGGTGGCGCGTGGACTTCCTGGCGCTGTTCGCCGGTGTCACCCTGTGGAACTACTGGATCGGCCTGAAAGTCGGCGCCGCCGGCGTGCGCACCAAACCGGCCCAGCGCTGGCTGTTGCTCGGCGTGGGCGTGGACCTGTGCATCCTGGGCTACTTCAAGTACGCCAACTTCGGTGTGGACAGCCTCAATGCGATCATTACCGGCTTCGGTCTCAACCCATTCATCCTGACCCACGTGCTGTTGCCGATCGGGATCTCGTTCTACATCTTCGAGTCCATCAGCTACATCATCGACGTTTATCGCGGTGACACCCCGGCGACCCACAACCTGATCGACTTCGCAGCGTTCGTGGCGATCTTCCCGCACCTGATCGCCGGCCCTGTGTTGCGTTTCCGCGACCTGGCCGATCAGTTCAACAACCGCACCCACACCCTGGACAAGTTCTCCGAGGGCTGCACGCGCTTCATGCAGGGCTTCATCAAGAAGGTGTTCATCGCCGACACCCTGGCGGTGGTGGCCGACCATTGCTTTGCCCTGGAGAACCCCACCACGGGCGATGCCTGGCTTGGTGCCCTGGCCTACACCGCACAACTGTACTTCGACTTCTCCGGCTACAGCGACATGGCCATCGGCCTGGGCTTGATGATGGGTTTCCGTTTCATGGAAAACTTCAAGCAGCCCTACATCAGCCAGTCGATCACCGAGTTCTGGCGGCGCTGGCACATCAGCCTGTCGACCTGGCTGCGCGATTACCTCTACATCACCCTGGGCGGCAATCGCAAAGGCACGCTGATGACCTATCGCAACCTGTTCCTGACCATGCTGCTCGGTGGTCTGTGGCACGGCGCGAACATCACCTACGTGATCTGGGGTGCCTGGCACGGTATGTGGCTGGCCATCGAAAAAGCGGTAGGCATCAACACCACGCCACGCGCTCTGAATCCAATCCGCTGGGCACTGACGTTCCTGCTGGTGGTGATGGGCTGGGTGATCTTCCGTGCCGAGAACCTGCACGTAGCCGGCCGCATGTACAGCGCCATGTTCAGCTTCGGCGACTGGTCGCTGTCGGAACTGACCCGCGCCAACCTCACCGGTCTGCAAATCGCCACGCTGGCGGTGGCCTACGCCACCCTCGCCTTCTTCGGCCTGCGCGATCTCTACACCCATCAGCCACCGGTCAAAACCAAACCTGAAGTGAACACCGAGGCCGACGGTCCGGCCACGGCTCAACCAGGGCTGATCAAAGCCGTGCCGGGCGAAAACCCGTCGAACATTCATGAACCGGGCTACACCGTGGGCGTCGAAGCCCAGGTGCAACCGGCCTACTGGACTGCGGACTGGTCACGCTATGCGATGCGCGCCCTGGTGCTGATGTTGTTCATTGCCTCGATTCTCAAACTCTCGGCGCAAAGCTTCTCGCCGTTCCTTTACTTCCAGTTCTGAGGGATCTGAACATGACCCGCTCATTACGCATCTTCTACATCGCACTGTTCCTGCTGACCTTGACGGTCCTGGGCCTGTGGTCGGTGCGCAGCTTCTTCGGCTTCAGCACCAACCCCGATGCGACCGTGCTCAACGGTCGCTGGAGCAAAGCCGTCGAGACGCACTACGACGACGAGTTCCCGATCAAGCGCCTGGGCACCAACATCTGGGCGGCATTGGACTACAAGTTGTTCAACGAGGGCCGCAAAGGCGTGGTCCTGGGCCGCGACCAGTGGCTGTACAGCGACGAAGAGTTCAACCCGATCGTCAACGAACAACAGAACCTGCAAGGCAACTACGCGCTGGTCGAAGGCGTGCGCCAGAAGCTCAAGGAACAGGGCATCACCCTGGTCATGGCGATCGTGCCGGCCAAGGCGCGCCTCTACCCGGAACACTTGGGTGAAGTGAAGCCATCGAGCATTCACGCCAACCTCTACCAGGATTTCCATGCTCGCGTCGCGGCAGACAAGATCATCGCACCTGACCTGCTCGGCCCGATGCAACAGGCCAAGCAAAGCGGCCAGCAAGTGTTCCTGCGCACCGACACCCACTGGACCCCGGAAGGCGCGCAGGTCGCCGCCGAGAAACTGGCGAAGACGATTGCCGAGCGAACTCCGCTCAACGGCGAGCCACAACGCTTCGTCACCGAGACTGCGGAGAAAATCACCCACAAGGGCGACCTGCGTCAGTTCCTGCCCCTGGACCCGCTGTTTGAAAACCTGATGCCAGCCCAGGAGCCGCTGGTCAAACGCACCACCCGTGAAGCCGACGATCAGCCGGCCGAAGGCGACGCGTTGTTTGCCGATGACCAAGTGCCCGTGGCGCTGATCGGCACCAGTTACAGCGCCAACCCCAACTGGAACTTCGTCGGCGCCCTCAAGCAGGCCCTCAACAGCGACGTCGTGAACTACGCCGAAGACGGCCATGGCCCGATTCTGCCGATGCTCAGCTACCTCAAGAGCGACGCCTTCAAGAACAGCCCGCCACAGGTGCTGATCTGGGAGTTTCCTGAACGTTATCTGCCTGTGAACAACGAAATCGGTGACGCCGACCCGCAGTGGGTCGCAGAACTCAAAGAAGCCGGCGCGCGCCAACAGAACGTCGCCGCCAACACCCCATCCGAGACGCCCGACCGGGCGCAAAACTGAAAGAGAGGTCCACCATGACTTTCACTACAACTCCTCGCCGTCTCGCTGCTCGCTCCCTCAAGGCCGTTGCCCTGGTTGCCAGCATGAGTGCCCTTTCCCTGTCCGCCTTTGCCGGTGACTCGGCCCTGTACGGTCCGGTTGCGCCAAAAGGTTCGAGCTTCGTGCGGATCTACAACGCCAGCAATGCCGAAGTCAGCGCCACCGTCGGCAGCACCAACCTGAGCGACGTAGCACCACTGGCCAGCACCGACTTCAGCTTCATGCCCGGTGGCGACTACAGCGCCAAGATCGGCAGCCAGACCGTCCCGGTAAAACTGGCCCCCGATCACTATTACACCCTGGTCAACAACGCCAGCGGCCAGCCTCAGTTGATCGAAGAACCGCCGTTCAAGAACAAGCAGAAGTCCCTGGTACGCGTGCAGAACCTCAGTGACAAGCCACTGACCCTCAAGACCGCCGATGGCAAGACCGAAGTGGTCAAGACCGTGGCGGCCAAGGGCCGTGGCGAGCGTGAAATCAACCCGGTGAAAGTGAGCCTGGCGCTGTTCGATGGCGACAAGAAAGTCGGCGATCTCAAGCCCGTGGCCCTGGAGCGCGGCGAAGCGGCCGTGCTGTACGTCACCGGTTCGGGCAGCAGCCTGTCGCCAGTGTGGGTAAAACGCCCCGTGTCGACCCGCTGATCAATTCACCTGACTGACGCCCCCTGTGGGAGCGGGCTTGCTCGCGAATGCGGTCTGACATTCAACATCAATGTCGACTGATACGCCGCCTTCGCGAGCAAGCCCGCTCCCACCCTGGATCAAGGTGTCATTCGGGTACGGAACAACAACAAGAGAGTGAAACGACAGAACGCAGTAGCTCTAAAAACCATTTCGATTTGTAGGAGTAACAAACATGATTCCGGTGATCTTGTCAGGTGGTAGCGGCTCACGTCTTTGGCCGCTTTCGCGCAAGCAATTCCCTAAACAGTTCCTGGCCCTGACCGGCGAACACACCCTGTTCCAGCAGACCCTCGAGCGCCTGGTGTTCGAAGGCATGGACACCCCGATCGTGGTTTGCAACAAAGACCACCGGTTCATCGTCAACGAACAGTTGAGCAACCGCAATCTGGAAGCCCAGCGCATCCTGATGGAACCGTTCGGGCGCAACACCGCGCCGGCCGTGGCACTGACCGCAATGATGCTGGTCAATGAAGGTCGCGACGAGCTGATGCTGGTCCTGCCGGCCGACCACGTGCTTGAAGACCAGAAAGCCCTGCAGCGTGCGTTGGCCCTGGCCACCGTGGCCGCCGAGCGGGGCGAAATGGTGCTGTTCGGCGTACCGGCCACCAAACCGGAAACCGGTTATGGCTACATCAAGTCGACCAACGATGCCCTGCTGCCTGAAGGGGTGAGCCGCGTTTCGCACTTCGTCGAAAAACCCGACGTCAAGCGCGCCACCGAGTTCGTCGAGGCCGGCGGTTACTTCTGGAACAGCGGCATGTTCCTGTTCCGCGCCAGCCGTTTCCTCGAAGAGCTGAAAAAGCACGATCCGGACATCTACGACACCTGCCTGCTGACCCTTGAGCGCAGCGAGCAGACCCCCGACACCATCACCTTCGACGAAGCCACCTTCGCCTGCTGCCCGGACAACTCCATCGACTACGCCGTCATGGAAAAGACCCAGCGCGCCTGCGTGGTGCCACTGTCGGCCGGCTGGAGCGATGTCGGCTGCTGGTCGTCGCTGTGGGAAGTCAACCCCAAGGACGCCAACGGCAACGTCACCAAGGGCGACGTCGTCGTCCAGGACAGCCGTAACTGCATGATCCATGGCAACGGCAAGCTGGTGTCGGTGATCGGCCTGGACAACATCGTGGTGGTCGAAACCAAGGACGCCATGATGATCGCCCACAAGGACAAGGTCCAAGGCGTCAAGCAAATGGTCAACACCCTCAACGCCCAGGGCCGCACCGAAACCCAGAACCACTGCGAAGTCTATCGTCCGTGGGGTTCCTATGACTCGGTGGACATGGGCGGTCGTTTCCAGGTCAAGCACATCTCGGTCAAGCCGGGCGCATGCCTGTCGCTGCAGATGCACCACCACCGCGCCGAGCACTGGATCGTGGTCAGCGGCACCGCCGAAGTGACCTGCGATGAGAACGTGTTCCTGCTCTGCGAAAACCAGTCGACCTACATCCCGATCGCCTCGGTTCATCGCCTGCGCAACCCGGGCAAGATCCCACTGGAAATCATCGAAGTGCAGTCCGGCAGCTACCTGGGCGAAGATGACATTGAGCGCTTCGAAGACATCTACGGTCGCTCCACCCCGATCGAACGTGGCGTGTCGGTGAAAACCATCGCCCAATAACGATCAGCAACAACCCGTTGTACAAGAAGCCCCCGTCCAGCCCACTGCGTCCCCTATCCGCAGTGGGTTGGGTGGGGGCTTTTTTTGCAGGATCAGGCTGCCATCCGTCCAAGCCCCTTTTTATGCCACATATTTACCTTTATAGAACCTGGAATCTTGATCTCCAGGCTGCCCCCAAAAGCACGGTCGATATTGTCGAGCAATGCGCGCGAATCCATTCTCCCGATTTGTACGGAAGAAATACCCGAATTGCCCAATAGCAGCGCTTTAAGATCCTTCAAACGCCCTTTCACCATCGGAACAGTCTCTAGGTTCGAGGAGTGCTTGGGGTCGAGTACGTCAGGGGATGCGAAAAACTCTACGCGTGCATAGTCTGCTCCCAGGGCCGCCTCAAGCGCCTTGTCATCATTGAGGTCGTACTCGGCGTAATGGGTCATTGACTGGAGAAACTTACGCTCATTGACCTCGCCATCCACGGCCAGCAAAAAAAATGTAAACGCGCTATTGCCTGCTTTCGTCCAATCCTTTTCGTTGGTATTTCCGCCCTTTCCGCCCAATGTTTTCAATTTTTTATGCACCAGCGAAAAATTCGAGGCAATTTCCATGAAGGAGGGAGCTTCACCCTTGCCCCCGCCCACGGTGTAGTGCCGCAACGTAAAGCGCTTGGCCTGGACCTTAGCGAGCATCGCGTCTGGCGCTTTATTGGTTTTGAATTTCAGCTTATCGCCGGTGATTTCAGCCATCATTTTAAAGGGCAACTGCCTGTCCGTATCGCTGTAGCCTTGCCTATACGCCTCATAAATAGCCACCGCGGTGGTTAATGACGTTGTCGACTGAGGCTCCTGGCCCTGCTCGTCAAAAAACGTCAGCGGATTGTTACGGACCATCCGGTAGAGATTCAAACCATCCACCGTCCCTGCCGGATCCGGATTGACCCAACGCTGTAACCACGGCGCGTAATACCTGAAACCGTAGTAATAAAGCCCCGTCGCATCCTGTTCCTGACCCGAGTAACGGGCCGTCTTGTAACTGACCTCAGCCCCGGCCAGGTAGGCCGTCTCGCCAAAGGGATAAAAATGCTCCCGGCTGATGATTCGCCCGTCTTGGGCAAGCTCCAGGCTGGTGGAGCCCAAGTGGTCGGTAAAACTGTATCGATAGAGGTCATTGGCCCCCGACGGTGGTGGGCTTTCCCAGTGCAATACCCGAACACTGTTGAGTCCACCCTGAGCCGTAATGACCTGTAGCGACTCCCTGGTGCTGCTGTCGGCACGCAGTTCCAGCCCCGGCAAGTAACGCACTTCGGCGGCCAGCGTCCGGGAAGCGGCTTGAAGCGCACGCAGCTTGCGCACGCGTTGACCGTTACCGTCGTAGACATAAGCTTCCCTGTCATCGAGACGAGACATGCGTGCTATGGGCGTGACCGAACCTAGCTGGTTACGCAGATCCCAGGCCAAGGAACGCCCCGGCTCCAGTTCAAGCCAATTGCCCCTAGCATCGAATGCCGCGTCGATCTCTTCCTCGGTCGGCGGCACGCCGTTACGGTACGGCAAACAACGATTGCTGTAGCGGGCCGCTTTCATCTGGCGTCCATGATTCTGCGCACCGACGTGGGTCAGTTCCAGCAGGTTGCCGCTTTCGTCATAGTGATAGGTCTGCTGGTAATTGCTGACCGCCGTCGGATCGGTACGACCAATGGACGCCGGTCCCTGATTGGCAGCGCCCGCCTCCCAGCCGCTGGCTTCGGTCACCTGATAAAGACTGTCGTAGCTGAAACGGCTGACGGGCTCCACACGCTGGTTGGCGAAGTAGCGCACCGGCAGGGCCTGGTCCTCGATACTCAGCACGTTCCCCATGGGGTCATAGGTGTAGAACAGGTCCTGCAGCACCTGGTCGGCGCGCCTGGCGTGGCGTTCCATCAACCGGCCGTCGTCGGGGCTGTATTCAAGCAGGGTCTGCACACCGTTCCCGGCCGTTTCCTGCACTATTTGCCCGTCGGCGTTATAACGGATATCCCTGACCAGCGGCTGCCAAACGTCCTGGTCGTTTAATCGCAAATGACTTTCACGCAATCGACCCTCGAGGGTCAGGTTCCGTTTCTGCCGATTTCCCCTGGCATCGGTCTGCTCCAGCACATCACCCAGCGGCCCCAGGGACCACGTTGAGAGAGCACCTTCGCCGGGCTCGAGCAGCGCCTCGCGATCAGCTTCCGGTTCCGGCCAGTCGGGAGCGACGGCATCAAGGATGAAGCGACGGTTCTGGACAAGGTTTTGGGCCGTGAGGGCAAACGACTCCAGCAGCACGCTACCTGCCGGGTCATCGTGGCGGATCAACTGTCCGTACTGGTTATGGTCGCGATTGCCCTGGCCCGGATAACCGTACTTCAACCGCTCCACGCACCGACGCGGTTGCCCGACGCCTTGCTCAAGCACCGCCAGAGGACGGAGCAAGTCGTCGTAGACCACCTCGCGCTGCGTCCCTCGGCCGTCCCAGGCCCGCAAGCTCTCGCTGGCGATCCCTGGCAGATCGATCTGCAAGCCTGCATCGACGCTATCGGTACGCAGCGCGGCAGCGGACAGCGAATAAACCGTCGTCAGGTTGGCCGGCACTGACGGGTCATCCTGTTGCAAGCGCCACAATCGAGGATCCCACTGTTTGACCAAACGACCGGCGACATCGAAAAAGCTGGCAGTGATACGCTGTTGCGAGGGCCCGTTCTCGATGTTTCGCCAATAGTCGACCGAACGTACCGGTAAATTCCTTGGGTCAAAGGCCATCAGTTTCGGGGTTCTCTGATCCATGCCCATCTAATCAGGCCTCTTGGTCGTAGCACCGCAGCGTCCTACCCGGCATCTAACAAGGGCAGACAGCCCTTGCCTACTGTCAGATATGACAGTGGCGACCGACGGCCCGAGGCGGATGAATATCCACGGCCCGCGCCCTCCGGTAGGATGGTGGGACGGTAACGGAGGCTTCAACCATGCTTATCGGCGTCTTGCTGGTCATCACCTGGCTCATCCTGCTGCTGCGCTATCCAGCCAAGGCGTTGCCGGTGTCCCTGGCGGCATTCGTCGGGCTGGGGCTGGTGGCGGCATGGGTACTCTGGGAGGACAGCCGTGAAACCCGGCAACTGGACCGCCTGGATCTGCGCGTCACCTACGCCCCCGAACGCTGCCCGGCCGACCGACCGCTGTTGCTGAACATGACCAATGGCAACGACGTGCCGCTGACCGAACTGCGTTGGCGGATCGCAGCTTATGCACCCGGCGACACCATCAACCTGGCCGACAATCAGTACACCGCACCGCGTTATCGAGGCCCAGGCGAGTTGCAGCCCGGCGCTGACTGGCAGGACTGCCTACCCCTGCCGCCGCTGCGTCCCGGATATCGTCCACACACCCTGGAGTTTCGCGCCGAACGTTTGCAAGGCAGCTTCTCCAACTGACCCTCTCACTGTTTGCATAAGGAATGGCCATGCCCGTTGCGTTGATTACCGGATGTTCCAGCGGCATCGGCCGCGCCCTCGCCGATGCCTTCAAGGCTGCCGGCTATCAGGTCTGGGCCAGTGCACGCAAAGATGAAGACGTGGCGGCGCTCAGCGCGGCCGGGTTCACCGCTGTACAACTGGACGTCAATGACGGCCAGGCCCTGGAACAGTTGAGCGAACGCATCAACCAGCAACACGGCGGCCTCGATGTGCTGATCAACAATGCCGGTTACGGCGCCATGGGGCCGCTATTGGACGGTGGTGTGCCGGCCATGCAGCGCCAGTTCGAAACCAATGTGTTCGCCATCGTCGGGGTAACCCGCGCACTGTTCCCGGTGCTGCGCCGGGCCAAGGGACTGGTGGTGAACATCGGCAGCGTTTCCGGCGTGCTGGTGACGCCATTTGCCGGCGCCTATTGCGCCTCGAAGGCGGCGGTGCATGCCTTGAGCGATGCGCTGCGCATGGAACTGGCGCCGTTCGGCATCCGCGTAATGGAAGTCCAGCCTGGCGCCATCGCCTCCAGTTTCGCCAAAAATGCCGGCCATGAAGCCGAGCAACTGATCAGCGAACAGTCACCCTGGTGGCCTCTGCGCGACGGCATCCGCAGCCGCGCCAAGGCGTCCCAGGACAACCCGACCCCGGCCAGCGATTTTGCCGCTGGCCTGCTCAAGGCCGTACAGCAACCCAGCCCCCCGCGCCTGCTGCGCCTGGGCAATGGCAGCCGGGCATTGCCGTTGATGGCCGGTTTGCTGCCCAAAGCATTGCTGGAAAAAGGCTTGAGGAAGCGGTTTGGGTTGGGTGGCTCGCTGTAAGGGCTGGAGGAATAGCAGGCCTTACCTTGTTTGGACCGGGGATATGGTTAATCCCTGTGGCGAGGGGATTTATCCCCGTTCGGCTGCGGAGCAGTCGTCGTCTGTCTGATGCGGTTTCGACTCGTACACCGGGTTGCTTGGTTTTGGGGCTGCTTCGCAGCCCAGCGGGGATAAATCCCCTCGCCACAGGGATTCGGGCCGAACATGGAACTCATACCCACCGCTCCCACAGGGCTTGGTGGTGAGTGTGCGTCTACCCCCTTCCACAAATAATGTGCTAACCCTGCGGTTCGACCACCACCGTACAGGTCATCCCCGCCGCCAGCAGCACGCCGTCCGGCACTTCGTCGATATGAATCCGCACCGGCACCCGCTGGGCCAGGCGAACCCAGTTGAAGGTCGGGTTGACGTCGGCGATCAGCTCGCGGCTTGCCGGGTTGTCCCGGTCGTAGATGCCCCGAGAGATGCTTTGCACATGCCCCTTGAGCACCTCACCGCTCATCAATTGCAACTGCGCCGAATCACCGACCCGCACCTTGGGCAATTTGGTTTCTTCGAAATAGCCGTAGACCCAGAACGAATGCATGTCCACCACAGCCATCTTCGCCTCGCCGATACGCGCATAGTCACCCCGATGCACGTTGAGGTTGGTGACATAACCGTCCACCGCCGCGCGAACTTGGGTACGCGAGAGGTTCAGTTCGGCGGCCTCCAGTAGCGCCTGGGCGTGCTGGTAATCGGCCAGGGCCGAGTCGGCAATGTTACTGGCGTCGTCACGGTTTTCCCGGGAGATCACCAGGCTGTCCAGGTCGGCACGCCGATGGGCGTTGACCTTGCGCATTTCCCAGGTCGCCTTGCGCGAGGCCACCAACGAGCGAGCCTGTTTCACCGCAATGCGGTAATGCTCAGGGTCGATGCGCATCAGCAGATCGCCCTTTTTTACCAACTGGTTATCACGCACCGGCACCTCGACCACCTCGCCACTGACATCGGCGGCGACGTTGATGATATCGGCGCGTACCCGACCATCTCGGGTCCACGGCGTGTTCATGTAGTGCTCCCACAACGCCCGGCCGATCCACAGGGCAAGGGCCAGCACCAACAGCGTCGCAAGCAGGCTGAAAAACTTTTTCATCGCATTGATCTCAACGGTAGACCGTCAGCGCCAGCGCGCCAAACAGGCAGGTAAACAGACTCAGACGCAGCAGCGCCGGGTGCCAGAAGAAGCGGTACAGGTCCAGCCCCGACAGAAAACGGTCCAGCGCCCAGGCCAGGGCGGCGGCGATGAAAAACATCAGGGTCATGGTGGGCATGTACACGCCATGGAAGGCGATTTCACGAGGCATGTGCGGGTTCCTGGGGCAGCGGCCTGGCGTAGGCCGCCAATGGCGATTGCCGGTCCAAAAGCGAGGTACGGATGAAATGCAGGTAGCTTTTCACCCGGCGCAGGGCCGAGGTGTCGAAGTGCGGGGCGAAGGGTTCGTCACTGGCCTGTACGCGGCTGATGGCATGGTCGACCGCCAACAGGGCGCGCTCCAGGTTGCTCTGGCCGGGCTGGCGGAACAGCCGCACCAGCGCCCGCCCCATCACGCGGATCGCCTGGCGCCATGGCTGGCTTGGGGCATAGGCCGGATGCACGGGCAAGATCGCCTGTTCCTTGCGCAATTCGATAATCGCGTGGCCGACTTCCAGGACCACAAACATCCAGCGCAACAGATCCCGCTGCACCCGAGGCTGGCCCGCCGCAAGCCCATAAGCCTGATGCAGCAAGTCCCGGGTGCGACTTTCAAAGCCCGACGCCAGGCCTTTGAGCCGGCCGCTGATAGCAAACACCACCTGCTCGCGCAGGTCTTGCTCGAGCCGGCGCCACAACCAGCGGCTGTTGGGCGGCAGGATGATTGCCCCGGCAGCGGCGCATACCAACATGCCAAGGATCATCGCGAGGTAGTCGTTGATGAAGGTGTAGGGGTTGTAGACCGTCAGGTTGTCGGGCACCGAGCCGGTGCAGAAGAAGATCAGTAGCCCCAGCCCGACTCCGGCGTATTGCGGTCGCGAGCTGAGGAACGAGCCCAACATGATCACCGGCGCCAACATCACGCAGAGCAAGGGGAAGCCGTCGATCAGCGGGAAGATGAAAAACATCTCGACGAAACCGATCAACGCTCCGAACAGCGTGCCACACGCCATCTGGAACGCCATGCGCTTGGGATTGGGCGTGGCGGCCGACAAGCCCACCGTAGCGGCGGCAATCATCGTCATGGTCGCGCCACTCGGCCAGGCCGTGGCGACCCAATAGCTGCCCAGCACCAGCAGGATGAACGCTGCCCGAAACCCCGACGCCGCAGCCGCCAGACCGTTGGTCTGCGGCATGAAAGGCTCGTCCCATTGCTCGCGTTCGTGGCGATGATCAGCCAGCGACGCATGGGTCTGGGCGTAGCCGTGCAAGTCATCGACGAAGCGATACAGCAGCTCGTAGGCGGTGTGGAAGTCCAGCCGTTCTGCTTCGCTCGGGTCTGTTTCTTCGAACACCCCACGCAGCCTGCGCACTTGCGCCGGCAAATCGGCCTTGTAGGTAGCCAACTGCGCCGCCAGGCGCGCAGCATCTTTATCGGTCAGGGCGCGGGCGCTAAACCCGTCCAGCAACTCGGCCAGCGTTTGCAAACCTGGTTTGATGGCGTTCACCACCTGTTCGACTTGGCGGCTGCGCAAACGCTCGAGCAACTGGTGCAAAGCGTTGAAGCGGGTGGTGATGCCCATGAATTCGCTGTTCAAGCGGCTGAGCCGACCGTTGCGCCGCCGCATGTGCGGGTCTTCGAACACCGTTACGCTGCGCAGGCTTTCCAGGCCCACGGCTTCGGCAATGAAGCCCACGTTACGCGCCTCGAATACCTCGCGTTTGCTGCGCCCCCGCAAGCCATCGGTGACGAACAGGGCAAATACGCCAAAGCGTTGGTACAGGGCGTTGCGCATGGCGGCGCTGGCGGTCTGCGGCAGGATCGCGGCGCTGATCAGGGTGGCGCAGAGAATCCCCAGGGAAATTTCCAGCACACGCCACACGGCCGCCATGAATGCGCCTTCAGGGTGAGCCAGGGCCGGCAGGCCAATCATGGCCGCGGTGTAGCCGGCCAGCACAAAACCATAGGCCCTGAAGTTACGATAACGCGCCGCACCCGCCGAACAGACGCCGACCCAGATCGCCAGGCTGCCGAGAAACAGTTCGGTGCTCTGGGCAAACAAGGCGATCAGCGCCACCATCACCGTCGAGCCTGCCAGGGTGCCGAGCAAGCGATAGAAACTCTTGGCGAACACCTGACCACTCTGGGGCTGCATGACGATAAACACCGTGATCATGGCCGTGCGCGGTTGCGGCAGTTCCAGGCGCATCGCCAGCCACAACGTCAGAAACGCGGCGAACAGGACCTTGAAGATATAGACCCAGGTCACCCCATCGCTGCGGGCCCATTCAAAGAAACCACGGCGCCATTGGAGGCGGTAGAGCCAGCGTGCGGGGGCGAGTAAAGACTTCACAGGAAACAGACTCAGCATCGTGGCGAGGGAGCTTGCTTGCGCTTGGGTTGCGCCTTGTAGGCGCTGCGTAGGAGCTGCCGAAGGCTGCGATCTTTTGATCTTTTCGTTTGGGACTCAAGTGTCTGGGGAAAGATCGCAGCCTCGTTGCACTCGACAGCTCCTACAGAGTCCAACCCACCTCCCAGCGCCGTCACCAGGTCGGCATGGGCCGTCAGACGCGCCGCCTCCACTTGCTGTTGCACCTGTTGCTGCTTGAACAACAGGCTTTGGGCGTTGAGCACGTTGAGGTAGTCAGTGAGCCCGCGCTGGAACGCAACCATCGCGATGTCGTAGGTGCGTTGGGCGGCGGCCACCGACTCAGCGGCGAAGACGTGCTGCTTGTCCATGGACTCGCGGCGGATCAACTGATCGGAAATACTCTTGAGCGCATCGACCAGCGTCTGGTTGTAGTGGGCCACGGCGATGTCATAACCGGCCGCCGCCTCCCCCAACTGTGAACGCAGGCGCCCGCCATCGAAAATCGGCAGCGTGATGGCCGGTCCGACGCTGTAGGTGAGCTTCTTGCCAGTCAAGAATTCCAGCGCCCCGCCACCGGTCGCCATGTAGCCGATACTGCCCACCAGGTCGACATTGGGATAAAACCCGGCACGCGCGACATCGATGCCGCGCGCCTGAGCAGCCACTTGCCAACGCCCGGCCACCACGTCCGGACGCTGGCCAAGCAATTCGGCGGGCAATGCCGACGGCAACTTCAAGGGCGCACCGAGCGCCAGGGTCGGGCGCTGCAGCCGCGCCCCTTCGCCAGGCCCTTTACCTGCCAACGCCGCCAATTGATTACGGCTCAAGGCAATGGCTTCATCGAGGGCGTCGAGTTGTCGATGGGTCTCGGGCAACGGCGCCTGGGCCTGGCTGACTTCGAAATGGGTGCCGATGCCGCCGTCCAGACGTTTTTGCGCCAGCTCGAGAATCTGCTCCTGTTGATGGAGGGTCGCCTCGACAATATCGCGCTGGGCGTAGTGCAAGGAGAACTGGATATAGGCACGCACGATGTTGTTCTGCAGTTCCAACTGCGCCTGCCGCGCCTGGGCCACGCTGACATGGGCCAGGTCGACGGCCTGCTCACTGGCGCTGCGCTCACGGCCCCACAGGTCCAGGGCATAGCTCAAGCCCAGGCCCGCGTTATTGTCCCACGTGGTGGTGTCGGCCAACTCGCCAGGGCCATAGAACTGATCGGTGGGCCAGTTGTGGCGCTTGAGAGTCGCCTGACCATTGATCTGTAACGACTCGGCAGCCTCGACGACACCCGCCATGGCCTTGGCCTGCCGCACGCGGGCAACTGCCATGGCCAGGCTCGGGCTGCCCTGCACGGCCAGGTCGATCCAGCGATCCAGTTGCCGGTCGCCATAGGCGTTCCACCACTGGCGAGTGGGCCAGTGGGCATCGCGGGCAGCCTCGCGGATCGCTTCATCGGTGGCCAGTTGATTGGCCGACAATGCCTGGCCTTGCGGCGCAATCCCTCCCGTGCCGATGCAACCACTGATGGTTAACGTTAAAAGCCAAACACTGAGAGTCTTCAGCTCTCTGCTGATGCAACGCGGCACTTGCGCAAAATCCTAGGAGAGAAAATCGAAATCCTGTGGGAGCGGGCTTGCTCGCGAAGACGGACTGACGTTCCAACATCGTCGGTGGCAGGCACACCGCTTTCGCGAGCAAGCCCGCTCCCACCGGCTCTGCGCCAGACGGCAAGGCTATCTGCTCCACAGTGACGGCAATTCTAGGCACCCCACCTAACGGCGATAAGCCGACCTTTCTGCGAATCTTTGTTACCGTTACGGCGATAATCCATTAGTCGGGGTCCGCTGCACTGTAACTTCGTGTCACAATTTGCCACCTCCCAAGAGAGCCCTTCATGGACACTTTGCAAAACATGCGCGCGTTCAGCTGTGTGGCCGAAGCGGGCAGCTTCACCGCCGCCGCCCAACAGCTCGATACCACGACCGCCAACGTTTCGCGTGCGGTTTCCAATCTGGAAGCCCATCTGCAAACCCGCCTGCTCAACCGCACCACCCGGCGCATTGCCCTGACCGAGGCCGGCAAGCGCTATCTGCTGCGCTGCGAGCAGATCCTGGCGTATGTCGAGGAAGCCGAAGCCGAAGCCAGCGATGCCCATGCACGCCCCGCCGGGCAGTTGAAGGTCCACACCATGACCGGCATCGGCCAGCATTTCGTGATCGACGCCATCGCCCGTTATCGCAAGACCCATCCAGACGTGACTTTCGACCTGACCCTGGCCAACCGGGTGCCGGACATACTGGACGAGGGCTACGACGTCTCCATCGTGCTGGCCAGCGAGTTGCCGGATTCGGGCTTCGTTTCCCAACGCCTGGGCATCACCTACAGCATCGTCTGCGCATCACCTGCCTACGTGAAAGCCAGCGGCTGCCCGCAAACACCCGGCGACCTGCTCAACCACGCGTGCCTGCGCCTGGTCAGCCCCGTCATTCCGCTGGAGAAATGGATCTTTGACGGCCCCGAAGGCCAAGAGATGGTCACCATCAGCAACTCACCGTTCCTGGTGAACTCCGCCGATGCCATGAAAACTGCGATCACCAGCGGCATGGGCGTAGGCGTGCTGCCGGTTTACGCCGCCATCGAAGGCCTGCGCAATGGCACGCTGGTGCGGGTCATGCCCAACTACCGCTCCCAGGAACTGAACCTCTACGCCATCTATCCTTCGCGCCAGTACCTGGATGCGAAAATCAAGACGTGGGTCGAGTACCTGCGCGGTTCGCTGCCGGAAATCCTCGCGGCGCACCAGGCCGAGCTGACGGCCTATGAGTTGAGTGGCAGTCTGGCCGGTGCACGGGTAACGAACTGATTTCGCGCCCGTGCTCCAAGGCCGATATCAGCGCTTGCCCATCGAGCGACGCGTGCCGGGCGGGGCGGCGCCAGGGGTCTTGGTATGACCGTTCTTCGCGCCGTTCTTGTACCAAGGCTGCTGCCCGGCCCCTTTGGTCGCGGCCAGTTCACCGGGTTTGAACGGAAACTTGAAGGTCGGGATCGCGTTGACGCTCTCGCCGCTGGAAACATCGCTGTCGGGCCGGTCGGCCTGTTCGCCGTTCGGGTGTTCGTCCGCGGGCGAAGGTGTTGGGGAAGTCATGTGAAGCTCCGGGTAATGCATGCAAGTCGGGCCCGGAGAGCGAGCCGCGAAAGCCGGCAGTATACCCGCCCGATACCGGCGCGCGCAGGGCGGATTCAATCGACCCTGCACTCGTCTGACAGTAAGTCGGGACAAAACTGACAAGCCCGTCAGTTAGGCGTCACCTTCCTGACCCCCTCGCAACGCTATATAAGAAAGATAAAAATCCCTCCGTCCTGAACCGGCCTCCCACATCCATGCACATCCAGAAAAAAACCGTCCTGCTCGTCGCGCTCCTGGTCGTCCTGGCAGCGGTCTCCCTCTGGTATGTCATCAAGCCCGTCACTGCCAGACCCGGCGCGCCCGTGGCCGTTCCGGTAAGGGTTGTCAGCGTGGTGCAAAAAGATGTGCCACGCTTTGCCAGTGGCATCGGCACGGTGTTGTCACTGCACAGTGTGGTGATCCGTCCGCAAATCGACGGCATCCTCACCCGACTGCTGGTCAAGGAAGGGCAGCAGGTCAAACAGGGTGACCTGCTGGCAACCATCGACGACCGCTCGATCCGCGCCAGCCTCGATCAGGCCAGGGCCCAGCTTGGTGAAAGCCAGGCACAACTGGCGGTCGCCCAGATCAATCTCAAGCGCTACAAATTGCTCAGTGTCGACGATGGCATTTCGAAGCAGACCTACGACCAGCAACAGGCGCTGGTCAACCAGCTCAAGGCCACCGCCCAGGGCAATCAGGCGGCCATCGATGCTGCCCAGGTGCAGTTGTCCTACACCCGGATCCGCTCCCCGGTGACCGGTCGCGTGGGCATTCGCAACGTGGACGAAGGCAACTTCCTGCGCGCCAGCGACACCGACGGTCTGTTCACCGTGACCCAGATCGACCCGATCGCGGTGGAGTTCGCCTTGCCCCAACAGATGCTGCCCACCTTGCAACGGTTGATGGCCGCCCCCGAGCAAGCGCTGGTCCAGGCCTACACAGGCGCCGATGGCACCTCCGGGGAAATGCTCGGCGAGGGCCGCCTGAGCCTGATCGACAACCAGATCAACGCCAACACCGGCACCCTGCGGGCCAAGGCTGAGTTCAGCAACGCCGCGCAACGGCTGTGGCCGGGGCAGTTGGTGACGTTGAAGATCCAGACCGCCCTCGACCAAGATGCTCTGGTGGTGCCACCGACCGTGGTTCAGCGCGGCCTGGAGCACCCGTTCGTGTATCGGATCAAGGGTGACCAGGTCGAGAGCGTACCGGTGGTGATGGTGTACCAGGACAGCGACCTGCACATCATCAAAGGGGTGAGCGCGGGTGATCAGTTGGTGAGCGACGGTCAGTCACGGCTCAAGCCCGGCACCCGCATCCAGGTGCTCGCAGACCCAGTGGCCCAGACCAGTGTGTCGGAGCCAAAACCATGAAGGGCCGCGGTTCGGTTTCGGCGTGGTGCATCGATCACCCCATTGCCACGGTGCTGCTGACGTTCGCCTTGGTGCTGCTGGGGTTGATCGCCTTTCCTCGCCTGCCTGTCGCACCCTTGCCTGAAGCGGAATTCCCGACCATCCAGGTCCGGGCCCTGTTGCCCGGCGCCAGCCCCGAAACCATGGCTTCGTCGGTGGCGACCCCACTGGAAGTACAATTCAGCGCCATCCCCGGCATCACCCAGATGACCTCCAGCAGCGCCTTGGGCTCGACTAACCTCACGCTGCAATTCAGCCTCGACAAAAGCATCGACACCGCCGCCCAGGAGGTACAGGCGGCCATCAACACCGCCGCCGGCAAATTGCCCAATGACATGCCGAACCTGCCCACCTGGCGCAAAGTCAATCCGGCCGACAGCCCGGTGTTGATCCTCAGTATCAGCTCCAGCCTGATGCCCGGCACTGAACTGAGCGACTACGTCGAAACCCTGCTCGCCCGCCAAATCAGCCAAATCGATGGCGTAGGACAAATCTACATTACCGGTCAGCAACGTCCGGCAATCCGGGTTCAAGCCTCGGCGGACCGACTCGCTGCGATCGGTCTGACCCTGGCCGATATCCGCGTGGCGCTTCAGCAGGCCAGCCTAAACCTGGCCAAGGGAGCGCTGTATGGCGAGTCAAGCGTTTCCACCCTGTCCACCAACGATCAGTTGTTCCAGCCCGAGGAATATGGCGAGTTGATCGTGTCCTACAAGGATGGCGCGCCGGTTCATCTCAAGGACGTCGCCAAAGTCATTAACGGTTCGGAAGACGCCTACATTCAGGCCTGGTCCGACGATCAGCCGGGGGTCAACCTGGTCATCTTCCGTCAACCGGGGGCGAATATCGTCGAGACAGTCGACCGCATCCAGGCAGCCTTGCCCACCCTTGAAGCCATGCTACCCGCCGCGGTGCAGGTCAAAGTGATGATCGACCGGACCCAGACCATCCGCGCCTCATTGCATGAAGTGGAAATTACCTTGCTGATCGCGGTGCTGCTGGTGGTGGCAGTGATGGCACTGTTCCTGCGCCAGCTTTCGGCAACCCTGATTGTTTCGGCGGTGCTCGGCGTGTCACTGATCGCCAGTTTCGCCCTGATGTACGTGATGGGTTTCAGCCTGAACAACCTCACCCTGATGGCGATCGTCATCTCGGTGGGGTTCGTGGTGGACGATGCCATTGTGGTGGTGGAGAACATCCACCGGCATCTGGAAGCCGGCGAAGGCATGCGCGAAGCGGCGATCAAGGGCGCGGGCGAGATCGGCTTCACGGTGATCTCCATCAGCTTTTCGCTGGTGGCGGCGTTCATTCCGCTGCTGTTCATGGGTGGCGTGGTCGGGCGACTGTTCAAGGAGTTTGCCCTGACCGCGACATCGACCATCCTGATTTCGGTGGTGGTGTCCCTGACCCTGGCGCCGACCCTGGCGGCCTTGTTCATGCGCGCCCCGACACATCGTGCTCATGCCACGCCAGGCTTCGGCGAACACTTGCTGGGCTGGTATGAACGTGCTCTTCGTCGAGCCCTGGCCCATCAAAAGTTAATGATCGGCGTGTTCGGCCTGACCCTGGCAATGGCGGTGGCCGGCTATGTATTCATTCCCAAGGGTTTTTTTCCGGTCCAGGACAACGGCCTGGTGCTGGGTACCAGCGACGCGGCCGCCGATGTGTCATTCCCGGACATGGTCGCCAAGCACAAGGCCCTGGCCGAAATCGTCGCCGCAGACCCGGCGGTGCAAACCTTCTCCCACTCCGTCGGCGTCTCCGGCACCAACCAGACCATCGCCAACGGCCGCTTCTGGATCGCGCTCAAGCCCCGGGGCGAGCGCGACGTGTCGGCCAGTGGATTCATCGACAGAATCCGCCCCAAACTACTGGGCATCCCCGGCGTGGTGCTGTACCTGAGGGCCGGGCAGGACATCAACCTCAGCTCCGGTCCGAGCCGTGCCCAGTATCAATACGTCCTCAAGAGCAACGACGGGCCGACCCTCAACACCTGGACCCAAAAACTCACCGACAGGCTGCGCGGCAACCCCGCGTTCCGAGACATTTCCAACGACCTTCAACTGGGCGGCAGCATCACCCACATCAACATCGACCGCAGCGCAGCGGCGCGCTTCGGCCTCACCGCCAGCGATGTCGACCAGGCCCTGTACGACGCCTTCGGCCAGCGGCAGATCAACGAATTCCAGACTGAAACCAATCAATACAACGTCATCCTGGAGCTCGACACCGCGCAACGTGGCAAGGCTGAGAGCCTGGCCTATTTCTACCTGCGCTCACCGCTCAGTGGCGAGATGGTCCCGCTCTCGGCCCTGGCCCGCTTCGATGCGCCGACCAACGGCCCACTGTCCATCGCCCACGACGGTATGTTCCCGGCGGCCAACCTGTCGTTCAACCTCGCGCCTGGCGTGGCGTTGGGGGATGCGGTGCGCATGCTCGACCAGGCCAAGAACGAGATCGGCATGCCGGCCTCCATCACCGGTAACTTCCAGGGCGCGGCCCAAGCGTTCCAAAGCTCCCTGGCCAGCCAGCCATGGCTGATCCTCGCCGCGCTGTTGGCGGTGTACATCATCCTCGGCGTGCTCTACGAGAGTTTCGTACACCCGTTGACCATCATCTCCACCCTGCCCTCGGCCGGCCTCGGCGCGCTGGTCATGTTGTGGTTGCTGGGCCAGGATTTTTCGATCATGGCGTTGATCGGGCTGGTCCTGCTGATCGGCATCGTCAAGAAAAACGGCATCCTGATGATCGACTTCGCCCTCGACGCCCAGCGCAAAGGTGGGATGACGCCCCAGGAAGCGATTTTCCAGGCGTGCCTGACCCGCTTTCGCCCGATCATCATGACCACCCTGGCCGCCCTGCTCGGCGCCCTGCCGCTGATGCTCGGTTCAGGCCCCGGCGCGGAGCTGCGCCAGCCGCTGGGCATCGCGGTGGTCGGCGGCCTGCTGGTGAGCCAGGCGCTGACGCTGTTCACCACACCGGTCATATACTTATGGCTCGAGCGACTGTTTCATCGGCCCGTCCAACAACCCGGACCCGCGCCGAAGGCGGCGCTGGCGACCACAGACTGAGGCGGAGCCATGCGCGTTCTGATCATCGAAGACGAAGAAAAAACCGCGGACTATCTGCATCGCGGCCTGACGGAACAGGGCTACACCGTGGACGTGGCGCCGGACGGCGTCGAGGGGCTGCACCTGGCGCTGGCAAGCGATTACGCCGTCATTGTGCTGGACGTCATGTTGCCAGGCCTGGACGGCTTCGGCGTGCTGCGGGCCCTGCGCGTCCGCAAGCAGACGCCGGTGATCATGCTCACCGCCCGTGAACGGGTGGAAGACCGCATCAGGGGCTTGCGCGACGGCGCCGATGATTACCTGGGCAAGCCGTTCTCCTTCCTGGAGCTGGTGGCCCGCCTGCAAGCCCTGACCCGCCGCAGCGGCAGTCATGAACCGGTGCAGGTCAGCATCGCCGACCTGTGGATCGACCTGATCAGCCGCAAAGCGACCCGCGCGGGCCAACGCCTGGACCTGACGGCCAAGGAGTTTTCGCTGCTCAGCGTCCTGGCGCGCCGCCAAGGCGAAATACTGTCGAAAACCGCCATTGCCGAAATGGTCTGGGACATCAATTTCGACAGCGACGCCAATGTGGTGGAAGTGGCCATCAAACGCTTGCGGGCCAAGCTCGACGGGCCGTTCGAAGAAAAACTGCTGCACACGATTCGTGGAATGGGTTATGTACTGGAGCGCAGAGAGTGACTTTGCCCGACAGTATCGCCCTGCGCCTGAGCGGCATGTTCACGCTGGTGGCGGCACTGGTGTTCCTGTTGATCGGCGGGGCCTTGTACCAGCAAGTCGAAAAGGGCCTGGGCCTGTTGCCGGAGGCCGAACTCGATGCGCGCTACAGCGTGCTCGAATCCATGGTCGGCCGCTATGGCACACCCGAGCACTGGGTGAAGATCCATAACAAGTTGCGCCTGCTGGAAGAGGAAGACAAACGCATCCACTTCTGGATCGTCAGTGGCGATCCGCGCTTTGAATATGGCAACCCCGATCCGCAGACTCGTGCCTTCGCCGAAGGTCCGCTGGACAAGCGCGACTTGAAGCTGGCGGCGCAGAATTACCCGATGAAGGTACTCGTGAGCCAGTTCCCGGCCAAGGACCAGCGCCCGCCGCTGCGCTTCATGATCGGCATCGACACCCAGACCTTCTATCAGACCCAGCACCATTTACTGGTGGCGCTGGTGAGTCTGGCGATTATCGGGGTGATCCTGGCCTCCTTGCTGGGCTACTGGGTCGCGCGTATTGGCCTCAAGCCGCTGATAAAACTGTCCGACGAGGCCAGACGCATGACGCCACCGCGTTTGTCCGGTCGCTTGCAAATGTCCCCCTTGGCGCCGGAGCTCAGTCAATTCGTCAGTTCCTTCAACGCCACCCTCGACCGGGTCGAACAGGCGTACTCGCGACTGGAGTCGTTCAACGCCGACGTCGCCCACGAGCTGCGCTCCCCCCTGACCAACCTGATCGGCCAGACCCAGGTGGCGCTGACCCGTGGGCGCTCGGCTGAGCATTACTTCGAAGTGTTGCAGTCGAATCTCGAAGAGTTGGAGCGACTGCGTTCGATCATCAACGACATGCTGTTCCTCGCCAGCGCCGACCAGGGCAGCAAAGCCACCAAACTCACCAGCACCTCCCTGGCCAGCGAAGTGGCGACAACCCTCGACTACCTGGACTTCATCCTAGAAGACGCTCAGGTCCAGGTCAGGGTCAGCGGTGATGCCCAGGCCAGTATCGAGATCGCCCACCTGCGCCGGGCACTGATCAACTTGCTGAGCAACGCGGTGCAACACACCGCCCCGGGGCAAGTGATCCATGTGCACATCGAAGCCCTGGGCGACCAGATCACCCTCGCCGTCACCAACCCCGGCGAACCGATTGCCGATGAGCACCTGCCGCGCCTGTTCGAACGTTTCTACCGGGTGGATGCTTCCCGCAGCAACAGTGGGGCCAACCATGGCCTGGGGCTGGCCATCGTCAAAGCCATCGCGCTGATGCATGGCGGGGATGTATTCGTGCGCAGTGACAGCGGAGGCAATACCTTCGGAATCCGTTTTCCGGTTTGAAATAAACCACCAGGTGGATTGCCCTATTTGGGTGGTCCACGCACAATCCTGCAAAAGGCCAGCATTTGTCTGATACCAGTCAGTTGCCCGGATTTTATACAAGAGCAGCCCTTGGGACGGATCCCGCCATATGACAATGCAGACCTTGGAACCATGAGTGTGAGTAGCACAAGATCCAGCATCACCCCGTTTTCGATACGCTCGGAACGGGTACTGGTGGTTGCCAGTTCGCTGGTTGTCTTGGCCATCCTGAGCATCGTGAGCTTTCTGCTGGTCCGCGAACACGCCAGCGCCCGCCAGGAGGCGACACGTGCCGCGACCAATATCGTGCAACTGATCGATGCCGATGTGCTGCGCAATGTCGAACTGTATGACCTGTCGCTGCAAGGTCTGATCAGTGCGGCCAAACGCGACGAGATCGCCAACCTTTCCCCGACGATCCGTCACTTGGCCCTCTTTGACCGCTCCACCGCCGCGCCCTATAAAGGCGAAATCCTGCTGTTGGACAAACACGGCGATGTCATCGCGGACTCCATCTCAATCGAACCGCGCAAAGGCAATTATGCCGATCGAGAATATTTCAAGCCTCACGTCCATGACCCCAGCCTGGGCATGAAGATCAGCCGTCCGTTCCGTTCCAGAAATGCAGAGCAAGACTGGCGCATCAGCTTCAGCCGTCGGCTGAGTAATGAACGGGGCGATTTTTTGGGGGTGGCCGAGGCGTCGATGCGCCTGAGCTATTTCAGCCAACTGTTCAAGAGCCTGAACATTGGGCACGGCGGTTCGGTCAACCTGGTCAGCAGCGACGGCTTTCTGCTGGCCCAGGAGCCACCCTTGGCCGAAGACCTGATTGGCAAGGATTTCAGCAACCGACCAAACTTCATGCGCATTCTGCAGGAAGGTAACGGCAGCTTCACCAGTGTCTCCAGCGTTGATCAGGCGCAGCGCCTGTACACGTTCTCCCAAGTGGGCGATTTGCCTTTGATCGTGGTGGTGGCACTCTCCTCCGATGAGGTCTTCGCCTCATGGAAACGCACGGCGCTGCTGGTCAGCGGCGCTACAGGGGCGTTGTGCATCGGCTTGCTCTGGCTCACCTGGCTGCTGCGTCATGAACTGAGGCGTCGCCACCATGCCGAGCGGGAACTGGCACAACTGGCGTCCGTCGACTCGCTGACGGGCCTGGCCAACCGCCGGACCCTGGACGAGACGCTGCAACAGGAATGGCTGCGGGCCCAGCGTTCGGGCCAGCCGCTGTCAGTCATGATGATCGATGCCGACCATTTCAAGGCATTCAACGATCACCATGGCCACCAAAGGGGTGACGAGGCCTTGCGCACCCTGGCGCAACTGATCGGCCGGCATGTCCGTCGACCGGCCGACCTGGCCGCGCGCTACGGCGGTGAGGAGTTTTCGGTGGTACTGCCAGAAACCACCACCGCCGGAGCCTTTACCATGGCCCAGAACATTCGCGAGGCCGTGGAACAGTTGCCGCCCGTCATTCCCGGCGCAGCGCCCATGACTGTCAGCATCGGCATCGCCACCTGGGCTCAAGGGCCGTATGGCGAACTCGAACAACTCATGCTCGCCGCCGACAAGGCGCTTTACCAGGCCAAGGCCAGTGGGCGCAATCGTGTGGTTTGCGCGATGTAACACCCGAGCACCCAATGCCATGGAGATGGTGTCTCTGTGGCGAGGGAGCTTGCTCCCGCTGGGCTGCGCAGCAGCCCCAAACAGGCCTGGCCAGTAAATCTGGTACACCGTGGTGCCAGGTTTCAGGGCCGCTGCGCGCCCCAGCGGGAGCAAGCTCCCTCGCCACAGGTGCTCACCTGCCCTCAGGAAACAGCCATAAAAAAAGGCCACCCGAAGGCAGCCTTTAAAAACTAGAGAGGTTTTTTGGCTTACACGGCCGCTACAGGGCGCATGTAAGAGATTGGTGCGGTGCTGGCGTCTTCGAACGTCACGACTTCCCAAGCATCTTTCTGCTCAATCAACTTGCGCAGCAGCTGGTTGTTCAGCGCGTGGCCGGACTTGAAGCCCTTGAACTCACCAATCAGGCTATTGCCCAGCAGGTAGAGGTCGCCGATTGCATCGAGAATCTTGTGTTTGACGAATTCGTCTTCATAACGAAGGCCGTCTTCGTTCAACACACCATCGGAATCGACCACGATCGCGTTTTCAACACTGCCGCCGAGTGCGAGGTTGTGCTTGCGCAGGTACTCGATGTCACTCATGAAACCAAAGGTACGGGCGCGGCTGACTTCTTTTACGAACGAAGTGCTGGAAAAATCCACGCTTGCACTCTGGGTGCGGTCACGGAAAACCGGGTGATCGAAATCGATCTCGAAGCTCACCTTGAAACCTTCGAAAGGGACGAAAGTGGCGCGCTTGTCGCCATCTTCCACAGTCACTTCCCGCAGGATACGGATGAACTTCTTGGCTGCGTCCTGCTCTTCCAGGCCAGCCGATTGAATCAGGAATACGAAGGGTCCGGCACTGCCATCCATGATCGGGACTTCGGACGCGGAGAGCTCGACGTAGGCGTTATCGATGCCCAGGCCAGCCATGGCCGAGAGCAAGTGCTCCACCGTATCCACTTTGGTGTCACCGTTGACCAGTGTGGTCGACATAGTGGTTTCACCAACGTTTTCCGCGCGAGCAGGGATCTGCACCACAGGGTCGAGGTCGGCACGACAAAACACGATGCCAGTATCGACAGGCGCGGGCTTGAGGGTCAGGTAGACCTTCTCGCCGGAGTGCAAACCGACACCTGTGGCACGGATAATATTCTTCAGGGTGCGTTGTTTAATCATGGCATGGGCCGCTTCAGCGCAAATTGCGAACTGGTATCAACAAAGGCTGGCGATAATAGCAGACCAGACCTTTGCTGAACACCAATCACCCGTATCCCCCTGATACATTTCATCAATCGGCCTGACGACGCAGGAATGCCGGGATGTCCAGGTAATCCAGATCGTCTTGCGGATTCATCTTCGCGGCAGTCGCAGCACCGGCCTGAGCCTGGTTGCGCATGACGGTCGGACGGTCCAGGTCACGGTAGTTCACCGCAGGTTGTTCCTGACGAGCAGCTGCTTGTTGCTGCGGCTGCGATGCCAGAGAGGTCTGAACGGTGTTATCGATCACCTTCATCGGCTTCTCGATTTTCGCGCCCAGGCCGGTAGCAACCACGGTCACGTGCAACTCGTCGCGCATGTCAGGATCGATCACGGTCCCGACCTTGACCATGGCGTGGTCGGAAGCGAAGGCCTCGATGATGCTACCCACGTCGGAGTACTCGCCCAGGGACAGGTCCGGACCGGCGGTGATGTTCACCAGGATGCCACGGGCGCCCTGCAGGTTGACGTCTTCGAGCAACGGGTTGCGAATGGCCGCTTCGGTGGCTTCGCGCGCACGGTTCGGACCGCTGGCGCAGCCAGTGCCCATCATCGCCATGCCCATTTCGGACATCACGGTGCGTACGTCGGCGAAGTCGACGTTGATCATGCCCGGACGCTTGATGATGTCGGAGATACCGCGAACGGCACCGGCCAGTACGTCATCGGCCTTGGCGAAAGCCGACAGCAGGCTTGCGTCCTTACCCAGGATGGTCAGCAGCTTCTCGTTGGGAATGGTGATCAACGAGTCGACGCTTTCGCTCAGCGCGCGGATGCCCTCATCGGCAATCTGCATGCGCTTGCGGCCTTCGAACGGGAATGGACGGGTCACCACCGCAACGGTGAGGATGCCCATTTCCTTGGCGACTTCGGCGATGATCGGCGCCGCACCGGTACCGGTACCGCCGCCCATGCCAGTGGTGATGAACACCATGTTGGTGCCCGCCAGGACTTCAGCGATGCGCTCGCGGTCTTCCAGGGCAGCCTGACGGCCAACCTCGGGATTCGCGCCGGCACCCAGACCCTTGGTTACGCCGGTACCCAGTTGAAGGATGGTTCGCGCGCCAATATTTTTCAGCGCTTGAGCATCAGTGTTGGCGCAGATGAATTCGACGCCTTCGATGTTGCTCTTGACCATGTGGTTGACAGCGTTGCCGCCGCCACCGCCGACACCGATTACTTTGATAACCGGGCTAGCGGGGATGTTGTCTACGAGTTCGAACATTTTCCCTCTCCTTTCATTCTCTAGTTTTTTCGCCTACTGCGTTTGTTGCATCTTCCAGTGCCAAGCCAGGGGCTCGTCGCTTGAAGCTTTAAACCTGTTGCTAAAAATTGCCCTTCACCCAAGCCTGGAGCCGCTCGAAAAGCGGCGCCTTCGGCTCGTCGCTGTTGTAGCTGTCGCGGCTGCCGATGCCCGAGAACGAAACCCCGTCGGACTGCTTCTGCAGGCCGTACATCAACAGGCCCACGCCGGTGGAGTAAATCGGGTTGCGGACCACGTCATCCAGGCCCTTGACGCCATGGGGCACGCCCAGGCGCACCGGCATGTGGAAAATCTCTTCGGCCAGTTCGACCGCGCCTTCCATCTTCGACGTACCGCCGGTCAGCACGATGCCGGCCGGGATCAGGTCTTCGTAGCCACTGCGACGCAGCTCCGCCTGGATCAGCGTGAACAGCTCGTCGTAACGCGGCTCGACCACTTCGGCCAAAGCCTGACGGGACAACTCGCGCGGAGGACGCTCGCCAACGCTTGGCACTTTGATGGTTTCACCGGCACCGGCCAGTTTCGCCAGGGCGCAGGCGTAGCGAATCTTGATTTCTTCGGCGTACTGGGTCGGCGTGCGCAAGGCCATGGCGATGTCGTTGGTCACCTGATCACCGGCAATCGGGATCACTGCCGTGTGGCGGATGGCGCCTTCGGTGAAGATCGCGATGTCAGTGGTGCCGCCGCCGATGTCCACCAGGCACACGCCCAGTTCCTTCTCGTCGTCAGTCAGCACCGAGTAGGCCGAGGCCAGTTGCTCGAGGATGATGTCGTCGATTTCCAGGCCGCAACGACGCACGCATTTCTCGATGTTCTGCGCCGCGTTCACGGCGCAGGTCACTACATGGACCTTGGCTTCCAGGCGTACACCGGACATGCCCAGGGGCTCACGCACGCCTTCCTGGTTATCGATCACGTAGTCCTGCGGCAGGGTATGCAGCACACGCTGGTCGGCCGGGATCGCCACGGCCTGCGCCGCGTCGAGCACACGCTCAAGGTCAGCGGAGCTGACTTCACGGTCACGAATCGCCACGATGCCGTGGGAGTTCAGGCTACGAATATGATTGCCCGCCACGCCGACGAACGCCGAGTGGATCCGGCAACCGGCCATCAACTGCGCTTCTTCGATGGCGCGCTGGATCGATTGCACGGTGGACTCGATGTTCACCACCACGCCTTTTTTCAGGCCACGGGACGGGTGGGTACCGATCCCGACGATGACCAGCGTGCCGTCGTCCGCGACCTCGCCTACCAGCGCAACCACCTTGGAAGTGCCGATATCCAGACCGACGATCATTTTTCCGCTTTGCACGTTTGCCATGGGTCCTGCCTCTTCTTAATTCTTCGCGACGGCGGGTTCAGCCGTCGTGGGCGCTACAGGTTCCCGCCAGCCAACAGCCAGGCCGTTGGCGTAGCGCAGATCGATGCGCGCGATGTTCGTAATCTGGTCTTTGAGCGTCTTGTCATAGATGGCAATGAAGCGGCGCATCTTTTCCACCTGGTTGCCGCGCCCGAGCAGCAGCTCGATGCCCGGCCCCGAGCTGCCCGCGCCAGTGGTCAGGAACCAGCTGCCGCGCTCACGCAACTCCAGGCGTGCGATGGAGAAGCCCAGCGGCCGCAACATCTGACTCAACACCTGGTACTGCTGCATGACTTTCTGCTGGGCCCGCTGAGGACCGAACAGTTGTGGCAAATGTTCGTAGTTGGCCAGCTCCCGCGGCGTGAACGCCTGGCCCTGGTTGTTCAACAGCGACTCGTCACCCCAGCGGGCCACGGGCAGTTGTTCTTCCAGGCGAATAGAAACCTGGTCAGGCCATACCCGCCGTACTTCGGCATGGGCGATCCAGGGCATCTGCTCCAGTTCCTTGCGCATGCCCGCCAGGTCGATGGTGAAGAAGCTCGACGCCACGAATGGGGCGATCCGCTGCTGCACCGCTTGCTGGCTGATGTAGCTCAAGTCGCCCTGCACATTGATCCGGGCGATCGGCCGGTCGGCATAAGGCAATAACCGTTGGGCCCCTTCATAGGTACCGAACCCCAACGCCACCAACAACACCGGCCAGAACAGACTCTTGAGAAAACCAAAATTGGCTTTCGGCAGGCGCGCCGACATCGGCTCTTTGGCCACCATTCGGCTGGCACCCCGCGGCACCGGCTTGCGACCGGGTGCGGATGGCTGATGACGAAGCGATGCGCCTTGCATGCTTAACCTCTTGGCTCTTGCGAGCTGACACTGGCGGCCAGGATCGACAGCACCAGTTGCTGGAAATCCAGGCCGGCGGCACGGGCCGCCATCGGAACCAGGCTGTGATCGGTCATGCCGGGGGCGGTATTGACTTCCAGGAACCAGAACTGCCCGTCGGCGTCCTGCATCACATCCGCCCGTCCCCAACCGGCAATACCCAGCGCCTCACAGGCCTTGGCCGTGAGGTCCATCAGTTGTTTTTCCTTGGCGCTGTCCAGCCCGCATGGAATGCGGTACTGGGTGTCATTGGCCACGTACTTGGCGTCGTAGTCGTAGAACGTGTGCGGTGTGCCCAGGGCAATCGGGGGCAACACCTGGTCACGCAGGGTGGCGATGGTGAACTCGGGACCGGTGATCCACTGCTCGACCAACACTTGCGAATCGTAGGAACTGGCGTCTTTCCATGCCGCGGTCAACTCAGGCAGCGAAGTCACTTTCGCCATGCCAATACTTGAACCTTCATGGGCCGGTTTGACGATCAAAGGGAAGCCCAGTTCCGTGGCCGCCGAAATACAATCGGCCTCGGACGCCAGCACGGCGTGACGGGGTGTGGGAATGCCGAGGCTGTGCCAGACCTGCTTGGTGCGCAGTTTGTCCATGGCCAAGGCAGACGCCAGGATACCGCTGCCGGTGTAGGGGATGCCCAGGCATTCGAGCAGACCTTGCATGCTGCCGTCTTCACCGCCACGGCCATGCAGAATGATGAACGCGCGGTCGATTTTTTCGTTCAGCAGGCGCTGCAGGAAATCGTCGCCCACGTCGATGCCGAACGCGTCGACACCGGCGCTTTGCAGGGCTTGCAGCACGGCGTTGCCAGACTTGAGGGACACTTCGCGTTCGGCGCTCTTGCCGCCGAACAGCACGGCGACGCGGCCGAAGGCTTTCGGGTCCAGGGTCGAAACCAGGTTGGCGTAGGCAGCAGTCATTTCAGTTTCCCCTCGCTGGAGGCCACGATTGCTCCGGCGAATAACGGACTTTTCAACAGTTTCGGGGCCAGGCCACCGATGTCGCCGGCGCCTTGGCACAGCAGGATGTCGCCCGCGCGCAGCAGCGGTTTGACCAGCGGGGCGAGGTCCACACCGCGCTCGATGTATATCGGGTCCAATTGACCGCGCTGGCGAATGCTGTGGCACAGCTGGCGGCTATCGGCACCCGGGATTGGCTCTTCACCGGCCGGATAGACTTCCATCAGCAGCAGCACGTTGGCGTCGGCCAATACCTGGACGAAATCGTCATACAGGTCGCGAGTGCGACTGTAGCGGTGCGGCTGGTAGACCATCACCAGGCGCCGCTCCGGCCAACCACCGCGCACGGCCTTGATCACCGCCGCGACTTCGGTCGGGTGGTGACCGTAGTCGTCCACCAGCATCACGTTTCCGCCGTCCACCGGCAGCTCGCCGTAGACCTGGAAGCGTCGACCCACGCCCTGGAACCCGGACAGGCCTTGGACAATGGCTTCGTCACTGACGCCTTCATCGGTGGCAATGCAAATGGTGGCCAGCGCATTGAGCACGTTGTGGTTGCCGGGCATGTTCACCGACACATCCAGCGGTTCGCGATCAGGACGCAACACGGTGAAGAACGTCTGCATGCCCTGCTGGCGTACGTTGATGGCACGCACGTCGACGTCTTCGCCGAAACCGTAGGTCACGGTCGGGCGCTTGATCAGTGGCAGAATCTCGCGCACCACCGGGTCGTCCAGGCACACCACCGCTAGACCGTAGAACGGCAGGTTGTGCAGGAACTCGACGAAGGTTTTCTTCAGCTTGTTGAAGTCGCCGTCGTAGGTCGCCATGTGGTCGGCGTCGATGTTGGTCACCACCGCCACCAGCGGTTGCAGGTGCAGGAAGCTCGCATCGCTCTCGTCGGCTTCGGCAATCAGGTATCGGCTGGTGCCCAACTGCGCATTGGTGCCCGCGGCATTCAGACGGCCACCGATCACAAAGGTCGGGTCCAGGCCACCGGCAGCGAACACCGAGGCGATCAGGCTGGTGGTGGTGGTTTTGCCGTGGGTACCGGCAACGGCGATGCCGTGGCGGTAGCGCATCAGTTCGGCCAGCATTTCGGCCCGAGGCACCACGGGAATGCGTCGCTCCAGGGCGGTGGCGACTTCCGGGTTGGAAGTGTTCACGGCGCTGGAGACCACCAGCACATCCGCGTTGGCGGCGTTCTCGGAACGGTGGCCGATGAAAATCTGCGCGCCAAAGGATTCCAGGCGCTCCGTGACCGGCGAGGCTTTCAGGTCGGAACCGGAGACGTCATAGCCCAGGTTCAGCAACACTTCGGCAATCCCGCACATGCCCACGCCGCCGATACCGACGAAGTGGATGCGGCGGATACGGCGCATTTCCGGGTGCGGCATGGCTTTGCGATTCTCAACCATGGGCCACCTCCAGGCAGGTATCGACCACTTGGGCCGTAGCATCGGGTTTGGCCAGGCGGCGGGCGGCGCGGGCCATGTCTTCAAGTCGTTGCGGTTGCATCAAAACCTCTGTCAGGCGGGCGGCAAGATCCGCGGCGCCAGTCGTTCTTTGCGGCATCAGGAAGGCTGCACCTTCACGGGCCAAATAGTCGGCATTGCGGGTCTGGTGGTCGTCGATGGCGTGGGGCAAAGGCACCAGCATCGAGGGCAGACCGGCAGCAGCCAGTTCGCTGATGGTCAACGCGCCTGCGCGGCAGACCACCAGGTCGGCCCAGCCATAGGCTTGAGCCATGTCTTTGATGAAAGGCTGCACTTGCGCCTCGACGCCTGCGGCGCGATAGCGCTCGGCGGTCACTTCATCGTGGTTTTTGCCAGCCTGGTGAAATACCTCGGGCCGCAGCTCGGGAGCGACCTGCGACAAGGCTTCGGGCAGCAATTTATTCAACGGCTCTGCCCCCAGGCTTCCACCCAGGATCAGCAAACGCGCCTTGCGTCCGGCCAGGGCCGGGCGCGGTGTATCGAGGAACAGTTCGGTCCGCACCGGGTTACCGGTGGTGCGACGACTGCCCGACAGGGTAAAGGTGTCGGGAAAGGCTTCACAGACTCGAGCGGCCAACGGCACCAGTAACCGATTGGCGGTACCGGCCACGGCGTTCTGCTCGTGAACGATCACCGGCACACCGGCCAGTTTCGCCGCGACACCGCCAGGGCCGGTCACATAACCACCAAAGCCCACCACGCATACCGGCCGCAACCGACGGATGATCGCCCGAGCCTGCCAGATCGACTTGAGCAGCATCAGCGGCGCCTTGAGTAGCGACAACTTGCCTTTGCCTCGCAGGCCGCTGGCGTTGATCCGGTGCAGTTCCAGGCCGGCGGCGGGCACCAGTTCGTTTTCGATACCCCGTGGTGTACCCAGCCAGTGCACGGTGTAGCCGCGCGCCTGGAACTCCCGGGCACAGGCCAGCGCCGGGAACACATGCCCACCGGTTCCGCCCGCCATGATCAGCACGTTAGCGCCCATGAGTCGGCTCCTCGGCGAAGTCGCTCTCCTGGAATTCCATCTCTTCGCTGCCCAGGTGGGTTCGACTCTCCCATTCGATGCGCAGCAACAAGCCCAGACAGGCACAGCAAATCACCAGGGAACTGCCGCCGTAACTGAGGAACGGCAGCGTCAGGCCTTTGGTTGGCAACAGGCCGACGTTCACGCCGATGTTGATCAGGAACTGGCCGATCCACAGGAACGACAAGCCATACGCCACGTACGCGGCGAAATACTGCTTGGCCCGCTCGGCCCACAAACCGATGTACATGCCGCGCACACAGACAAAGACGAACAGCGCCACGGTAAGCAGCGAACCGACCACGCCCAATTCCTCGGCCAATACCGAGAACACGAAGTCGGTATGGGCTTCGGGCAGGTAGAACTGCTTTTGCACGCTGTTGCCCAGGCCTACGCCCAGCCATTCGCCGCGACCGAAGGCGATCAGGGCCTGGGTCAATTGATAGCCGGAACCGAACTGGTCGGCCCACGGGTCGGTAAAGGTGATCAGACGCGCCATCCGGTAGGGTTGCGCTTGCACCAGCACCGTCACGGCGCCGACCGCCAGCGCCACCATCAGGGTGAAACGAAACAGCCCGACACCGCCGAGGAACAACATGGCCGCCGCTGCGCCCATCATCACCACGGTGGCGCCGAAATCCGGCTCCATCAGCAGCAGGCCGGCCATCGGCAGCAATACAATGAACGGCTTGAAAAAGCCCATCCAGCTCTCGCGCACTTCTTTCTGGCGACGCACCAGATACCCGGCGAGGTAGATCACCACGAAGACCTTGGCGATTTCCGAAGGCTGTACGTTGAAGAAGCTGAAGCCGATCCAGCGCATCGAACCGTTGACCTCGCGACCGATGCCCGGCAACAGCACCATCACCAACAGGCCAAAGGCACCGAGCAACATCATCCAGCCCAGGCGTTGCCAGGTGGCGATCGGCACCATCATGGTGACAATGCACGCGACCAACCCGATCACCAGGTAAATCAGGTGACGAATCATGTGATAAAGGGTGTTGCCCGATTGCACGGCAGCCACTTCCGACGAGGCGGAAGTGATCATCACCAGACCCAGCCCCAGCAGCGCCAGACAACCGACGAGCATAGGGAAATCCAGGTCAATGCCACGCCCGGTGATCAGCGGGGACGGGTACGGCTTGATGATGTTCATCAGGCTCATGCCAAGTCCTCCACGGCCCGGGCGAACAGTTGCCCGCGCTCTTCGTAGTTCTTGAACATGTCGAAACTGGCGCAGGCCGGCGACAACAGCACGGCATCGCCCGGCTGTGCGAGGGCACGGCATTGCTGCACCGCTTCGTCCAGCGAAGCGACGCGAACCAGCGGCACGCCGTCGCCGAGGGCTTGGGCGATCAATTCACGATCACGCCCCAACAGCACCACGGCACGGCAGTTGGCCGCCACCGGATCGCGCAGGTCCTTGAAGTCGGCACCCTTGCCGTCGCCGCCGGCGATCAGCACAAGCTTGCCTTCGATATCCGCGCCCAGCCCCTCGATGGCAGCCAGAGCGGCACCCACGTTGGTGGCCTTGGAATCGTTGTACCAGGCCACGCCGTCAAGCTCGCGAACCCACTGGCAGCGGTGTTCGAGACCGGCAAACGTGCGCAAGGCCGACAGCATGGCGTCGAACGGCAAACCGACCGCATGCCCCAGGGCCAGGGCCGCCAGGGCATTGGCCTGGTTGTGGGCGCCGCGAATCTTCAGTTCACGCACCGGCATCAGATTCTGGAATTCGAACGCCAGGTACTTCTCGCCATTCTCCTCGCGCAAGCCGAAGCCTTTGAAATCCGGAACACCCAAGCCAAAGGACCAGCACGGCAGCCCCTCGCCCAGCAAAGGCCGAGTGAGTGCGTCCTGACGGTTGAACACCACTTGCCGGGCACCGCGGAAGATCCGGTGCTTGGCCAGGTGATAGGCCGGCAGGCCGCTGTAGCGGTCCATGTGGTCTTCGCTGATGTTGAGCACGGTTGCCACTTCGGCACCCAAGTGGTCGGTCGTTTCGAGCTGGAAGCTCGACAGCTCCATCACGTACAGCTCGACGTCATCACTGAGCAGATCCAGCGCCGGGGTTCCCAGGTTGCCACCCACGGCAACCCGCTTACCGGCCGCCGCAGCCATTTCGCCCACCAGGGTGGTGACGGTGCTTTTTGCGTTGGAGCCGCTGATGGCGATGATCGGCGCCTTGGCGTGACGGGCGAACAGCTCGATGTCACCGGACAACTTCACGCCACGGGCGGCAGTGGCCTGCAAGGCCGGGGTTGCCAGCGCAAGACCGGGACTCACGTAGAGCTCATCGGCGCGGCACAGGAACTCGACATCCAGCTCGCCACAACGCACGTCCACCTGTGGGTAGTCACGACGCAGCGTGGCCAGCTCAGGTGGACTTTCCCGCGTATCGGCCACGGCAAACGACACGCCCCGGTTCGCCAGGAAGCGAACCAGGGACATGCCGCTCTTGCCGAGGCCGACAACGATGCGGAAGTGGTCAGAAGCGATCAGGGACACTCGTTCTACCTCAGCTTCAGGGTGGCAAGGCCGACCAGGACCAGAATCACGGTGATGATCCAGAAACGGACAATCACGCGCGGCTCGGGCCAGCCCTTGAGTTCAAAGTGGTGGTGGATCGGCGCCATGCGAAATACCCGGCGGCCGGTCAACTTAAAGGAAGCAACCTGAATGACGACTGACAGGGTCTCCATCACGAACACACCGCCCATGATGAACAGGACGATTTCCTGGCGAACGATGACGGCAATGGTGCCCAGGGCCGCGCCCAGCGCCAGCGCGCCGACATCGCCCATGAAAACCTGCGCGGGGTAAGTGTTGAACCACAGGAAACCCAGGCCGGCACCGATCAGCGCACCGCAGAACACGATCAGCTCGCCTGCCCCCGGCACATAAGGGATCAGCAGGTATTCGGCAAACTTCACGTTACCCGACAGGTAGCAGAAGATCCCCAGCGCGCCGCCCACCATCACGGTCGGCATGATCGCCAGGCCATCGAGGCCATCCGTCAGGTTGACCGCGTTGCTCGACCCGACGATGACCAGGTAGGTCAATACGATGAAGCCTGCGCCCAGCGGGATGCTGTAGTCCTTGAGCATTGGCAGGATCAGGGTGGTTTCCACCGGCGAGGCGGCGGTCATATAAAGGAAGATCGCCGCGCCGAGACCAAATACCGACTGCCAGAAATACTTCCAGCGGCTCGGCAGCCCCCGGGAATTCTTCTCGATGACCTTGCGGTAGTCGTCAACCCAGCCGATGGCGCCGAACAACAGGGTCACCAGCAATACCACCCACACATACCGGTTCGCCAGGTCGGCCCAGAGCACGGTACTGATGCCAATGGACGACAGGATCAGCGCCCCGCCCATGGTCGGGGTACCGGATTTGGACAGGTGCGATTGCGGGCCATCGTTACGGACCGACTGGCCGATTTGCAGGCTCTGCAAGGTGCGAATCATCCACGGGCCCAGGAACAGCGACAACGACAACGCGGTCAGCACACCCAGGATCCCGCGCAGGGTCAGGTACTGGAAGACCGCGAAGCCTTTGTGGAACTGTTGCAGGTACTCCGCTAGCAGCAGCAGCATTAATGTTTCTCCATACGGGAACCGCACAGCGCCGCGACGATGTTTTCCATCGCGGCACTGCGTGAGCCCTTGATCAATAAGGTGGTGTTCGGGTCCTGCTCGGCGCTCAGGGCCTGAATCAACTCGGCCTGAGTGGTGAAATGCTGTGCGTGTTCGCCAAACGCGGCGACCGCATGGGCCATCATCGGGCCGACGGCATACAGCGCATCGACCTTGCCGCGCGCATAGGCGCCGACATCGCGATGCCCCTGTTGCGCCCACTCGCCCAACTCGCCGATATCCCCCAGCACCAACACGGTACGGCCGGGGAAACCGGCGAGGATATCCACCGCGGCGCACATGGAGGTCGGGTTGGCGTTGTAGGTGTCGTCGATCACGCGCATGCCGTTGCTGGCCAACTGTGCAACGGAGCGTCCTTTGACCGGTTGTACCGCGTTCAAGCCGGCCACGATGCCCGGCAGCGACACACCCAAAGCATGGGCCGCGGCCGCAGCGGCCAGGGCGTTGGCGACGTTATGGGTGCCAAGCAGGTTCAACTGGACCCGTTCCGCACCGTCGGGGCTGTGCAGGTTGAAGGCCGGGCAGCCGCGAGCATCGCGGTCCAGGTCGCTGGCGTAAAAATTCGCGGCGAGATTGCTCAAGGCGAACGTCAGCACCTTGCGCCCAGCCGCCCGGGTCTTCCAGGTTTCGAAAGCCTTGTCGTCGAGATTCAGCACGGCGACGCCGTCGGCATCCAGCCCCTCGAGAATCTCGCCCTTGGCCTCAACGATTTTGTCCGGGCCACCGAACTCACCGACGTGGGCGGTCCCGGCGTTGTTGAGCACAGCGACGTGGGGCTGGGTCATGGCGACGGTATAGGCAATTTCACCGAGCCGCGAAGCACCCAGCTCGATAACGGCGGCACTGTGTTCCGGTGCCAGCTCCAGCAAGGTCAGCGGAACACCGAGGTCATTGTTCAGGTTGCCACGGGTTGCCAGCACCGGGCCGCGCGTGCGCAGGATGCTTGCCAGCATTTCCTTGACGGTGGTCTTGCCGCTGGAGCCGGTGATGGCTGCGACCGGCTTATCAAACGCCGTGCGGTTCAGCGCGCCCAACTGGCCCAAGGCCTGACGGGTGTCAGCGACCAGCAACTGCGCCAGCGTACTGTTGGTCACTTCCCGCTCGACCAGTGCCGCGACCGCCCCTTTGGCGGCGACTTCGTTCAAGTAATCGTGGCCGTCGAAACGCGGTCCGGCCAGGGCGACGAACAGCTGCCCCGGAGCAATGGCCCGGCTGTCGATGCTCACGCCGTCGAAGCTGGCGTCCGCGGCGATGAGGCGCGCATTCAGGGCGTTGATCAACTCGCTGAGTTTCAGCGCCTTAAGCATGGGCCACCTCCCACGCAGTCAGGGCGTGATCGGCTTCCACCAGATCGGAGAAAGCATGGCGTTCGCCATTGATTTCCTGGTAGTCCTCATGCCCTTTACCGGCCAGGACAATGACATCGTCCGCCGACGCACCGGCAATCAACTGGGCAATTGCCTGGCCGCGACCGGCCACGAAGGTGACGTTGTCCACGTTCGTGAAGCCGGCGCGGATGTCGTCGAAAATCTGCGACGGGTCTTCGGTGCGCGGATTGTCGTCAGTGACCACGACACCATCGGCCAAGCGCTCGACCACTTCGGCCATCAGCGCACGCTTGCCGCGGTCACGATCACCGCCGCAGCCGAACAGGCACAGCAACTTGCCCTTGGCGTGAGGCCGCAGGGCCATCAGGACTTTTTCCAGCGCATCCGGGGTATGGGCGTAATCGACCACCACCAACGGTTGCGTTCCGCCACCCAGCCGTTGCATGCGCCCGGCAGGCCCTTCGAGTTTGGGCAGGACCTTGAGGATTTCATCCAGTGCGTAGTCCAGGCCAAGCAAGGCGCCAATGGCCGCCAACACATTGCTCAGGTTGAAACGACCGAGCAAGGTGCTGCGCAGGTGGTGCTCGCCTTGGGGTGTAACCAGGGTGGCGCGCACGCCTTCGTCATTGAATTGCGCCTGGCGTATATAAAGGTAGGCGCTGGCATCTTCCAGGCTATAGGTGATCAACCGGGACTCGCGCTTATCGGCGGCCAATTGCCGGCCGAACGCGTCGTCAAGGTTGAGGACCCGGCACTTCAAGTCATTCCAGGCAAACAGCCTGGCTTTTGCTTCACCGTACGCCTGCATGGTGCCGTGGTAATCCAGGTGATCGCGCGACAGGTTGGTCAATACGGCGACGTCGAACGCCAGGGCCGTCACGCGGCCCTGATCCAGGCCATGGGAAGAGACTTCCATCGCCACGGCCTTGGCTCCGGCCTTTTTCAGGTCCGCCAGGGTTGCCTGCACGGCAATCGGGTTCGGCGTGGTGTGCAGGCCACTCTCCAGCGCACCATGGAAACCGTTACCCAACGTCCCGACGATGCCGCAATGCTGACCCAGCAGATCCAGGGCCTGGGCCACCAGTTGGCTGACGCTGGTCTTGCCGTTGGTGCCGGTCACGCCAATCAGGTTCAGGTGACGACTCGGGTCGCCGTAAAAACGCCCGGCAATGTCCGACAGTTGGGCCGCCAGTCCCTTGACCGGAATCAGCGGCACATCAGTGATCGGTAGCACGGTCGCTCCGTCGACTTCATAAGCCACCGCAGCCGCACCGCGCTTCAAAGCATCGGCGATGTGGGCGCGGCCATCAAAACGTGCGCCCGGCACGGCCAGGAACAGATCCCCGGCGCGCACGTGGCGACTGTCCAGGGCCAATTCGCGAATCAGCAGATCGTGGCCGGCATGGGCAAAAATCTTGTTCAGGCTCAGGGACATCAGCCGCGCCCTCCTTCGGCTTTCAAGGGTACGACCGGTGCGGTATTGGCCTGCTGGGTCGGCGGCAGGTTATCCGGGGTGATATTCATCAGGCGCAGGGTGCCGGACATCACTTTGCTGAACACCGGCGCCGAGACCAACCCCCCGAAGTAGCCAGCCTTGCTTGGTTCGTCAATGACCACGACGATGGCGTAGCGCGGGTCGCTCATCGGACCGAAGCCGGCGAACAGCGAACGATAGGAGTTCTCGGCGTACCCCTTAACGCCCGCGGAGGTTTTGCGCGCCGTACCCGACTTACCGGCCACGTGATACGCCGGCACCTGGGCGCGATAGACGCCACGCGGCGCTTCGATCACCTGTTGCAGCATGCCTTGCATGGTCTTGGCGACGTCCTCAGGAATGACCTGAGTGGCCTCCGGGGCCCTGTCGGTTTTGATCAGCGACAGCGGAGTCATGCGGCCGTTGTTGGCCAACACCGAAAACGCGTGGGCCAACTGGATTGCGGTCACGGAAACACCGTAGCCATATGACAACGTGGCCGTTTCAGCCTTGCGCCACTCGCGGTAGTTCGGCAGATTGCCGACCCGCTCGCCAGGAAAGCCCAGGCCCGTGCCCTGACCAAGACCGATTTTCTGGGCCAGACGATAGATCGCCTCGCCGCCAATATCGAAGGCGATCTTGCTCATGCCCACGTTACTGGAGTTGATCAGGATGCCAGTCAGGTCGAGCACCGGACCTTCGGTCCTGGAGACGTCCCGAATGGTGTACTTGCCGATCTGCAGGGTGCCCGGATACACCTCGACCGTGTCACCCGGCTTCCAGCGCCCGGTTTCCAGAGCCGCCGCCATGGAAACGGCTTTCATGGTCGAGCCCGGTTCGAACACATCGATCATCGCGCGGTTACGCATCATCGCCGGTTGCAGGTTACGGCGGTTGTTCGGGTTGTAGGTCGGCTGGTTGACCATGGCCAGAACCTCGCCGGTCTTCACGTCGAGAATCACCAGGCTACCGGCCTTGGCACCGTTCTCGACAATGGCATTACGCAGCTCCCGGTTGGCCAGGTATTGCAGGCGCAGGTCAATGGACAACGCCAAGGGCTTACCGGCCTTGGCGTTTTTGGTGACCTGGACATCCTTGATCAGCCTGCCGCGCCGATCCTTGATGACCTGACGCTTGCCGGGCACTCCGGCCAGCCACTCGTCATAGGCCAGTTCGACCCCTTCTCGCCCCCGGTCATCGATGTCGGTGAAACCGACCATATGGGCAGTCACCTCACCGGCCGGGTAGAAACGCCGGAATTCTTCGATGCCGTAGACGCCCGGCACTTTCAGGTCGAGCACCCTCTGACCTTGCTCGGGCGTCAACCCGCGCACCAGGTAAATGAATTCTTTGTTGGCCTGGGCTTCGAGCCGCTCGGCCAGTGCCTTGGGGTCCTGTCCAAGGGCAGCGGCCAGCGCCGGCCACTTTTCCTTGGCCTGCTGCATTTCCTTGGCGTTTGCCCACAAGGTCGTCACCGGAGTGCTCACGGCCAGCGGCTCGCCATTGCGGTCGGTAATCAGGCCACGGTGAGCCGGGATCGGGATGTGCCGCAGGCTGCGGGCATCGCCCTGCTCTTTGAGGAAGTCACGGTCGACCACTTGCAGATCAATGATGCGCCAGACGATCGCCGCCACCATGATCCCGAGCAGGCCCAGGACCAGGCGGAAGCGCCACGGAAAGAGTGCCCCTTCGAGCTTCATCATGGCGCCACCATCTGCACTTCGGCAGCGCCAGGAATGCGCATCTTCAGTTGTTCGGTCGCCAGTACTTCGATACGGCTATGGGCGGTCCAGGTGCTCTGTTCCAGGATCAACCGGCCCCACTCGGCCTGGGCCTTGTCGCGCACGCTCAGTTCGCTGTAAAGGGTGTTGAGCAACTGCCGGTTCCAGTGCGCACTGTAGGACACGGCGATGGCCGACACGAGCACGCCGATAAACAGCAGCAGCATGAAAAAGCTGCCGCCTGGCAGGGGCTTGGCGAAGAGCTTGCTCACCGCAACTTCTCCGCAACACGCATGACGGCGCTACGAGCACGCGGGTTTGCCTTGAGTTCGGCCTCGGAGGCGAACCGGGCCTTGCCGTGAATCTTGATTTTCGGCACAAAGGCTTCGAAACGCACCGGCAGGTTGCGCGGCAGGTTATCGGCCTCACCCTTGGTGAGCTTGCGCATGAACAATTTGACGATACGGTCTTCCAGGGAATGGAAGCTGATCACCACCAGTCGCCCGCCGATCTCCAGTGCTTCAAGGGCCGCCTCAAGGCCGGCCTCCAGATCGCCCAATTCATTATTGACGTGGATGCGCAAACCCTGGAAAGCACGGGTAGCCGGGTTCTTGCCCTTTTCCCATGCCGGGTTGGCGACTTTCAGCACTTCGGCCAGGTCACCGGTGCGCTCGAATGGTTTGGTGTCGCGACGCTCGACCACGGCGCGGGCCATGCGGCCGGAAAAACGTTCTTCGCCGTATTCCTTGAAAACACGGGCGATTTCTTCCACCGGGGCCGTGTTGACGAATTCGGCGGCGCTGATGCCGCGGGACGGATCCATGCGCATGTCCAGCGGGCCATCGTTGAGAAAACTGAAGCCGCGCTCAGGGTCGTCCAACTGCGGCGAAGACACGCCCAGGTCAAGCAGCACGCCACTGACCTTGCCGGCCAGGCCACGCTGAGCCACTTCCGAGCCCAGTTCCGCAAAGCTGCGCTGCACAACGACAAAGCGGCCGTCTTCGGCCGCTAGCGCTTGCCCGGTGGCAATCGCTTGAGGATCCTTGTCGAACCCCAGCAGACGGCCGTCCGGGCCGAGCTTGCTGAGAATCAGCCGGCTATGCCCGCCACGCCCGAACGTGCCATCCAGATAGCAGCCATCAGGACGTACGGCGAGAGCCTCAACGGCTTCGTCAAGCAGTACGGTGATGTGGTTAAAGCCGCTATCAATAGTCACAGGATCAAATCACGCAGTTCATCAGGCATGGCGCCCGGTTGTTGAATAGCAGCCAGGTCAGCGGCAGAGACCGCATTCCAGGCATCTTCGTCCCACAGCTGGAACTTGTTCAGTTGGCCCACCAGCATCGCGCGCTTGTCCAGCTTGGCGTACTCGCGCAGGCGCGGTGGAACCAGGAAACGACCGCTGCCATCGAGTTCGAGATCGACGGCGTTACCGATCAGCAAGCGTTGCAGGCGGCGGTTCTCTTCACGCAGCGAAGGCAATGCGCGCAGTTTGGTTTCGATGATTTCCCACTCATCAAGAGGGTAAACACACAAACATGGGTCAACGGCGTCGATCGTGACGATTAACTGCCCGGAACTACGCGAAACGAGCTCGTCACGGTACCGGCTCGGCATGGCGAGACGGCCCTTTGCATCGAGACTGATAGCGTTAGCTCCGCGAAACACGTCAGCGTTTCTCCAAAAATTTTGCGTTTTACGCTCAAAAAACCCACTTCATGCCACTTTCCGCCACTTGCGCACACTATAGGAATGCGCCCACCGCACCGTCAAGGCGCGGATTGAAGGAAAAGCCTTATAGATCGGAGATTTAGGAGCGTATTTGGAGGGGCGATGGGAATCTGACGTAGGATTTTTCGCTGCAACTTCAACGAACACAGGAAGCTGCGCTCACAAGTTAAAGTGATTTGTTAAGAGTAAGATTTTTTTGGTCTTAGCAATTGCGTCTGCCAGCGATTCTGGCAGGAGGGGAAAAGGTGGAGAGTCGATCTGTAAGCCGGGTTCTGTCTTGAACAGTCATTCGTCTACGATGGCCATCACTGGACATCTTTAGCAACCTACCCGGTCCCAGCGCGGGCCACGCCTTGGGACCCTATTTGGTCTTGCTCCAAGTGGGGTTTACCTAGCCACGAACTGTTGCCAGCCGTGCGGTGCGCTCTTACCGCACCTTTTCACCCTTACCGGCGCCGAAACGCTTAGGCGGTTATTTTCTGTGGCACTTTCCGTAGGCTCACGCCTCCCAGGCATTACCTGGCACTTCGCCCTATGGAGCCCGGACTTTCCTCCCCCCCCTAATTTTCATAGAGGGCAGCGACTGTCCGATCGACTCTCCGCCGCGAAGGTTAACGGCAGAGCGGCCGAAGAACAAGCGATAAAGCCTTTGATGACAGCACCGCAGGCAACGAAAGAATGCTGGCGCAGAAGCTCAGGGCGTGAAGCGACAGGGGGCAGCGGGGATAAATCCCTCCATCTAATGCCTTGGTGGGCGTTGTCGCGACCTCACTGCCCCTTCTGCCGGTCCAACGCAACCTGATACAGGACGTTCTTACGCTCGCCGGTAATCTGCGCCGCGAGGGCGGCGGCGCGCTTGAGGGGCATCTCCTTGAGCAGCAGGTCCAGGACGCGCATCGCTTCACTGCTGACGGTCTCTTCACTGTCCGGCGCCGTCCAGCCGGCCACCAGCACAACACATTCACCGCGCTGCTGGTTGCTATCGCTTTCGACAAAGGCGCGCAACTGCGCCAACGGCAACCCTTTGAGCGTTTCGAAGGTTTTGGTCAGCTCCCTGGCGAGCAGCGCCGGGCGTTCCGGACCAAACACCTGCTCCATGTCTTGCAGGCATTCAAGGATGCGGTGCGGCGCCTCGTAAAAGATCAACGTGCGCGGCTCTTCCTTAATAGACTCCAGGCGCGCCCGTCGCCCCACCGCCTTGGCGGGCAAAAAGCCTTCGAAAATGAAACGGTCCGACGGCAGGCCCGCCGCCGAAAGGGCAGCGATCAAGGCGCACGCCCCCGGCACCGGAACGACATTGATGCCGGCCGCCCGGGCCTGGCGTACCAGGTGATAGCCGGGGTCGGAAATCAGCGGCGTACCCGCGTCGGAAATCAGCGCAACGTTATCGCCCGCCAACAGGCGAGTGATAAAACGACTGCCTTCTTCCCGCTCATTGTGCTCATGACAGGCCGCCAACGGCGTTGAGATGCCGAAATGTTGCAACAAGCGTTGAGAGTGGCGTGTATCTTCGGCCGCAATGAGCGCGACCTCCTGCAGGATTTTCAGCGCCCGAGCACTGATATCGTCCAGGTTGCCGATGGGCGTCGCCACCACATAAAGCGAGCCGGCAGCGGAATTCAAAGCACCTGGAGCAGTCAAAGCGCACACCTCATGATCGGTAAAAAGCGCCATTGTAGCGTGTGCCGGCCGTCTTAGCGGTTCACATCAGCCATTGTGGCGAGGGGATTTATCCCCGCTGGGCTGCGCAGCAGACCCAAGACCTGCCGCCTCGGTGTGTCAGGCTGAAGGGTTTCCAGCCTTTTTTTGGGATGCTGCGCAGTCCAACGGGGATAAATCCCCTCGCCACAGGTTTAGTGCCACCACCTGAGTGAACAGCGCCTTCGTGCCGCTCCGCATTCTTTGAAATACCTAAATTGATCGATTCACGCCACTAACATCGCGCCCCGGCCAGTGCTTGGGTACAATTCGACGCTAATTTGATCTCGTATCAGGAACATTTACATGATCGCTTGCCTGCGGCTGCTCTCTGCCCTCTGCCTCGCTGCCCTTCTGGCGGCCTGCGCCAGCTCGCCCTCCTCCAGCCTTGGCGAACTTCCACGGACCCCGGATGCCAGTATCGAGCAGTTGCTCGAACAGGCCACCCAAAGCAAAACCCCGGAAAAAGCCGCCTTGTTGCGTCTGAGCGCAGCAGACCTGGCCTACCGTCAGGGCAATGCCGGTCAGTCCGCGCAGATTCTGCAACAGGTGCCGATGGAGCAACTCAAGCCCGGCCAGCAGATTTTCGCCAGCACCCTGGCGGCCGAACTGGCAATGACGCGCAATCAACCCAAAGCAGCGCTGACCGCCCTGAGCCACCCGAGCCTGCAACACCTGAGCGAGCTGCCGGTGGAACAACAGGTCCGCACCGGCACCGTCCACGCCCGCGCCCTTGAGGCCGATGGCCAGACCCTGGCAGCCGCCAAGGAACGGATCTTCATTGCGCCCCTGCTCGAAAGCGAAGCGGCAGCGAAAAACCACGAAGCGATCTGGTCGCTGATCGCCTCGTTGCCCACAGATCAACTGCAACCGACCACCACCGACGACCTCGGTGGCTGGCTGAGCTTGGCCCTGGCGGTGAAAACCGCCGGCACGCTGGAACAGCAACAGGCGGCTATCGACAGCTGGCGTGAACAGAACCCGAAGCACCCGGCCGCCCTCCAACTGCCGACGCCACTGATCAAGCTCAAGGAGCTGGCGAGCCAGCCCCTGAGCAAGATCGCTCTGCTGCTGCCGCAGGACGGTCCTCTGTCCTCGGTCGCCAGAGCCCTGCGCGAAGGTTTCATGGCTGCCCATTATCAGGCCCAACAGGCCGGGCAGAACCCGCCGAGCATTCAGTTTTATGACAGCTCGCGCCTGACGTCCCTGGATGACTTCTATCGCAAGGCCCAGGCCGACGGCGTACAACTGGTGGTCGGCCCGCTGGAAAAACCGCTGGTCAAACAGCTGAGCACCCGCCCGCAACTGCCGATCACGACCCTCGCGCTCAATTACAGCGAAGGCGAGCAAGGCCCGGCACAGTTGTTCCAGTTTGGCCTGGCCGCAGAAGATGAAGCCCGCGAAGTGTCCCGCCGCGCCCGTGTGGACGGCCTGCATCGTGCCGCGGTCATGGTGCCGAAAGGTGAATGGGGTGATCGTGTCCTCAAAGCCTTCAGCCAGGACTGGCAGGACAATGGTGGCACCATCATCGCTGTCGAACGCATCGACCAGCCAGTGCAACTGGCCCAGCAGATCGCCGACATGTTCCATCTGCGCCAGAGCGAAGGGCGCGCCAAGCGCCTGCAAAGCACAGTCGATACGGCCGTCGCGGCCCAGCCGTCCCGCCGTCAGGACATCGAGTTCCTGTTCCTGGCCTCGACCCCGCAACAGGCCCAACAGATCAAGCCGACCCTGAACTTCCAGTACGCCGGCGACGTACCTGTGTACGCTACCTCCCATGTATTCAGCGCCAGTGGCGACCAGAATCAGTACAACGACATGAGCGGCGTGCGCTTCTGCGAAACCCCGTGGCTGCTCGATGCCAACGACCCGCTGCGCAAGCAGGTCACCGCCCAGTGGCCCCAGGCCGCCGGTAGCCTGGGCCGGTTGTACGCGATGGGCGCAGACGCCTATCGCCTGGCTCCGCGTCTGGGACAGCTAAAGGCATTGCCGGACACCCGTATCGAAGGTCTGTCGGGCAGCCTGGCAGTGTCGCCGTCCCAGCGTGTACAACGTCAACTGCCGTGGGCCGAGTTCATCAACGGCCAGGTGCAGCGCTTACCGGACACCCAGCGCTGATGCCTGACCGATCACGCCAGCAAAGCGGACGGGATGCCGAGAGCCAGGCTCTCGCGCATCTTCAGCAACAAGGTCTGCGGCTGCTGGCGCAAAACTGGCTGTGTAAACGTGGCGAGCTTGATCTGGTCATGCTTGATGGCGATACAGTAGTATTCGTCGAAGTCCGCTACAGAAAAAATACTCAATGGGGTGGCGCGCTCGACAGCATCGATGCACGCAAGCGCCAGAAGCTGGTTTTCGCCGCGCAGTACTTCCTGCAAATCGAGTCTCGCTGGGCCGACCATCCCTGCCGCTTCGACGTGGTTGCCATCGATAGCAACGCCGATCAGTTGAACTGGTTGCAGAATGCCTTCGACAGTTGAACGTCAATGCCCATGACGAGCCCAGCCGGACACCTTCACCCAATTTTTGCTCTTTGCTTTGCGCGCCGCACATGCTTGTGCCGATAAGCCGCGCTACTTAAGGTCACACAGATGGACATGCAATCGCGAATTCGCCAGCTTTTTCAGGCCAGTATCGACACCAAGCAACAGGCGATGGACGTACTTGCACCGCACATCGAGCAAGCCAGCCAAGTGATGGTCAACGCCCTGCTCAATGAAGGCAAAATGCTTTCGTGCGGCAATGGCGGATCTGCCGGCGATGCCCAGCATTTTTCATCGGAGCTGCTCAACCGCTTCGAGCGCGAACGCCCCAGCCTGCCGGCCATTGCACTGACCACCGACAGCTCGACGATCACCTCGATCGCCAACGACTACAGCTACAACGAAGTGTTCTCCAAACAGATTCGCGCCTTGGGCCAGCCCGGCGATGTGTTACTGGCGATTTCCACCAGCGGCAACTCGGCCAATATTATTCAGGCTATCCAGGCCGCACATGATCGCGAAATGATTGTCGTAGCATTGACCGGGCGCGATGGCGGCGGCATGGCGTCACTGCTGTTGCCCGAAGACGTCGAGATTCGCGTACCGGCCAATGTCACCGCACGCATTCAGGAAGTCCATCTGCTGGCGATTCATTGTCTTTGCGACTTGATCGACAGCCAACTGTTCGGGAGTGAAGAATGACCCCTAATCGCCTAGGCCTTCTGGCCCTGACCCTGTGCCTCGGCATCAGCGGCTGCACATCGGTGGTTAACGCCAGCCGGGAAAAGCCGATTGAAGACGACCGCGGCACCCGCACCTTCGGCAGCAAGATTGACGACTCGTTGATCGAAACCAAGGCAGGCGTAAACATCGCCAAGGCCGACCCGGACCTGGACAACAATTCGCACATCGTCGTCACCAGCTTCAACGGTGTCGTGCTGCTGGCCGGCCAAACCCCACGCGCGGACCTCAAGGCCAAGGCCGAGCAGGCTGCAAGTGCCGTACAGCGGGTCAAGACCGTGCATAACGAATTGCAGGTCCTGCCCCCTTCCTCGCTGCTGGCGCGTCAGAACGATGCCTGGCTGACCACCAAGATCAAGACCCAGATGCTGACCGACGCCAGCATTCCCGGCTCGCGCATCAAGGTCGTGACCGAGAATGGCATTGTTTACCTGCTGGGGCTGCTGACCAAGCAGGAGGCTGCGCAGGCGACCAACCTGGTGCAAGGGGTTTCCGGGGTGCAGAAAATCGTCAAGTTGTTTGAGTACATTGACTGATACTGAACTTCAGGCACTCAAGAAAAACGGCGCTTCTTCCGAGACGGAAAGCGCCGTTTTTTTTTGGCTTCATTTTTTTGGAGGGGTGTCGGTGTATATATCCGTTTCTGCGGTAACGGCGGCTTAGGGTTCCGCCAGTAGCCGTTACCGCAGAAACAGATATACACACCATCCCATACACCCTGCACGACCTTGAGAACAGCCATAACCCATAAAAAAATGCCCGCATCTTCCGATACAGGCATTTCCTTAACCAACCAGCAAATCACCAGGCCTCAAACAACCTGCCCGCGAATCACCGTCTATTACTTCACGACCTTCAGGCTCGGCCGACCGCTAGGCCGCGGCGGCTCGTCATCCGGTGGCGGCAAATCATCATCCGGCTCAAGCTCGTCTTCACCATCCAACGGCGCTTCCAGCTCAAACACCATACCCTGGCCATTCTCCCGAGCATATATCCCCAGGATCGAGGCAATAGGCACGTACAGAGTATGCGGCACACCCCCGAAGCGCCCTTCAAAGCTGACCGCATCATTGTCCATGTGCAGGTGACGCACGGCGGCCGGTGATACGTTCAAGACTATTTGCCCATCGTTGGCAAAACCCTGTGGCACTTGCACCGATGGATACTCGGCGTTGACCAGCATGTGCGGGGTGCAATCGTTGTCCACAATCCACTCATAGAGCGCGCGGACCAGATAAGGTCGACTGGAGTTCATAGCGGCTCCCTAAGCCTTAGCGCATGTCACGTTCGACACCAGACAGACTCGCCTGGAAAGCCTCGCGCGCAAATTGGCGCTCCATATAATCAAGCAGCGGCTTGGCAGGCCGCGGCAGTTCGATACCCAGAATCGGCAAACGCCAGAGTATGGGTAATAGGCAGCAATCCACCAGACTTTGTTCCTCACTGAGAAAGAACGGTTTGTCGACGAACAGCGGCGATACGCCGGTCAGGCTTTCACGCAATTCTTTGCGCGCCACAACCCGCGCAGGTTCCTTGGTACGTGAGTCCAGAATCAGATCCACCAACCCGCACCAGTCACGCTGGATGCGATGGATCAGCAAACGACTGTTGGCTCGCGCAACAGGATACACCGGCAGTAAAGGCGGATGCGGATAACGCTCATCCAGGTATTCCATCACCACTGTCGACTCCCACAATGCCAGGTCACGATCGACCAGCGTGGGCAGGCTGCCGTAAGGGTTCACTTCGATCAGCTTCGGCGGCTGACGGCCCGCTTCGACGTAAATGATCTCGGCGCTGACACCCTTCTCTGCCAGTACGATGCGTACCCGGTGGGAATAGTGGTCGGCGGGGTCGGAGTAACAGGCCAACCGATTGGTCACGCCCATGGCGATCCTCCTCGCTTGTTGAAATTATCGAAAAACGGAAAAACGAGCGCGCCCAGAGGGCGCCTCCCGTAACACCCGGCTGACCAGGTTCGTTACATCCAGAGACGCCCTTGGGCGCGCACGATTAACAGCAACGGTTTACAGCTTTATCAATGCACGTCTTTCCAGTATTCACGCTTGAGCAGGTAAGCGAATACGAAGAAGAACGCCAAATACAGCAACACATAAGTACCGATGCGCTGATGCTCCAGCTTCACCGGGTTGGCCGAATAGGCCAGGAAGGTCACCAGATTCTTGACCTTCTCGTCGAACTGCTCTTCAGTCAGACTGCCGGTGTTCGGCAGCACGGTCAACTGATCGCACGCTTCATGAGTCAAAGCCGTACCGGTCAGCGGATCGTATTGCTTCTTGCCGTCCTCGACGATTTGAACCTGTTTGCAGCCTACCACCTGACGACCCTGCAGGCCGACCAGAACGTTTGGCATGCCGACGTTCGGGAAGACCTTGTTGTTCACGCCCCAAGGACGCGCAGGATCTTCATAGAACGAACGCAGGTAACCGTAGAGCCAGTCGGTGCCACGCACGCGCGCCACCAGCGTCAGGTCGGGCGGCGCAGCCCCGAACCAGGACTTGGCGTCTGCCGGCTGCATGCCGATATTCATGTGATCGCCCAGCTTGGCGCCGGTGAACACCAGCTTCTCGAGCATCAGCTCATGGGGAATGCCCAGGTCATCCGCTACACGCTCGTAACGCTGGAACTTGGCGCTGTGGCAGCCCATGCAGTAGTTGGCGAAGGTACGTGCGCCGTCCTGCATGGCAGCTTTGTCGGAAACGTCGATGTCGACTTTTTCCAGCTCGGGCCCACCGGATGCGGACGCAAAGGACAGGACAGGCATAGCAGCAAGAATCAGTACAGAAAATAGCTTTTTCATCAGCCAGTCACCCTTTCCGGAACCGGTTTGGTCTTCTCGAGCCTGGTGTAGAACGGCATCAGAATGAAGTAGGCGAAGTAAAGGAAGGTGCAGACCTGCGACAGCAGCGTCCGGCCCGGTGTTGGCGCGAGTACGCCCAGCACGCCCAGGATCACGAACGAGATGCAGAACACCCAGAGCCAGATTTTGCTCAGCCAGCCTTTGTAGCGCATCGACTTGACCGGACTGCGGTCCAGCCACGGCAGGACGAACAGCACAGCGATCGCCGCCCCCATGGCGATGACGCCCAGTAGCTTGTCTGGAACCGCCCGCAAAATCGCGTAGAACGGTGTGAAGTACCAGACCGGAGCAATGTGCTCAGGGGTCTTGAAGGCGTTTGCCTGCTCGAAGTTAGGCTTCTCGAGGAAGTAACCACCCATCTCCGGGAAGAAGAACACGATGGAGCAGAAGATGAACAGGAACACCACCACGCCGACGATATCTTTCACGGTGTAGTAAGGGTGGAAGGCGATGCCGTCCAGCGGTACACCGTTTTCGTCCTTGTACTTTTTGATGTCCACGCCATCGGGGTTGTTCGAGCCGACTTCATGCAGCGCCAGGATATGCAGCACCACCAGGCCGAGGATCACGATCGGCAAGGCCACCACATGCAAGGCGAAGAAGCGGTTCAGGGTAATGCCAGAAATCAGGTAATCACCGCGAATCCACTGGGTCAGGTCATCGCCGATGACCGGAATTGCACCGAACAACGAGATGATCACCTGGGCGCCCCAGTAGGACATCTGGCCCCACGGCAGCAGATAGCCCATGAACGCTTCGGCCATCAGTGCCAGGTAGATCAGCATACCGAACACCCACACCAGCTCACGTGGCTTCTGGTACGAACCGTAGAGCAGACCACGGAACATATGCAGGTAAACCACGATGAAGAACGCCGAGGCGCCTGTGGAGTGCAGCAGACGCAGGATCGAGCCGTACTCGACGTCGCGCATGATGTATTCGACGGAGGCAAACGCTTCTTCCGCCGACGGGGTATAGCTCATGGTCAGCCAGACACCGGTGACGATCTGGTTGACCAGAACGAGCAGTGCCAGGGAGCCAAAGAAGTAGAAGAAGTTGAAGTTTTTTGGAGCGTAGTACTTGCTGAGATGGTCTTCCCACATTTTGGTCGCGGGAAAGCGCGCATCAACCCAATCCATGAATTTGCTCATCACGCTTTCTCCGTATCGACGCCAACGACAATGATGTCGTCGGTTTCATAGGAATGCGGGGGAACTGGCAGGTTCAGAGGTGCAGGCTGCGATTTGTAGACGCGACCCGCCAGGTCATAGTGGGAGCCGTGGCAAGGGCAGAAATAACCACCGACCCAGTCCTTGCCCAAGTCGGCAGGCGCCACTTCGGGGCGGAACGTTGGCGAGCAACCCAGGTGCGTGCAGATCCCGATTAGCAGCAGGACTTCCGGCTTGATCGAGCGCGTTTCGGGATTGACGTACTCCGGTTGGTCCGAGTTCTTGGAAGTGGGATCGGACAGTTGGCCCTCGATCTTTTTCAGATTCCCCAGGATCTCCTCCGTACGGCGGACGATGAATACCGGCTGACCGCGCCACTCAGCAATCATCTGCTGGCCTGGCTCGATCTTGCTGACATCCACTTTCACCGGTGCACCTGCGGCTTTCGCCTTGGCGCTGGGAAACCATGACCCCACGAACGGGACCGCAGCCCCCACCGCTCCTGCAGCACCCACCACGGATGTGGCTGCTACCAGGAAGCGACGCCGGCCTGCATTCACGCCGTCATTGCTCATTCAGTCCTCTCCCATCAGCTTTGTGGCCTGTTAAATCAGGCGTCTACTAAGTAAAAATCTGAACTTATAAAAATTTTGCCGAATGGTAATGAAAAGCCCCAGTTCTGACAAGGTAATTACCAAGCGACCCAACCGCCAAGCCTTGCAGTATAGGGCCTTCACGAATGTGGCAAGTTGTCACAGAGCAATTATTTCACCCATAAAAAAAACGCCCAGCTCCGTGAGGAACTGGGCGCCTTTTGAAAGCGGAAGCGAAATTAACGCTTCGAGTACTGCGGACGCTTACGCGCTTTACGCAGACCGACTTTCTTACGTTCAACTTCACGAGCATCGCGAGTTACGAAGCCGGCTTTGCGCAGTGCACCGCGCAGAGTTTCGTCGTAATCCATCAGGGCGCGAGTGATGCCGTGGCGGATTGCGCCAGCCTGACCACTTACACCACCACCGATAACAGTGACGTAGATGTCGAATTTTTCGACGGTCTCGGTCAGTTCCAGCGGCTGACGAACTACCATGCGGGCAGTTTCGCGGCCGAAGAAGTTATCCAGGGTGCGGTTGTTGATGGAGATGTTACCAGTGCCCGGACGCAGGAAAACGCGTGCGGTTGCAGTCTTGCGACGGCCAGTGCCGTAATTTTGAGTCGCCGACATAATGAACTATTCCGTTAAAACTTCAGTTCTTGGGGCTGCTGAGCAGTATGAGGGTGAGCAGCGCCCGCATAAACCTTCAGCTTACGATACATGTCGCGACCCAGTGGGTTTTTAGGCAGCATGCCTTTAACCGCGGTCTCGATCACGCGCTCAGGGGCTTTGGCGATCAGCTTTTCGAAGTTGATCGACTTGATGCCGCCAGGAAAACCGGAGTGGGAGTAGTACATTTTGTCAGTGGTTTTAGCGCCAGTAACACGTACTTGCTCAGCGTTGATCACTACGATGTAGTCACCGGTGTCGACGTGAGGGGTGTACTCAGGCTTGTGCTTGCCACGCAGACGGCTCGCGATTTCGGTGGCCAGACGACCCAGGGTCTGACCAGCAGCGTCGACGACAAACCAGTCGCGCTTTACTGTTTCCGGTTTAGCAGTAAAAGTTTTCATTCTTTATAGCCTCAGGGGCCGCCCTGTAAATTAGACGGCGGATCTTACTGAATAGTGCGTACTTTGACAAGTCAAAGGCAGCCGGATACAGACGCTTTCGGGGGCTCGGGTCGGCGCGTCCGTTCAACGGCAAGATTCTTCGGCGGCGGCGCATCACTTCCACTGCAGAAAGAGGTGCGCAATTATGCAGATTGCGAAAAATAATTCAACCTGCTTTTATGATTGTTTTGCCCAAGGAGTTCCCGATGGATTATCGCCAGCTAGGCCGTACCGATCTAAACGTGAGCGCCCTGTGCCTCGGAACCATGACCTGGGGTGAGCAGAACAGCGAGGCCGAGGCCTTCGCCCAGATCGAACGCGCCAAGGGTGCCGGGATCAATTTCATCGACACCGCCGAGATGTACCCGGTGCCACCCAAGGCCGAGACCTACGCCACCACCGAGCGCTACATCGGCAACTACTTCAAGCGCCGCGGTGACCGCGCGGACTGGATCCTGGCGAGCAAAATCGCGGGCCCCGGCAACACCATCGACTACATCCGCGATAGAAACCTCAAGCACAACCGTCGCCATATCGTCGAAGCGGTGGACGCCAGCCTGAAACGCCTGCAGACCGACTGGATCGATCTCTATCAACTGCATTGGCCAGAGCGCAGCACCAATTTCTTTGGCCAATTGGGCTACCAGCACAAGGCGGACGAAGATTTCACCCCTCTGGAAGAAACCCTCGAAGCCCTGGACGAGCAGGTCCGGGCCGGCAAGATCCGCCACATCGGCCTGTCCAACGAAACGCCGTGGGGCACCATGAAATTCCTCGCCCTGGCCGAAGCCCGTGGCTGGCCGCGGGCAGTGTCAATCCAGAACCCCTATAACCTGCTCAACCGCAGCTTCGAGATCGGGCTTTCGGAAATCGCCATCCGCGAACAGTGTGGCCTGCTGGCTTACTCGCCACTGGCGTTCGGCTTCCTGTCGGGCAAATATGAAGGCGGCGCACGGCCAGCCAAGGGCCGCCTGACGCTCTATAGCCGCTTCATGCGCTATTTCAATCCACAATCGGAAGCCGCGTGCAGTCGTTATGTGGCCCTGGCGCGGGAACACGGCCTGGACCCGGCACAAATGGCCCTGGCTTTCGTCACCCGGCAACCATTCGTGACCAGCAACATCATCGGTGCCACGACCCTTGAGCAACTGGACAGCAACCTCGAAAGCTTCGACCTGAAGCTGTCGGATGAAGTGCTGGCGGGGATCGAGGCGATCCACAAGGATCAGCCGAACCCGGCGCCTTGATCGACTGGTAAAAAGCCTTTGCGAGCAAGCCCGCTCCCACAGGGGATTTGTGTCTGAACACTCTTTTGTGATCGACGCAGGACTCCTGTGGGAGCGGGCTTGCTCGCGAAGACGATCTTGAATTCACCCTAGATCAAAGCGACCGCGCAATGATCTCCTTCATGATCTCATTGGTCCCGGCATAGATCCGCTGCACCCGCGCGTCGGCCCATGCCCGGGCCACCGGGTATTCCCACATGAAGCCGTAACCGCCATGCAACTGCACGCATTCGTCGAGCACCTTGCACTGCAGATCGGTGCCCCAGTACTTGGCCATCGCCGCCGTCGGCACGTCGAGTTTGCCTTGCAGGTGCAGTTCCAGGCAGCGGTCGACGAAAACCCGACCGATCTGGATCTCGGTCGCCATTTCCGCCAGTTTGAACCGGGTGTTCTGGAAGTCCGCGATGGTTTTACCGAAAGCCTTGCGTTCGCGGGTGTAGTCCAGCGTCCATTGCAGCGCCGCTTCGGCCGACGCCAGGCCGCCAATCGCCACCGTCAGGCGTTCCTGGGGCAGTTCCTGCATCAGGTAGGCAAAGCCCATCCCGGCCTGCCCCAGCAGGTTTTCCTTGGGCACGCGAACATCCTGGAAGAACAGCTCCGAAGTGTCCTGAGCCTTCATCCCGACCTTCTCCAGACGCTTGCCTTTTTCGAAGCCAGGCGTGCCCGCCTCCACCAGGAACAGACTGGTGCCCTTGGCGCCGGCCTTCGGATCAGTCTTGGCCACCACGATCACCAGGTCAGCCAAAGAGCCGTTGGTGATGAACGTCTTCGAGCCGTTGATGACATATTCATCGCCGTCCAGCACTGCCGTGGTCTTCACGCCCTGCAGGTCCGAACCGGCGCCCGGCTCGGTCATGGCGATGGCCGTGACCATCTCACCGGACACCAGTTTGGGCAGGTACTTGTGTTTCAGCGCTTCGCTGCCGTAGTGCAGGATGTAAGGCGCAACGATGTCGGAGTGCAGCGAGAAGCCGATACCCGTCAGCCCCAGTCTGCCGATTTCTTCAATCACCACGGTGCTGTAGAGAAAATCGGCATCCAGCCCGCCATAAGCCTCTGGCAGATGCGAGCACAACATCCCCGCCTCCCCCGCCTTGTTCCACAACTGACGGTCCACATGCCCCTGTTTTTCCCACTGGCTGTGGTACGGCACCGCTTCTTTTTCGAGGAAGGTTCGTACACTGTCGCGAAACAGTTCGTGCTCGGGACTGAACAGGGTTCTTGGGATCATGACGCACCTTTGCATTATTGTTCGATGGGGTTATCCCTCAGAGCCTAAGCCTGCGAGGGATGACAGGACACTGGACACATCCGACAAAAAATAAGACGATCCAGCCGTCTGGTGACCACTTTCCCCTATAAAAATAAAGATCAACTATGTCCAAGCACATCTCCACGCCCTTGCGGCGCGTCAGCATCCTGGCTATCGACCGGGTTTTCGCTTCCACCCTCATGCAAGCCAAGGATTTTTTCCACCTGGCCAGCCTGCGCTATGGCAAACAACTGGGCCACGGCCTGACACCGGCGTTCGAAACTCGACTGGTCAGCCCCGATGGCAACCCGGTGCACAGCTTCAGCGATGTGATCATGCCGGTGGACGGTGGCCTGGAAAATACCGATGTGATCATCCTTCCGGCCTTCTGGGATGATTTCGCCACCCTCTGCCAACGTTATCCACAAGTCCTGCCCTGGCTGCGGGAACAGCATGCCCGTGGTGCCGTGCTCTGCGGCGAGGCGACCGGGGTGTTCTGGCTGGCCGAGGCCGGGCTGCTCAATGGCAAGGAGGCCACCACCTACTGGCGTTTCTTCAACGCGTTCAAGGAGCGCTTCCCTCAGGTCCACCTGAACCAGGACAAGCACCTGACCGATGCCGACAATCTGTTCTGCGCCGGCGGCACGACCTCGGCCTGCGACCTCTACATCTACCTCATCGAACGGTTCTGCGGCGCCAACGTGGCCCAGGCCGTGGCACGAGACATTCTGTATGAAGTGCAGCGCAGCTATTCACCGGGAAGAATCGGCTTCGGGGGCCAGAAACTGCATCAGGATGTGATCATCCTGCAGATCCAGCACTGGCTCGAAGAACACTTCGCCGACAAGTTCCGCTTTGAGGACGTCGCCCGGGAGCACGGTATGAGCATCCGCAACTTCATGCGCCGCTTCCAGACCGCCACGGGGGACAAACCGCTGCATTACCTGCAACGGCTGCGGATAGAAACCGCCAAGGGCTTGTTGTCCGGCAGCCGCAAGAGCATCAAGACCATCAGTTATGAGGTCGGCTACGACGATGCGAGCTTCTTCGCACGGCTGTTCCGGCAACATACCGAGTTGTCGCCGAACCAGTACCGGCAGCAGTTTCAGCAGGCGGCGTGAGCCCGAGGGGCTGGCAACGATCCACTGTGGGAGCGAGCTTGCTCGCGATGGCAGTGGTTCAGCAGCACTGATGTTGACTGACAAGACGCCATCGCGAGCAAGCTCGCTCCCACAGGAGTGAACGACTGATTCGAGCGTACAAAAAAAGGCCTGCAATCGCAGGCCTTTTTTGCTTTCCGAATCGCCCTACGGCTTATGCGCCCGCGCCAGGAATTCGTGTGATTGCATTTCCAGCAAACGACTCAAGGTTCGCTGGAACTCAAAAGTCAGGCGACCGCCGGTGTAGAGATCCTTGAGCTCGACTTCGGCCGAAATGATCAGCTTCACGTTACGGTCGTAGAACTCGTCGACCATGTTGATGAAGCGGCGGGCAATGTCGTCGGTGGTGACGCTCATTTGCTCCACGTTGCTGAGCAGTACCGCGTGGAAGATCTTGCCCAGCTCAATGTAGTCGTTCTGGCTACGAGGGCCATCGCACAATTCACGGAAGTCGAACCAGGCCACGTCATCGCAAGTACGCACGGCGCGGATCTCGCGATTCTCGATGACCAGCACATCATTTTCGACCGCCTGGGTGCATTCCGGCGTCAGGGCACGGAAGCTCTTGCGCAGGCTTTCTTCAGCGGCGGCGTCCAGGGGAAAGTGAAACAGCTCCGCTTGCTCCAGGTGGCGCAGACGATAGTCCACACCGCTGTCGACATTGACGATGTCGGTGTGTTCCTTGATCAGCGCAATGGCCGGCAGGAAGCGCGCGCGTTGCAGGCCGTCCTTGTAAAGGCCGTCCGGCACGATGTTCGAGGTGGCGACCAGGGTCACGCCGTTCTTGAACAACTCCTCCATCAAGGTGCCGAGAATCATGGCGTCGGTGATGTCGGACACGAAAAACTCATCGAAGCAGATCACCCGGGTCTCGTCAGAGAAGCGCTTGGCGATGATGGTCAGCGGGTTCTTCTCGCCGCCCAGGGTCTTCATCTCTTCATGCACGCGCTTCATGAAGCGGTGGAAGTGCGTTCGTGTCTTTTCCTTGAACGGCAACGCCTCGAAGAAGGTGTCAACCAGGTAGGTTTTGCCACGGCCGACACCGCCCCAGAAGTACAGGCCCTTGACCGGCACCTGGTCCTTCTTGCCGAACAGTTTGCCCAACAAGCCCGGCTTGTTGTTCGACGCGGCGACCAGATCGTCGTACAGGCGCTGCAAATGCCGCACTGCCGTTTCCTGGGCTGCGTCGTGGAAGAACTCCGGGCGTTTCAGATCAGCTTGATATCGTTCTAGGGGCGTCATATTCGTTAGCAAGGCAACAAAAACGGGCCGTCACTGTAGCGACGGCCCGCGGGAATGGCAATCGGCCCTTATTCGAGCCGATGGTCGGAATCGCCCCGGCTCAGTCCTGAACCGGCGTCAGAGCCACGCGCAGAGCCTCGATGGCAGCATCCCGAGCGGCGCTGTCCGCAAAGGCCGGACTGTCGGCCACACATGCGCCGTCAAGCCAGACACTGAAGCTCAGCTCGTCGCTGCGCACGTCCAGTGGCTGACCGGCTTGCAGTTGCTTGGTGACCTGGCCTGCAGTCTTGCCATCGGCAAAATGGCGCGACAACACCAATTGCTCGCCATCGGCGGCCAGCAGACGGAAGCGGAAACTGCCGTCGTCTTCGCGAAAACTGACGAAACGTGCAGCTTTGGCCGCTTTCTTTTTCGTGCTGGTCGCCACCTGAACCTGGCTGACAAACGAACGCAGGCCAACGGCTTCGCGCAGTTCGTTGAGGAAGGGTGTGGCCACGGCCCGGGCTTTTGTCGCGCCCAGTTGCAGGATGTCTTCTAGGTCCGCCGGGCGTTCGATCAACTGGTGATAACGTTCGCGGGACTCGCCCAGTTCACTGTCGAGCAACTGGAACAGGCGGTTCTTGGCTTCGCCCCAACCCAGGCCCTGCAGCAGTTCGCTACGGAACTCGGCGGACTGCGCGGGTGTGGCGAAGGCCTGGAACAAGGTGAACAGGTGGGCGTTGTCCGGATCCTTGGCTTCGCCCGGTGCGCGGGAGTCGGTGACGATCCGCGAGATCGCGTCCTTCATGTCCTTGGCGCTGCTGAACAACGGGATGGTGTTGTCGTAGCTCTTGGACATCTTGCGGCCATCAAGGCCCGGCAGCGTGGCGACGCTCTCCTCGATCAGCGCCTCGGGCATGGTGAAAAACTCCTTGCCCTGGCCGAACAAATGGTTGAAGCGCTGGCCGATGTCGCGGGCCATTTCCACGTGCTGGATCTGGTCGCGACCGACCGGCACCTTGTGGGCGTTGAACATCAGGATGTCCGCAGCCATCAGCACCGGGTAGCTGTACAACCCCATGGTGATGCCGGCATCCGGGTCTTCTCCGGCTTCGACGTTCTTGTCCACCGACGCCTTGTAGGCATGGGCGCGATTGAGCAGGCCCTTGGCGGCGACGCAGGTCAGCAGCCAGGTCAGTTCCGGGATCTCGGGAATGTCGGACTGGCGATAGAAGGTCACGCGGTCCACATCCAGGCCACCGGCCAGCCAGGTCGCGGCGATTTCCAGGCGCGAGCGCTGGATGCGCAGCGGGTCATCGCATTTGATCAAGGCGTGGTAGTCGGCCAGGAAATAGAACGAATCGGCGTTGCTGTCGCGGCTGGCGAGGATCGCCGGACGGATGGCGCCGGCGTAGTTGCCCAGGTGCGGGGTGCCGGTGGTGGTGATGCCGGTCAGGATGCGGGTACGAGTCGTCATGGGTTATCGCTTGTCAGACTGCTGTCAATTCGAGAGGCGCGGCAGGAGCAGATCCTTGAGATCGGTCAGCTTGCCATGGAAAAAGTGTCCGCATTCTGCCACTTTCAGCAGCTCATGGGGGCGCTGGAGCGTGTCCGACCATTGGTAAACCAGCTGGGGATCGACTACTTCGTCGGTTTCCGGCTGGATCACGGTCAACTCGCCGCTCATCGGCAAGGGCGATTGCGCGTCCAGGCGCATCACCGCCGGGGCCACCATGAACAAGTGCTTGGGTGGTTGGCCCTGGGCTTCCAGACGTCCGCCCAGGCTTGCGGCAACGAATCCGCCAAACGAGAAACCGAACAGGGTGAGCGGCAGTTGCGGGTATTTTTCCCGCAGCCAATCGGCTGCGGCCTGGGCGTCGTCGACTTCACCGGTGCCCATGTCATGGCTGCCGGCACTGGCGCCGACGCCGCGATAATTGAAACGCAACGTAACCAGGCCAGCATCACGGGCAGTGCGTTGTAAGGTCGAGACGACTTTGTTGAGCATGGTCCCGCCCTGCACCGGGTTGGGGTGGCAGATCAGCGCCAGGCCACGGGGCGCTTCGCTGTCCAGGTACAAGGCTTCCAGTTGGCCCACGGGGCCATCAATGACTACAGGGGTTTCGCGCATAAGCAAGGGAAAGAACTCCGTGACCTCGAATCGGGTCGACTCGTCTAGCTAAAAGTCTGTGCCTGGCATGATTGCGATGTTCTTCGCGGTATACAGCGCAGGTCCGAGCCGTTAACGTAAAGCAAAGCCGTTTATAGAGGAAGGACTCGTGGAACACTCGCTCTTAGTTTGGCTGTTGCCGACTCTTGCCCTGGTTGCCGGTGTCGCCATTGGATTCCTGCTTGCCCGACTGCTGCCCAATGCGGTGCCTAACAGCACGCAACGTCAGCTGGACGACATTCAGGAACGTTTCGACAGTTATCAGAATGAAGTGGTCACTCACTTCAACAGCACCGCTTCTCTGGTGAAAAAACTCACCCAGAGCTACCAGGACGTCCAGGATCATTTGTCCGAGGGGGCCAATCGCCTGGCCCTGGACGAGCAGACTCGCCAACGCTTGCTGGCCGCCCTGCACGCTGATGCGGCGCAGACGCCACGGGAGCGCCTGACCCCGCCAAAAGAGGTCCAGGAGCCACCCCGGGACTACGCCCCCAAATCCCCCAATTCGCCCGGCATGCTTGATGAGCATTACGGTTTGAAGAAGTAATTTCCAGGCGACACCCAAAAGCCCGCCCGATCGCATGATCGGGC